>CAITSL010000001.1 GCA_903895055.1 uncultured bacterium
CCCAATCACCAAGATGGTTATCTCTTATAACTTCATATCCTGAAAATTCTAAGATTTTTGAAAGCGAATCTCCAATAATCGTCGAGCGCAAATGACCAATAGTAAAAGGTTTTGCAATATTTGGAGAAGAATATTCAACTAAAACTTTTTTGCCTTTTCCTGATTCATTTTTCCCATAATTTTCTTTTTCCTTTAAAATTTCTGCCACACTTTCGGCAAAAAATTCGCCTGATAAATAAAAATTAATAAAGCCATTTTTCGCTTCTATTTTTTCTATTTCGACTAGGTCTTGCCTAGTAGAAATTTTAGAAACTATTTTTTCTGCCAATTCTTTTGGATTTGCTTTAAGTTTTTTTGAGAGAGTCATCGCCACATTGGTCGAATAATCCCCCATTTTTAAATCAACTGGATGCTCAATAGAAATATTCTCAGCTTCTATTTTGAGATTTTTCAGCGCTTCTTTTATTAAAATTTTAATTTTTTGCTCCATTTATCTTTTATCTCCATCTCCTTTTATTAATTTTCTTTCCTTTCTTGATCGCAATTTTTCTAAATTACTTCTCGCAATATCGTCTAAAGAAAAATCTAATTCAGTAGCAAGTGTAGATAAATACCACAAAACATCCCCAAGTTCTCCTTTTAGAGCATTTTTTCTTTCTTTAGACATTTCCCCTTTCCCATCATCTCCACGTAGCCATTTTTTAATCTTACCCAAAACTTCTCCAGCTTCATTGCCTAGTCCAATAGCAGGATAAATTATCTTATATCTCTTCGGGTGAATGGCTGTTTTTTTTGCTTCTTTTTGATATTTGTTTAATTGCATGGCGTTATGGTTATTTTATAATATTTTTTACCTTTTCATAAATCATTTCGTGAATTTGTTCGCGGGAGAAAATCTCGTCCTTGTCGGAACAATTGATTTTTACCCAATTTTTCTGTGTCTTTGCAAGCCACAGCGCGCTTTTGATGGAATTTTCCAAATGTTCTCGGTCGTTTTCATGCACATCTTTATTTTTTTTTAAATATTTTCTTTTCATCTGGCTGCTTTCTCTGTGTTTCAGAATTTTTAAAACTATTTCTATCGGCAAACTCAAATAAAAAGTGAGATCTGGTTTTGGAATTTTAAAAACTCCGTATTCCATTTCGTTCAACCATTTAATAAAATTATTTCTTTTTTTGGTATCGCTTATTTTTCCGCCTTGGTGAATCTGGTTTGCGCTCACGTAGCGATTGGCAATCACTATATAACCCTCTTTTTGCCATTTATCCATTTTTTCTTTTGACTGCCAGCGATCAGCGGCAAAAGGGATTGAAGCGATCTTCGGATGCACTTTCAAAAAATTATAATATTGCTCCGAAAGACAATGCCCGGTGAAAGCTCCAAAAAAATTTTCGTAATATCTGGGAAAATCTATTACTTTCACTTTATGCCCGTCTTTTTTGAGATGTTTGATCAGCAAATCCGTCTGGGTCGCTTTACCGGATCCATCCGTGCCATCAATCACGATTAATTTTCCCTTTTTTGCCATATAGACATCATAACAAAAATTCAACTTTAAGAAAGCTTATTCTTTATCATAAAAATTTATTTCATTTTAATCTTACAAAGTTGTTTAAACTCATGAAGCTCGTTGTAAACTTCCGGTCTTCTTGCTTTTAAGTATTCTTTCAGTTTTGATGGCAATTTTTTATATTCCATTCCGTGTTTCCTCGCAAATTCAAGAACTTTTGCGGTCGCCATCTCTTTTTCTTCTTCTGTGCTGTTTTTATCAAGCATTAATTCTATCTCACATAGGTCATAGATATATCCTTTTCCAAAATCTAAATGGTCAATATCAATATTTAAACCTTCTTTTAAGAATTTTTCGCGCTCGGTTTTATAATCTGCAAAGACAATAAGTTCTTTTTGAACAAAATCTTGGACACTCGAACTTGTCCTAAAATAATTTCTGATCTCTTCCTCGGTTTTAAATTCAGTATTTATACCATCAGCTGTTTTTATTTTCAGTTCAAATTTTCCATTTCTGGATCGCAATTTAATCCCCTTTTTGTATAAACGAAAATCCGAGTAATCATAATAAATATCGTGATTTGTTTCCTCTCCTATGTCCGTCGAACCGGAAATAAGAGCATCTTTTGTTTCGTTAGTTAATTTAAATTTTTTTTCTACTTCAATTTCTGCCATATTATTTACTTCTTAAAACTTTATCCATTTTTCGGGCAATTAAAATCATATCTTTTTCTTTTTTCCCGCGAGTGGTTTCAGCACAGGTACCCAAGCGGATTCCAGAAGGATCCATCACGCTGCGGGTATCACCCGGCACAGTATTCATATTGACTATAATTCCTGCTTTTTCTAATTTTTGACTGGCTTCTTTCCCGGAAACACCAGCACAGGTTCCATCTCCGCCAGAGGCGGACAGGCATGTATCCATTAATATTAAATGCGAATCCGTTCCGCCCGAAACAATATGCCAGCCAAGCTTTTGTAATTCATTTGCCAAAACTTTGGCATTTTTTACAACTTGTTTGGCGTATTTTTTGAAATCCGGTTTGGCCGCCTCCGCCAAGGCTACAGCGACCGCAGCAATATTATTTTCATGCGGTCCGCCGAAAAGTCCCGGGATAATCATCTTATCTAATTTTTTATCAAAACCACGCTCGTCTTTTTTGACAAAAAGAATCGCTTGTCTTGGGCCACGAAGAGATTTGTGGGTAGTGGTCATGACAGAATCAGCATAAGGAAAGGGTGAAGGATAGACTCCGCCGGCGATCAATCCGGCAAAATGAGAAATGTCGGCATGGAGAAGCGCGCCTTTTCTGCCGTCAGGATAAACCACCGCATCGGCAATCTCTCTAAACTTTTTAAAATCAACAAATCTTGGATAGGCCGTAAATCCGCAAACAATAATGTCTGGTTTTTCTTTGATTGCAAGTTCTTTTAATTTCTGATAATCAATCACTTCAGTTTTTCCATCAAGTTCAAACTGAATTGGCTTCCAAAGTTTCCCGGTCATGGAAAGAGGGTGCCCGTGAGTTAAATGCCCCCCAGAAGTTAATTTCATTCCCATAATTTTTCCACCGATTGGAACAAGTGCAGAATACAAAGCAAAATTCGCAGGAGAGCCGGAAAGAGGTTGCACATTTACATGCCATTCATTGGACTTTAATTTAAAAAGTTTAAAAGCTCTTTCTTGGCAGAGCGTTTCAACTTTGTCGATAATGCTATTTCCACCATAATATCTCTTCCCGGGATATCCTTCGGCATATTTATTGGTAAGCACAGAGCCAAGCGCATTCAAAACATCCTTTGAAACATAGTTCTCCGAAGCGATAAGATTAATAACGCTTTTTTGACGTTTGGCCTCATCCTTTATAAGTTTCTCTATTTGTTTGTCTTTCATCCTTCTATATTATCACGAAAATAATTATTTGATAAATTTAAAATTTTCAATTTTCCCGTCTGATTTTAAGATAATGGAACCCAATTGGTCGGTGCGAAAAATCTTCACGCCAGCCTGTAAAAGCTCGTTCAGAGTTTCTTGTTTTGGGTGGCCATATTTATTATCTTGGCCAACTGAAATTAAAGCAAGCGTTGGCGCAACTGCCTGCAAAAATTCCGGAGAGGTGGAAGTATTCGAACCATGATGTCCCACCTTTAGAATATTGCTCTTCATTTGTTGTGGAGTATTTTCTGAAAGAACAATCCTCTCAGAGAGCTTGGTCGCGTCCCCGGTGAGCATGATAGAAGTATTGCCATAAGTAAGTTTCGCCACAACTGAGCCATCATTCGTCTGCCAACCTGAGACATCACGATCCGGAAATAAAATATCAAGCACCGCTCCGCCTCCGAGATCCAGTCGCATTCCTCGCTTGGCCAAGATGTCTGGGATATTTTTACTTTTTATTTCATCTTCCAGATTTTGATAGATCTTGGAATCGCTCCAGGTACCCGATTCAAAAACTTCACCCACTTTATAAAATTTTAGGACATCCAAAAATCCACTAATATGATCTTGATCCGGATTGGTGATAATAATTGCATCAATACTGCGGTCAAAAGGAGACATCACTTGCGAGAGTCTGCCTAAAATCTGATTGGGCGGACCACCATCCACTAATACTTGCGTCCCAGTCGGAGACTGGATAAAAAGTCCGTCGCCTTGTCCAACCTCAAGCATCGCAAAAGTAAATTGCCGGTGCGTATTTTGCCAATCAAGACAAATAAGAAATACGGTTATAATCAATAGGCCAAGGGTGAAAATTAAGAGCCAGTATTTCTTCATGCTACCTTCAGAGTTCATGTTATAATATTAACATATGAAAAAATTTATAGAACAAAAATTTAATATTGGTGAGCTGAAAGGAATTTCGGCCAAAAATATTGAAGAGCATTTAAAGCTCTACGGGGGTTATGTGAAAAATACCAATTTAATTTTGGAAAAAGTTGAAGAACTTCGAAAGGACGAAGCAAATGCTTATTTATTAACAGAATTACAAAGAAGATTCGCTTTTGAATTCGGCGGAATGAGAAATCATGAATATTATTTTGGTTCATTGTCGGATGGTTCGACTCCGCTCACCATGGATAGCTCGCTTGCGCTCGCAATTCAAAAGGACTTCGGAGCTTTTGAGAATTGGTTAGATAGTTTTAAAAAACTGGCACTTACCAAAGGCATCGGTTGGGCCATGCTTTCCTACGATAAAAAAACGGGGCAACTATTAAACCACTTTGTAGACGAACAACACATCGGACACTTGGTCTCCACCTCCCCGATCCTTTGCCTTGATATGTGGGAACATGCTTATGTTTACGACTACCCAACTTCTGAGAAAAAAAAATACATTGAAGCATTTTTCGAAAACGTAAATTGGGAAATTATTGAGAAGAATTTTCTAGTGGCACAGTAGATTCAGTAAAAAACTTCTGGATACTCCTGCCGAAAAGACGATAGATGAAATAGGCATAGATGGCCAGAGTGATTAGAAGCGGAAAATTTGGAATAGAAAGGGAGGCGAAAGGCAGACCAGCGAAGAAATTGATCACTCCAAGTTCGTAGTGGAGTAAGATAAAAGATAAAAATCCAATTGGCACGGCAAAAATATACCAGATAAAACCGGCAAAACCGGTAATAAAACCAAGCAACATCGTGAACGGAATAAAAGGCAAGACTAAAACATTGGCCGGCAAGGCGACGAGCGAAAGATTGCCCATCTGATACAGGATAAAAGGCATAACAAAAATATAAGTGGCACAAGTGACCGAAACAATATCTCGCAATTCAAATTTTTTGGTAACCCAGAGAAAATATTTTTCAATTCTGGGAGTCAAGAAGACAACTCCGATCGTCGCCAAAAATGAAAGCTGAAATGAAACGTCAAAAACGAGCACATAAGGATTAAGGATGATCATAAAAACGACTGCCAATATCATCGCTCGGGCAACATCATAATTTCTGCCAGTCCATCTTGCAACCAGTGCTAGGACTGCCATCACGCCTGCCCGGATGGCAGTGGAATTCGCGCCCGTCATGATAATAAAAAGTAAAATGGCAAAAATGCCGAGAGCAATGCCGAGATTTATCGGTAAAAATGCGAAAAGTTTCATAATCCATTCGGCCACAATCGTCACATTGTAGCCCGACAGAGCCACAATATGAATCGTCCCAGTATTGACAAATTTTTGCGTAAAATCCTGGCTAAATTGAGATTTGTCCCCTAAAATCAGTCCGTCCATCAATAAATTTTCCGGCTTGGAAATGGCCAAATTAACTTTTTCCAGAAATTTTTCTTTCAAATCAAAGAGTGCACTTTTTATTTTACTGCCATTGCCCCGAGTGCTAATTTCTATTTTGGGATAATTCATCAGATAAATAATTCCGTCTTTACGCAAATAATTCACATAATCAAAAACTTTCCCGGTATTGGTGACAAAATTCTCGGGTTTCTCTAGTTTCCCGTAAAAACTTATCACATCGCCATATCTATAACTTTCATTAAAATCAGTGGTGATTAAAATTCTTAAATTTTTTTTACTTCCAACGTCCACCGTGAGTTTTTGATTGTTCTCTTTTATTTCGGGCTCATCGTCAATCATCCCGGACAAACTCGCATTTTGTCCTACTTCCATCGGCTTCCCGGACCATAAATCATCCGCGCTGCCAATATTTTTCTCAGCCAAATTAAATCTTAAAATTCCGAGAGATATTGCCAATACAAAAATACCCGCGAGTACAGCCCATTTATTTTTAGACCCCGTCGCTCGCAAGCGACGGGGTGAGATAACACTATGAAATAGAATAATTCCAAGCGAGATTACACAAAGAAAAATAGCTGTATAAAAATTTACAGAAACAAAAGACCGCAAAAGAACTCCGAAAATAAAACCGGAAACTATTGAGAAAAATACTTTATCCTGCATTTTTTAAATTAATGATTTTAATGTCCATTCGGCGATTAAATCACTCTCTTCTTCTTTTGAAAAAACTTTTTTGTATTTTGCGCCAGATTTTCCTTTCACACGTTTTTCGCATTCTGACCAAGTTTTGTCGGAATGCATTTTCCCAGCAACAAATGAAACATAAGAATAGGCGATTTTGCCTTTGTTTTTGTTTTTTGTTTTGTTCAAAGTCGAACTTTGAACACCCTGAGTCTGCGCTACGGGTCCAAAAAGTTTTTCATAATCTTTCAGATTTCCTCTGAAGAGTATCGTTGTATTGTTGCCAGCATTACTTGTCGCTATCGCATCACATCTTTCGTTTAAATGCACTCCTGAATGGCCGGAAACTTTTACCCATTCTATTTTATATTGATGTTTTAAATTATTTTCCACTTTAAAAAGTTTTTCCCATAAATCCTGATTTAAAACCGATTCTTTGGTTTTGGTAATCCAATTATTTTTCACCCAAGCATAGATCCACATGGTAATGCCATTCAAGACATAAGAAGAGTCTGTATGAATTTTAATGGTTTTTGCTTTTACTTTCCTTTTTTCTATTTCTTTTAATGCCATAATTCCAGCGGTTATTTCCATTCTATTATTGGTAGATTCTTTCTCTCTACCGCCTAATTCGATAACTTTTTTATCGGGAAAGATTAAAACACTTCCCCAGCCTGCGGGGCCAGGATTCCCCAGCGACGACCCATCTGTATAAATTATAATTTCATTTTTTTTCATAAATAAAATTCCTACATTAATTGCAAGTGTTTTATTAAAGCATCAAAAAAATCCTGCGCATAAACAAAATGTATATACGGAAAAGCAGTATGTCCGTTTAATTCAAAAACAACAGGCCCCTTACTTGTAATGCCAATATCAATTGTATACAACTGACTAGGGAAAACCTGTCCCACTTTATCTTTTATTTGTTTATGAAAAACAAGAACATCTTTTGGTAAAATATTTATATCAATTTCAGTATACGGTGAATCAAAAGTGCAAAATTCTTGATCTTTTTTTTCTGGTATCCGTAAGTTTGCAAAAACACTATCATCAACAGTGATTAGCTTTATATCATGTATACCAGAAACAATATTGGGGACATCTATATTTGTATCTGAAAATTCTTGCAATAAATATCCCTTAGTTTGTAAAACTTCTAAATCAAGCTTCGGTGGTAAGGTTTTATCAAATACAACAACTCCTTCTCCTTTCTGCCCGCTTCTAGGTTTAACAACTGCTTTGTCAGTAGTGATTTGAGATAAATTTTTTATTAGATCATCTTCCTTTTCAATTAGAAAAGTCTTTGGCATAAAATCTTTCAACAACTGATATTGGTTCCATTTATCACCACACCAATTTTTAAATTTAGGAGTATCGATAATAGAAACAACGTTATCAAAACTTTCATCTGCCATTTTTTTAAATTGATAAATAACGTCTGTTTTAAACTCTTGATCAACCGGAATAATTCTTCCATCTTTATATATACAAACATCTTTAAAAACACCATTGCCTATATAAGCTTCTTTATTATTTACAATTCTAAACTCAAAAACATCATTGCATTTTCTAAAAAATTCGTGATATTCAGGATTTCTAGAAAAATTATCAATAATGGGATCACTTGTAGTTTTTTTCCAAAAAACAAGCCTCTTTCTGTTCATTTTTTTATTATAGCAATAATGTCCTATCCGAGCAAAATAATCTTTGGGAGCTGAGCTCCCAAATTATTCAATCATCATATATTTCAATTCCTTTTCTTCTTCTTTCCTACTAAGCATCTCTGGCAAAATTTCTTTGCAATAGATTTTATATTTCTTTGGACTATTAAACTGCCCCAGCACAATATCCTTTTTACAAAAAGACTTCCCTATTTCCCCTGTGTATTCTTTAAAACTGGAAATCGATAATTTGCTCATCCACTCTTTATTCAACCCTTCGTGAATTTTAAAGTTTAAATTTACATAAGCGCTGAGATGTAAAAGATAATTATTTGAGTTTATGTGTATTGCTTTATATCTTCCTTGAAACAAGGATCCCGTTCGTTTGTATTTTTCATTAAAATAATTTGTATAGCCAGTAGCCAGTTTATGCATAAACTTTTGAATACCATCATCCACAAGTGGCTCAAGAATAAAGTGGAAGTGATTCTGATTTAAACAATAAGCTATAAAATTTACTAATTTCCCTTTTTTGGGAGCTGAGCTCCCAAATTTTAATTCTTTCCGTGAATGTTCATAAACACTGCCAATTGAATCTTCTCTATTAAAAACAGACATGCATTTTAGAAACCTAACAACATCATATGAATCCATAAAAATATCCCTTTTATCAACTCCCCTGTTGTAAATATGATAATATTCTTTTGTCGCAAATTTAATATTTCTCATATTAATAGTATAACATGTTTTTGGGAGCTCAGCTCCTAAATTTTAAGAAATCTCAATAATTCGCAAACGAAGCTCCTCTCGACCTCTAAATCTTGAAAGATCAAAAGTGGCCAGAAGATCAACATTTATTCCCTCCGATAAAGGAACCTCAAAAGAATCGTGGCCTGAGAAAAAAGAAATCCCTTTTGCTTTATTTTGCTTATTTTCACTGGCATCAGAAAATGTGATTTCCAAATGTTCTCCGGAACCATTCTTGCCGAATTTTTTGATATTTTCTATTCTGACATTTTTGAAAAGAAAAATTGGTTTAGGATTCCCGATGCCAAAGGGCGCTAACTTTTCTATTTCACGCCAATTTTTCATATTCACATCAACTAAAGATAATTCCAAATCACCACCCCCTACCCCCTCCTTGTGGAGGAGGGGGTTATCTAAAGGACCGTCCTTTGGAACTTCTTTAAGGATGGTCCTTAAAGATTCAGAAAGAATTTCTTCCAAAAAATGAATTTTGTCGCTGTCTGCTGTGAACCCTCCAGCCAATTCATGCCCGCCATATTCTAAAAATGAATCTTTGTTTTTAATCATTAATTCTACTATCGAAATTGAGCCTGGAGAACGACAAGAACCTTTGATCATATCGTTTTCATCTTTACCCCAAACAAAAACCGGCTTTTGATATTCGTCTGAGAGTTTCCCGGCCACGAGCCCTAGCACTCCGACTCGCCAGGCGGGATTACCCACGACAATGACTTCTTTTATAACTCTAGTTTCAAACTTTTTTTTCACTTCTCGCATAATACTCGCCACGATCAACTTTCTTTCGTCATTTATTTTAGACAAATGATTGGTAAGTATCCCCGCTTCCACTTCATCGTCTGTGGCCAGTAATTCAAAAGCTCTCATGGGATTATCCATCCTCGAGGCAGCATTTAATTTCGGTACCACCATAAAACCAATGTCATCTTCCGTGAGATACCTCTCTTCAATGTTCATCTTGGCGAGAAGTTTCTGGAGACCCGGACGAGGAGATTTTCTCAAAACTTTCAGGCCAAAATACGCGATTGCGCGATTTTCTCCCGTGAGGGGCACCATATCGGAAAGAGTTGCAAGCCCAGCCATATCGAGCATCCATTTTTCCGAACCTTCTTTTATTTTGTAAAATTCTCCGTATTTTTTTATAAAACCTTGCACTAATTTAAAAATAACTCCCGCCCCGCAAAGCATCTTTTCAGGATAATTGTCATTCTTTTGTTTAGGATTTAAAATCGCATAAGCATGGGGCAGGGTTTCAAGTGGAATATGATGATCAGTAATAATCACATCCATGCCATCTGCCTCTGCTTGAGCGACTTCGGCCACAGCAGTGATACCAAGGTCTATGGTAATCAAAAGTTTTATTCCCTTCTCCGCAAATTCTTTAACGGCCCCTAGATTGAGTCCGTATCCTTCGGAATTTCTTTGAGGTAAATAAATTTGGAAGTTTTTATAGTCGATTTTCTTGAATAAGTCTTGCAAAATTACTGCTCCCGGGATGCCATCACAATCGTAATCCGCATAAATCATTATTTTTTCTTCCGCTTCAATCGCTTCAAAAATTCGAACACAAGCCTTCTCCATGTCATGCATTTTAAATGGGTCATGAAAATCTCTTTCATAATCAGGATTCAAAAAGATTTCCGTCTCCTCTACTTTTTCTATCCCTCGATTTTTCAAAAGCGTTTGAAGCAGTTCAGTATGATTTTGCATATAAGAGATTGTATCATATAATGTATTTATGAATGATTGTATTTTTTGTAAAATCGGGAAGGGAGAAATCCCTTGTGATAAGATTTATGAAGATAAAGATTTTTTGGTTTTTTTGGACATTAAGCCAGTTTCTCACGGACATGTTTTAATAATCCCTAAAAAACACTTTGTTTGGATGCAAGACGTGGATGATGAAACAATTTCAAAAGTTTTCATTCTAACAAAAAAAATGATGGTTGCGATAAAAAAAGGACTTGAGTGTGATTTTGTACTCGAGAGCGTAGCCGGCAATGAAGTCCCTCATTTTCATATTCATTTAATCCCAAGATTTTTGGATGACGGCTTACAAGAATTTCCTAGAATAGATTACCCGGACGGAAGCCAGGCCGAAATAAAAGAAAAAATTACTCAAGCGCTTTGAGCGCTGGCAATTCTTTGCCAGCTAAAAATTCTAAGGTTGCGCCACCAGCTAGACTTACATGAGTGTAATTTTCCAGTTTTCCATATTTGCGAACTAAATCAATCGTGTCTCCTCCGGCAATGATCGTTTCCCCATTTACTTCTTTCATCGCATTAATTATTGAAACCGAACCTCCAATAAATTTATCATCACTAGATTTCCCCAAAGGACCATTTATAAAAACGGTTTTGGATTTTAGAATTATCTCCGAAAATAATTTCTCCGTTTCCGGTCCGATATCAAGTGCCATCCAACCGTTCGGAACTCCGTCTTTTGTAATATCAATAGTTTTAATTTCATTCCCGTCTGAAATAACGACATCAAGAGGGCAGAGAACTTTTTTATCTAAAGATTTGGCTTCACTCAAAATAGATTTCGCATCTTCTACCCAATCTTTTTTTTCACGTTTTACTTTGTCAACAAAAACATCTTCCATAAAAGAACTGCCAAGTTCTCTCCCTTCTGCTTTCAAAAAAACATTTGCCACTGCTCCGCCAACCAAAACCGTGTCTGCTATTTTTAATAAATTATGAATTGCATCTACTTTGTCAGAAATCTTGGCTCCCCCGATAATAACGGTGAATGGTCTACCGGGATTTTCCAAGATGCCTGACAACATTTCCACTTCTTTTTCTAAATAAAATCCAGCCACTGCTGGAAGATGACGTTCGATGCCAGTAGTAGACGCATGCATTCTATGCGCTTGCGGAAAACCATCAAAGACAATTAAGTCTTTTCCTTCGCAAAGTTTTTTGGCAAAAGCATCATCGTCCACCATCTCTTCCGGATAAAAACGTACATTTTCAAGCATTAAAATATCTTGTGGTTTCATTTGGGCAATTTTTCCTAGAACTACTGGACCAATACAATCATCTATTTTGTCCACTGGCCTACCTAATAGTTCGGAAAGTCTTCTGGCATGAGGATTAGTACGAAGTTTCTCGACAATCTGTCCATCCGGACGTCCCACATAAAAAAGAATCACGATTTTACAATTTTGTTTTAAGAGATATTCTAAAGTAGACAAGGTCGCTGATATCCGAAGATCATCGGAAACTTCTAAGACACCATTTTTCTCCACTACATCAATATCGTATGGAGCACGATAGAGAATTGTTTTGCCAGCAACATTTGTATTTTTTAAACTTCTTAATTTCATAAATTATATCTTTTCCGCAATGCTGATAATTTCCAAAAACTTTTCTGGATTCAAACTCGCTCCACCGACCAATACTCCTTCCACTCCACCATTTGTCAAAAATTCCAAAGCATTTTTTTCATTTACCGAACCGCCATAAATAATTCTCGGTAATTTTGTATTAACTCCAAATTTGTCGGTCAGAATTTTTCGAATAAAAATAACCATTTCCCGCGAATCCACCGGAGTGGCATCTTTACGACCTTCCGTAGTGGAAAGAGCCCAAACCGGTTCATAAGCAATGATTATTTTCCCAAGTAAATCTTTTTTAACACCATTCAAGCATTCCTCAACTTGAATTTTCACAAAATTAAAATATTCGTGATTTTCATCTCTTTCCTTATCGCCAACACATACTATCGGAATGAGCCCAAAAGAGAGTGCCGATTTTATTTTTTTATTGATATCAAGATTCGTTTCACCGAGCGCTCGCCTTTCGGAGTGTCCTAAAATAACATATTTTATACCAAGATTATCTAGCATTAGAGGTGATATTTCTCCGGTAAAAGCGCCTTTTTCTTCATAAAAAACATTTTGTGCCCCTAAAATAATTTTTTTTGTCTGCCGGTTGGCGGATTTTAGAATATTTAAATATAAAAATGGAACACAAATAATAACTTCCGTTTTCTTTAAGAGAGTTAAGCCATTTTCCACATCAGTGAATAATGTTTCCGCTTCTTTGCCCGAAGCTGGATTCATTTTCCAATTGGCAATTACTAATTTCTTAGTCATTTGATGATTATATCACAATCTACTATTGAGTTTCTCCCCAGTTTAAAACATTCCATCCTCCAGAAGGACCGCTCTGAAAACTTGGACTAGCCAAGCCAGTTTCGTAAAATATTTTGGCTCCATTATGCGCCGAAATAGTTTTTCCAACAGCAGCATTAATGGAAATACCTCCACCTAAGTCAACTGTTCCGGACTGCGCAGCGACTGCGATAGTCCCGGATCCTCCGCCAACGTCGATAGCATTATGCCCCGAACAACCAGTACCGCTCGGACAAGTACTGGTTGAAACAACAAAGAGATAGCTCCCGGCTGCCCCTGAACCGGTATAACTGCCTCCGGAAAGCGAGGCCCAACCATCGGAAATAAGAGTTGCGCTATATTGATTAAAATTCGCCGGAAGCATGACGTGAGCC
Organism: uncultured bacterium; assembly: GCA_903895055.1. GTDB lineage: Bacteria > Patescibacteriota > Minisyncoccia > Phycocordibacterales > UBA9973 > UBA9973. The sequence continues at coordinate 13,382 of CAITSL010000001.1, forward strand.
CCGCCAGAAATTGTTATTGTTCCAACTACATAAACAGTACCTGTTATGGTAAGCGTGCCTCCGCCATCCACCAAAAGATTCCCGGTTATTTTCCCTGGACCAAAAGTGCCATTCGCCCAGTCGACATGACAATCACCATTACTGTAACCACCATGGCACTTGGTAGAACCGGTAATAACCCCTCCGGCTGTTCCTTCCGCTTTCCAGGCATCAATATTTGCTTGAGTAAAAGGCAAAGGCACTGAAGGAGGAATTCCGTGAGTAGTGTTGCACGCTTTGTTGTTTTGACTTCCAGTTTGACAATATAAATTGCCGGCTACACTTGTGCCGATAGCCTTATAAGACCAAGAATCTCCCACTGAACCAGTGCCTATCATAAGCGGGTCAGTTGGGCTTGTTTTATTTCCAATATAAGAAGAGGCTCCAGCCGCAATAGCGGTCCCGGTAATACTTACTCCTCCGTTGCCATCAATGTTTCCATTGGCATAAACATTGCCGGTAATTTTTGACCCTCCACTCAAGGTAAACCCCCCATCGCCGGATTGAATGCCATAATTAAACCCAACTCCAGCACCGGCCTGCAAAAGCATATCCATTTTTCTTTGATAATTGGAAACATTTCCAAGCGAAATAATTTCTTTTTGATTGCTGCCTGTCGTCGTGATAGAAGTAGTTTCCGAATTGGAACCGAGTGTGATTGTTTCGCTCGTGCCTATCGTCTTACCGGTCGCAATTCGATACATCGCATCTTCCACCCCTGACTCCGCCAAATAATAAGAATTCTTTGATTTGAGATTTACGCTGGAATTTTGATATTCTCGCACCGTGGGTGAAACCAGCCCAGAGATTATAACCAAGGAAATAAAGAGAAAAAAGATAATAGCAATCATCATGGCTGACCCGGAATTCTTTTTTATTTTTGTTTGTTGTTTCATAATTTCTAATTCGTAATTCATAATTGATTTAGTAGGCTTCTCTCAAAACAACCGTATCATTCAATGTTTCTATGTCACCCAGCGGATCTTCATTTGATTTTACCGACAAAATGATTCTTATCGCCTGGCCCTTGGTTGTGCTTATTGAAGTGAAAGAAATATTTGTTACTGAAATATTTGGCGCATTTAAGTTGCCGATGATTGAACCATTTTGTTTCAATACAATATTTGGAAGAGTCGTTCCATTAAATTCAATTGTTTGATTCCCGGCAGAATTCATATTTAAAATAAGGTCTGAGGAAGTAGAAGAAGCGGAAATACTATAGGCCCCTTTGATGTCCCGAGAAATTGTTTCCATAATTGTGCCACTTTGTGTTAACTCCCTCTCGATGGCTGTTTGTTTGAAAGATTTCATCATGGTAATGATGGCATTTATTATCACGATAGAAAACATAACAAAAAGAACAATATAAAAAAGTGTTTCAACAATCGACTCGCCTTTGTTTGTTTTTATCTTTTTTTGCATTAGGTTGAAAAAATATTTGATATATAAAATGGTAATGTTTTGATTATGGTATTTCCTCCCTCTTTCCAAGAAACCGTCACCGTAATTAATTTTGTTCCAGCATCAAGTGTCCCAGAAGTCGCGATATCTCCGGTAGTCGCATTGCGATTCACATTGGCCACTGTGACCGTGCGGGTAAAAATTCCTGTTGTGGTACAACCACTAGTCTGTAAAATCCAGGTTGTATTGTTAAAATAAAAACAATAATTCGTGCCCACAGTTAAATTGGCGATATTGTTAGTCCAAGAATTATCTCGATTCATTCTGACTGCTTCCGCACCTTCTTCTAATAAAAAGGTCGCTTGAGTAGCATGAAAAGACTGACGAGAAAAAGTTATCGTTTTGGTCGCGACTGACATTATGGCCAACATCGAAGCAACAATAATAGCGGTCGCCACCACAGTCTCTACCATCATAAAACCCTTATTTTTTTTATTTTTCCCCTCCATATATTTTGTTTAATTTATACTAGCTTCACCCGTAGCGGAAATAGTGATTGTTTTTATCAGACTGGCATTGTTCGGGATTGAGATAGTCACAGTTCCGGTAACACTCGGCAGGCCGGTTAATCGATTGAAATAAACATCTCCAGTAGTTCCGCTTACACCATTTAAAGTAACATTAGAAATCGTAGCGGGAGAAATGATACTTATAGTTTTATTGTTGGAATCACCTGAAGAAAAAACAGTGCCTTTGAATATTATAATTTGATTTGATTGGAAATGCACGCCATAATTTGACGAATTAAGCGAGGCGCGAGTTTGCGATTGCGCTTGATTCAAGGTTGAAACCATATCCCCTCCGGCGCTTTTCAATGTTTGCATATTTCTTATTTTGGAAAACTGAGGCGAGATAATCAAAACCATGATGATAATGATCGCGATGACAATAGTAACTTCCAGTAGCGTGAATCCTTTTTGATAAAAATTTTTCATTTATATCTAAAATAATATCATTAAGCAAACATTTTCGCTATCCGAATTTCTATTTTGTGTCCATTTCCATGGCTTAACATCCCAAAATATGAAGAAACTGTATTGGGCTTTTGATTTTTCTCAAGATTCCTAAACATTCTTTTTTTGGTCGCTGCCCTCAACACTCTATGTTTCGAAAATTGAACCCAACCCAAGAAATCTACCCCAGAGAAAATTGTTTTGATAAAAACTTTATCAGGATGCATCATCAATTTTAAATTTTTTTCTAAAAATTTTTTCATTTGTTCTAAAATATCTTCCAAGTATTTTTTGCCTTGCGACAATATGACAAAATCATCAGCATATCTTATATAATATTTTACTTTTAATTCTCTTTTCACGAATTGGTCAAATTCATTCATATAAATATTTACTAAGAGTTGAGAAGTTAGATTCCCGAGTGGAAGTCC
>CAITSL010000002.1 GCA_903895055.1 uncultured bacterium
GTCTGGCATATTTATTTGATGGTTGATAAAAAAAAGAATCAATACACCCAAAAGAGCAAAAGACGCGTAAAATGGTATCGCTTTTTTGTAATTATGATGATGTAATCCGACATCTTCCCAGCCCCATTTTTCCCGGGTAATAATCCCGTAAATAACGAGGGCGCAAATAGCGAGCAGAATCATCCGCCAGCTGATCGGCAAGATATTGAAGTAAATCAAAAACACCGGCAAGATAAAAATCAAAAATATTTGCACCAGCACTAATCTTTTAGAGGGTATGTTGGTCATAATTTTATATCTAATTTTTCTAATTCTTCTTTTAGTTTTTGATTGCCTTTAAACAAAATAGGAACATAGCCGATTTTTTCTGCTCCTTCTAGTGATTTTTCCGTATCATCTACAAACACAATCTCGTCTGCTTTAATGTCCAATCTCTTAAATAAATGTTCAAAAATTTCAGGTGAAGGTTTTTGATGACCCACCTCGGCAGATATTATTACCTCGTCAAACAAATTGATCATATTTTGATTTTCGAGTCTTTGCCTCAACTCAGTAACATTATTACTTAACAAGGCAATTTTATAGTTGTTATTTCTTAAACCTTTTATTATTTCTACAAGCTCAGAATTTACTCTTCTTGTTTTTCCATCTTCTTTTATTAAATTCTGAATATGAGAGATTTGGATATCGGTTGCTCCGAATTTTTCGGCTACAAGAGTGGCAGTATCTTTCCAACTTTTATTACCAACATTGGACAAATGATTGAGAGTATAATAAACACTTTGCCAATTACTTTTAGGAACATGCAAATAGTCTGCTATTTCTTGTATTATGTCCCCATCTTTTATTTCTACGACTCCCCCGTAGTCAAATGCAATTGCTTTTATCATAAATATTTATTTATTTCAGCAACCACTGCCATATGGTCGCTAACACCATCTACTAATCTTACATTCGAAGCCTTATAACTGGAAGTAGTGAAAAGACAATCTACCATAAACTGGATGCCCTTAACTTTATGCAGATTTTGATCAATGCTCGTTTTGTATTCGAGTGGAATATTATCTTTATATTTTTCTGCCAAACGGCTGAACGCTTCTCTCCCCCGTGGAGCATTGGTATCACCACATAAGACAAATTCTCCAAGATTTTTTAATTCTCTCAAGAGGGCTTCTATCGCTTCAATTTGCACTGCAGTCACTTCGCCTTCGTGCGTTACTGGTAGTTGGGTTGTGATAAATCTAAACGGTTTTCCCTCATCACCTTGAACGTTTGCCCACGCTAAAGCCCTATTTTTTTGGGAATATTCTTTTGCCAAATACTCATCAAATGGTTTAGACATATTTTCTTCATTCCCAATATAAAAAACACTTCCGGAATCAACAATCTTTTTTGCAAAAATAGCCACTCCTTGTCTCTTGCCTGTCAGTTGCGGATAGTTTTTCTGATTATTCCAATAACTCCATACTTGATGAACCCCCTCAAAACCCAGTTCTTTTTTATAAAAATCAAAATCTTCTTCCAAAAGCTCTTGCAGGCAAACCACATCGGGCTTTTCTTTTCTAAGAAGCGCCAAGACCGTCTCCGTATGCAAATTGTTTTCTATATTTATTGAGATTAATTTCATAAAATTATTTATTTATTTTATAAATGGATTTTCCATATCAAAAACTATTCTGGGTGTATTTTTGTTTACTTTCTCAGTGGTAACATTGTATTTCATTTGATATAACTTTGTGACTGGGCAAAAAAGAGCTTCGGAATAATCAAATCCAAGTTTTTCCGAAACTTTTTTTACCATTTCCTCCGATTTCCCTTCCACTTCCACAAGTGGCTCCAGAAACGGCCATTCGTCTATCATTATCTCCACTCCATCCAATTTCCAAAGTTCTCTTTTGCTTTCTTGATATGATTTTCTTTTACATCCAATTTGTTCCAAAAGTTCTACTGCATTATCAAAATTGTCTATCTTGAGACATATTTCTTTTTGATCTTCAATCCTTTCACCTTCAAATGATTTAAAACTTAGAGTTATTTTATCTCCTTCATCTCGCACTCGAGCAAATTTGTCTTTTGAATATTTTTCTTTCGGCAAATCAAAAGGCACTCTCCTTTGCAAAAATTCTGGGCGGATAAGCTCGGCCCCAGCTTTTCGGAGCTTTTCTCTGATTTCGTCTTTATTTATATTGGGAAACGTCGCTTCGTATTCAATCTCCATGGTTTTATATTACTTCTTTTTCCTATATTCCACAATTTTACCTGCCTCCCGCTCTATTTTTTCCGCTTTGCGGAGATTTCGGAAAACTTTTTTCGGCGCAATGTCATAATGTTTGATTTTGTCTAATTTTTTATCTATTTCCCATAAATCTTTTTCGGAAACCTCCCAATCTTTTTTGAATTTGCTCAAATCAAGGGGTGCAGAATATTTCCGCAAAGTTTTTGCACCATTATCCAAGAAATATTCATGAAAATACGACATTACAAGTTCCCGAGTGTTTTTATATACCGGTTCACGATAGCGCAAGACGGCATGATTGGTCTTGGACAATGCTCCCCAGAAGCCTTGCTTCTGGAAAAGAGCTATCACATGATCAAAATCATCTTTAGTAGTTTCTAGGTGTAAAATAAGGGGTTTGTGCCCGTGCAGGGATAAAATATAAGCGCCAAAGATTGCGCCCTCTAGGCAATGCGCTTTTTTTTCTCTCAGAACTCTAATCGGAGATTTTAACGTCTCCCCTTTCTCTTCAAAATTAAAAGCTAGAGCATTCAAAAAATCCTGCACCTTCGCCGGTGTATTTAATTTCTGCATCAGAGCTATTTCCTTTTGGGTAAAACTCAACATTGGGAACTATTCGCCTATTCGCGCGAATTAGAGAATACTTAAATAATTGATAATAGCTTAGAAACTACTGGGTGATTACTTTTTGGCAAAAAATAAAGTACCGCAAGACTCACTTGTTCTTTTTCGACTATATCTGCATTGGAAAGAATCAAAAGATGTTTCGAGGTGGCTTTAAAAGATAATTTAATTGCTTCTGCAATTTCCCCTACCGATGCTTTGCCTGTGTATTTTAAGTACTTCAAAATTGCAACTCTGCGTTTATTTGCAATCGCTTTTAAGGTTTTTTCGAGTTCTTTCTCGTTCATAATTTAATTATATCAAAAGTTTAAAAAACACGATAGCACCATTCGCTTATTCGCGCGAATTAGAGATTAAAAAATACTAGCTGTCCAGAAACTAAAAGAGCCCCGTAGGGCTCTTTTAAAAATTATTTCAATACTTTAGCGTAGCTGTTGCTACTTCAGTATTAGGATAGATGTTTTGAGACCAATTTGGTCATTTCAAACATATCCACCACAGCCTTTCCGCCAAATACTTTTTTAAGACTTTCGTCTGCAACGATATTCCTCTTCGCTTTCGGATCCTGAAGATTATTTTTCTTAATGTAAACCCAAAGTTTCTTAACAACTTCAGATCTTGGCATCGGACCTTTCCCGACTACTTGCGCCAAGTCTGCACTGATATTAAGAGGCTTCATAAATGCTGATGTTGCCATATTTTTTTAAAATTAATCCACGCCGATGGCGGGACAAGTTAATAATAATCTACTTTAATCATAGCACAATTTATTCAAATTCGGTAGTAGCTGGAGGTTTGCTGGTCCAGTCGTACATCACTCGCACGATTTTCGGATGTTTCACCAGCGCGCTTGATATCTCTTCGCAAATTTCCGGCGTCAAATAAAAACCTTTCACCGTCATAAAATCAGCCGTTTCTACCGTGCGCACTACGAGAGTATATCCGTAAACTCTGCCGTCGCCTTTCACTCCGACCGTTTTCACTCCCAAAAGCGCCACGATAGTCTGAGAAATTTTGTCATAGATTCCATGCTTTTTCAAAATCTCGGTTACTTCATGGTCCGCTTCCCGCACAATTTCCAAAAGCTCTTCCGTTACCGGCACTCCGATAACTCTCAAATAAAGTCCGGGACCGGGAAAAGGTTGTCTTTTTGAAACCAATTCTTCCAAGCCAAATTCGCGCGCCAATTCCCGCACTTCAAATTTGAAAAGATCATTCAGGGGAGAGATTTCTTTCAGTCCCAAATTTAAGTCTACGTTGTGATGCGTTTTGATCAAAGCTGAATTGCCAGCGCTCCCGGACTCGATCAGATCGGTCGCCAGCGTCCCTTGGATCATATGAGTCGCCTTAAAACTCTTGGCCACTTCTTGGAAAACTTCTCCATACACGGCCCTGAATTTGGCTCGTTTTTCTTCAGCATCTGTCGTTTTGCCAACTTCTCTGATAAATTTTTCTTTATACTTGTCGATTATTTGCAAATTTATTGCTGCTTTGACGGCAATCTCTTTAACTTTCTCTATTTCTCCTTTACGCATTCCGCCGGTGTCGATAAAAAAGGCTTTTAATTGGTCTTTCAGTTTAGGCGCCAGGATTGATGCCAGCGTGGTGGAATCCACTCCCCCTGAAACCCCGATAATGGCCACTCCGGTGCCCAATAATTTTTTGGTATTTTCTTCTATCTCTCGGATCAAATCTTTTTTGGAATAATCTTTTACGCATTCGCAAATTTCCCCGGCAAAATTGTTTAAAATAATATTTTCATCTTCGGTTTGTTCAACCTCCGGGTGAAATTGCACCGCGTAAAGTCTTTTCTCTACACATTCCATCGCTTCGATCACAGAGCCCTCTTTAGAAGTGGCGGTAATCAAAAAATCCTTGGGCGCTTTCCCGACCGAATCTCCGTGGCTCGACCAGGCATTGATCTGCTCTTTTAAATTTTCAAAAAGCGCGCTTTTATTATTTTGATTAAAATTTATTTCCACCGGGCCGTATGACTTGCCTTCTTTCACTTTCTCGATGGCACTCTTATCACTTTCGTACGCCAGCCATTGCATGCCAAAACAGATGCCTAAAATCGGAATCCCAAAATCAAGAATTTTTTTCGGAATTTTTGGCGCATCGAGGTCGTAAACGCTTGCGCTTCCACCGGAAAGAATAATGCCTTTCGGGGTATTGTTCTCTATCCACTCCAAAGATTTCTCGGGTGCCAAAATAACTGATTTAAAGCCCAAATAGCGTAGGGAGCGCCTAATCACTTCCGTGTACTGAGACCCTAGATCGATAATTAAAATTTGAGTTTTCGTTTCTTCCATGTTAAATATACCAGTTTTCATTATATACTGATTGATTAATTCTCACAAATTTTGTATGATAACGGAATGTACGACGAAGAAGAAAACGAGAATGGAGAAGAGGAAAAAATAGAGGAAGACAATGTCTGCCCCAAGTGCGGGATTCGCCAATACGGCGATGTTTGCCAAAATTGCGGTACCAAATTGGAAGAAGACGAAAAAGAAAAGACAAAAGATGATGACGATGAATACGACCGACGAGAACGCAGATAGATTTTATTTTTAACTAACAAACAACGAAATAAATTCATTCAGCGCTAAAGAAACAGTTATCAGCATCGATACCGACACTAACACTAGAATCAATTCCGAAGTTAGACCTTTTTTCATAAAAACATTCTTGTTTTTAATTATCTAATAAACAATATTTATATTATATACCCTTCCTTTTATTTGTAAAAGCCATTCTAGGTCAAATAAAAAATTCGTGCTAGGATGGAGAAAAACTGTACCTATGAAAAACGCTAAAAAAGTGCACGTATTGACCACTGCCAAAAAAGCCGAAGAGCTGAGTGGTTTCCTGAAAGAGAGTGGAATTCATAATAAAAATATTCCGGCAGAGCAAGGAGGATATGGTTCAACACTGCGCCGTGTAGAATTCTCGGCAAACGGAAAACAGCAATCCACCCTGACAAAAGGAATATTTAAAAGACTTAATTTGACTCTGGCCAAAAGCGAAATATAGCCAGTTTTACGATCCAAAAGGCTGAACGTTGTCGTTCAGCCTTTTTTTATTGCTGATTATTTTCTATCAATTCTTCGACTTTGTGTTTGGCTTCTTCTAAAAGCTCTTTGGCCTCATAAATATAAACCACTTCTGGCTTAAGGGGATGATATGAGAGACATTGTTCATCGTTTCCATAATTATAATTTACTTCATCTTTTGGTTCTTTCATTACTTCTTTTTTAATTTGTTTTGCTTCTTTTGATGTATCGCAAGAAGCATACCAAAAATTATTACTGCCAATAACAAGGTATTCTTTTTTGATTTGTAATTTTTTATTTTTTTTCATAAAAATTATCTTTTTAAAAATTAAACGTGTAAATTTTGTTCTATTATTTTTACAAAATTAGATAGAGAAGTAGCATCAACACCGGTTCTATAATACCAATTTTTATATTTTTTCCAACCAGTCCTTGTCCCATATTTATTAAATTTATGAAATTCAC
>CAITSL010000003.1 GCA_903895055.1 uncultured bacterium
AAGAGTTTTTTGCCAAAGAATTATCCCGAGCAATCTACGTTCAATATAATCTTTTCGAAACATCTTATTTTCTACCTCTTTTGCTTTTTCTATTTCTTTTTTTTCAAATTTTTGTTCTTCTCCAACTTTTTTTAGATCATCCTTCAAGGCATTTTCGGGAATTTGCGCCCTGTCGCTGATTAATTTTATAAAATGAGCCTTCTCTATGGAGCTATTGATTGCATCCAGATAAGGCAATATTTTCTCTTTGATTTCTCTTCCAATATATCGAGGATCATTTTTTGTTTTATTATTCAAAATCCTGTTTAGTAAAAATTCAATAATGTGTTTGGAATTACGGATTGCTTCATGCCACGCATCCGCTCCGGATTGAGAAATTAAATCTGCCGGATCAATCCCCTCGGGTAAGGAGGCCACTTTTACATCCATACCTAAGGACAAGGCAATCTTACTTGCCCGATTGGCAGCATTCACCCCGGCTTTATCGGCATCAAATGCCAGCACAATATTGCCGGAAAGTCTTCGAATCAAACCCAAATTTGAAACTAAATTTTCTTTGGAAAGAGTTGAGTCTGATAGGGCAGTACCGGAAGTGGCTACGGTATTTTTAAATCCTGCTTGATGCGACAAAACCAAATCAAACTGACCCTCGACTAAAATGGAAAAATTATTTTTGCGAATTGATTCTTTCGCTTTGTCCAGGCCATAAAGTACCGATGATTTGGAAAAGATAGGAGTATCAGGACTATTTAAATATTTCGCTCCGACCACAGTCGGAGTCCCGACTTTGGTCGGGACAGATTCCTCAAAGAGTCTACCCGAAAAAGCGATTATCCGTCCACTTGAATCACTTATGGGGAACATGATACGCCCACGAAAACGATCATACATGGCTTTGTTTTTATCATCAGGCCTTTTGGCTAGGCCGGCAAGTTCTATTTCCTTATCGCTGAAATTTTTTATTTTCAAATAATTATAGAGTTCTCGCCATTCGTCTTTAGCAAATCCGATTTTGAAGTCAAAAATAGAAGCATCCGTCAACCCGCGAGATTTTAAATAATCTAGAACTGATTTGTTTTTTGTTAAATTATTTTCAAAAAATTTTGTCGCCTCTTCCATCGCCCGATATAATTTCTCTTTTTCGCTTTCTTTTTCTTTATTGTATTCCGGAAGCGGAACTCCCGCTCTACCGGCCAGTAATTTAAGTGCGCCTTTAAAATCAAGACCCTCAAATTCTTCCACAAAAGTAAAGATATCGCCCTTTGCTCCGCAACCGAAACAATAATAGGACCCCCGGTCAACCGAAACGAAAAAAGAAGGTGTTTTTTCATTGTGAAATGGACACCGAGCTTTTAAATTTGCGCCGGCGCGTTCGAGCTTTATATAAGAAGAGACTACGTCTTCGATTGAAAGTCTCTCCTTAATTTGTTGGACAGGAGAGGTCATATATTTATTATTCGTCTTCGGAAACAGTTTCCTTATTTTTAAATCCTGTTCCGGCTGGAATTAAACGTCCGATAATTACATTTTCTTTCAAACCTCGAAGAGAATCCACTCCACCTTTGATTGCATTTTCGATCAAGACGCGATTGGTATTTTGGAATGAAGCGGCCGAGAGCCAGCTCTTGGTGCGCAGTGAAACTTCGGTAATTCCGAGCACTACCGTTTCCGCTTTGGCTTCTTTTTTCCCGATTTTAATAATTCGATTGTTTTCCTCGATGAAAGCGGTATTTTCTACAATATCTCCGTTAGAGAAATTGGTTTCGCCCGATTCTTTTATTTTCCTCCTCGAAAACATTTGACGAATAATTATTTCGGTATGTTTCCTGGAAATAGAGGCACTCTGTAATTCGTAAACTTTATTTATTTCTCGAATAATATACTCTTCCACCAATTCTTTACCTCCAAATTTAAATATTTCCGCAATATCCGCCGAGCCATTTGTCAGAATTTCGCCTTTTTTGATTTTATCGCCAGTTTTTACTAAGGAAATTCTGTTAAATGGAATTATATATTCGATTTCGTTTGTCTTACTGTCATTTTTGCCATCTACGTTTTTGTCAGAAAGTACTTTCATTATTTTTTCTTTTCCGTCTTTATCTTTGATTTCGATTATTTCTCCATCAGTTTCCGAAACAATAGCTGGATTTTTGGGAATACGTCTTTCAAAAATTTCTTCCACTCGGGGCAACCCCGTGGTGATATCAGTACCTGCCACTCCTCCAGCATGGAAGGTTCGGAGAGTAAGCTGAGTACCAGGTTCACCGATCGCTTGTGCCGCGATAATCCCGACCGCTTCCCCCAAATTAACCAAGTGATTTCTACCTAAATCAAGACCATAACATTTTTGACACAAGCCATGAATAGTACGACAAGTAAGAGGTGAACGGACAAAAGCTTCCGTAAAACCTTTCTTTTCAATATTGTAAGCTTCTTCTTTGGTAATTAAAAATCCTTTTTTGTATATCACATTTCCATTTTTATCTTTTAGGTCTTCCGCCAAAATTCTACCACGAATGTTTTTGGAAAGAGGAATTTCAATTCCGGAAATATTTTCTTTGCGGACAGTTTTCCCTTCTTTCGTACCACAATCCTCTTCGGTAATAACGACATCTTGCGCCACATCAACGAGTCTACGGGTGAGGTACCCTGCTTTGGCAGTATTTAAGGCGGTATCTGAAGCACCCTTGCGAGCTCCGTGAGTAGTAACGAAATATTCAATCGGAGAAAGTCCTTCTTGATAGCAAGGAATAATCGGGAATTCCAAAATTCTACCTTGGTTATTTTGAATTAAACCTTTCATCCCAGTCATTTGAGTTAAGCTGGTCATATCCCCTCTCGCTTTGGAAGTAAATAAATCATAAGTGGAACCATTTTTGGGAAGAGTGTCCGGCAAGACTTTTTCTATTTCTTTTTTTACTTGAGTCCAAATTTCAATGATTTTTTCATATCTTTCTTCTTCCGAAAGTAGCCCTTCGCTCCACTCGGAAATTACTTGTTCTTCTTTTTTCTTTCCTTCTGCGATAATTTTTGGTTTTTCTTCCGGCACTTTTATGTTATCAAAACCCCAAGTAGTACCTGAAACGGTAGCATACTTGTAGCCAAATTCTTTTATCTTGTCGAGAACTGGCGGAGTATTGTCAACTCCATAGTGCACAATCAGTTCGTCCACCAGGGCCGATAATCTTTTTTGAGTCATTTCATCGGTAACATATGAAAAATCAGAGGGCAATATACTATTAAAGAGAATTTTGCCGACCGTGGTTTCAAAGATTTTTTCATTAAAATTTTTATATTTGAAAGAATCTGTCGCCATCACTTTAATCTTTGCTCGAAGAGATACGATGCCATATTCATACGCGGTTACAGCCGCGTTAGGACTGGAAAAATATTTCCCTTCGCCTATTTCCCCATCCATAGATTTCGTCATCCAATAAGCTCCGAGAACGATATCTTTACTTGGATGCACAATCGGATCTCCGTTTTGCGGTTTCAGTAAATTTTTATTGGCAGCCATCAAGTCTCTCGCCTCTCCCTGGGCTTCTTCTGAAAGAGGCACATAGACTGCCATTTGGTCTCCGTCAAAGTCAGCGTTAAAAGCCTGACAGACAAGAGGGTGCACTTGAATGGCATTTCCTTCAATTAAAATAGGATTGAAAGCTTGAATTCCGAGTCGATGCAAGGTTGGCGCGCGGTTCAATAATACATATTTCCCTTGAATCACTTCTTCCAACATTGCCCAAACTTCCGGAGTTTGTTCTTCGATCAGTTTGTTGGCTCCCCGAATATTAAAGGCAATTTCCGCTTGCAGTATTTTAGAAATTACAAAAGGACGGAAAAGTTCCAGCGCCATATGTTTTGGAAGCCCACATTGGTTAAGCTTTAATTCCGGACCAACCACAATAACAGAACGTCCTGAATAATCCACTCGTTTCCCAAGCAAATTTTGTCGGAAAAGTCCTTGTTTTGATTTTAAATTATCGGAAAGAGATTTCAGAGCGCGTTTTTGAGATTGACTCATCGCCACATTGTCGTTTTGTTTGGCGATGGAGTTATCAATCAGGGCATCCACTGCTTCTTGGATAATTCTTTTTTCATTTCGTAAGATTACATCCGGCGCGTTTATTTCTTTTAATTTCTTCAAACGATTATTTCTATTTATTACCCGACGATAAAGATCATTTAAATCAGAAGTCGCGTGACGTCCTCCATCGAGTGCCACCATCGGACGCAAAACTGGTGGAATAATCGGGATAGCTGTAAGCAACATCCATTCCGGTCTGATGCCGGCGTAAATCATGGCCCGAATGAGCGAAAGTCTTTTTTGTAATTTATCTTTTTCAACGATGCTGGTCTTCTCAAGCATTTTCTCGGTGTGAATTTTTAACTTATTTAAATCCAAGTTTTTAAAAATAGAATAAATTGCTTCTGCTCCGATGTTAGCTTCAAAACAAGTGCCATATTTGAGAGAATAATGATGAAAAGAGATTTCATTCAAAACTTTCCCTTCATAAATTTCTCCAATTTCTTTTTTGGTGCTGGAAAGCAATAATTTCAGTTTTTCTTTTGTTTCATCATCATTCGTATTTTTTACTTTGGATTTATATTCTTTATCCAGACTCTCTAAAATTTTCTCTTTTTCTTCTTCAAAAACTTTGGTAATGATATAACCGGCAAAATAAATCACTTTTTCCAAATCGGAAACTGAAATATTGAGCAAGATGCTCATTCGAGAAGGCACTCCCCGCAAGAACCAAATATGGGCTACTGGGGTGGAAAGTTCAATGTGACCCATTCTCTCCCTGCGCACGATAGAACGCGTTACTTCTACTCCGCATTTTTCGCAGATAATATCTTTATAACGAATTCGACGATATTTTCCGCAATAACATTCATAGTCTTTTTCCGGTCCAAATATTTTTTCATCGAAAAGTCCTCCCCGCTCGCTTCGACCGGTGCGATAATTGATCGTTTCCGGCTTGGTCACTTCTCCATAGGACCATTCTTTGATCTGTTCTGGAGAGGCCAACTTGAGAGTGATATGATTAAAATCAGTTGTGTTTAATGTTTTCATAAAATTATTTTTTTTATTATTAATTATCCCTATCAAGATATTTCTCAAGCTTCACATCGAGTGCCAGCCCCCTTAAATAATTGAGCATGACATTAAAGGAAGCTGGAGAATTTGGAGCCTTGATCGGTTCATTTTTAATAATATTATCAAAGGTAGAAGACCGGCCGACAATGTCGTCAGATTTTATAGTTAGCATTTCACGCAAGGTATAAGCGGCGCCGTAGCCTTCAAGTGCCCAGACCTCCATTTCTCCGAATCTTTGTCCTCCGCCTTGAGCTTTTCCGCCAAGTGGTTGTTGAGTAATCAGGGAGTACGGACCGATAGAACGCATATGAATTTTGTCCTCAACCATGTGATGCAGTTTCAACATATACATATAACCAACCGCAATGTCCTGATCAAAAGACTCTCCTGTTCGTCCATCAAAAAGTTTCATTTTACCGTTGTCGGAAAATCCCGCTTTTTTTAATTCTTCTTTAATTTCTTCATGTTTGACACCCAAAAATGGAGGCACGATCGCTTGATATCCGAGCGTATTGGCCGCCATGCCCAGATGCATTTCTAATATTTGGCCTAAATTCATACGAGAAGGAACTCCGAGCGGAGATAAAATTATATCCACCGGTGTGCCATCGGCCGTATAAGGCATATCCTCTTCCGGTAAAATGGTTGAGATAACTCCTTTGTTCCCGTGACGTCCGGAAAGTTTGTCTCCGATTGAAATATTTCTAATTTGCGCTACTTCAATCACGATTTTCTTGATGATGCCCGCTTCCAAGGTATGCCCCAAATCACGCGAGAAAATTTTGATTCCGATTATCCGTCCGCGTTTTCCGTGTTCCATTCGAAGAGAAGTATCTTTGACATCACGCGCTTTTTCGGCAAAAATGGAACGCAATAATCTTTCCTCCGGAGTAAGTTCAGTCTCTCCTTTGGGAGTAATTTTCCCGACTAAAATATCATTTTCCCGAACTTCGGCTCCAATGCGCACAACGCCATCTTCGTCCAAATCTTTTAATTTAACTTCTCCGATATTCGGAATGTCTCGAGTAGTTATTTCCGGACCCAGTTTTGTGTCCCGAACGGTACAAATAAATTCCTCCACATAAACAGAGGTGAATTTGCTTTTTTTTACCAATCTTTCGGAAATAATTATGGCATCTTCGTAGTTTGAACCAGACCAAGATAGGAAAGCGACAAAAATATTTTGTCCAATCGCAATTTGTCCATCCACCGAACTGGTAGTATCAGCGATAATGTCACCTTTTTTCACCTTGTCTCCCATGTCCACTCTGGGACGTTGATGGAAAACAGAAAAATTGTTATTTCTTAAAAAATTTACCAGCGGATAAGTAATATCTTTCTTCCCTTTCACTGTTATTTTTTTTGAATCAAGATATGAAACTATTCCATCTTCTTCTGCTATCACCAATCTACCTGAATCGCGAGAGGCCAACTCTTCAATTCCGGTTGCCACCAATGGTGCTTCTGGAATCACACACGGTACCGCTTGTTTCTGCATATTTGATCCCATCAAAGCTCGGTTAGCATCATCATGCTCTAAAAAGGGAATGAGGGAAGTGGCAATAGAAAAAGCTTGGTTGGCGGCCACATCAATATAGTCCACTTCTTCACGAGAAACCATTCCCGGACTATTCTTGATTCGGGCTTCAACTTTTTTTTCGGTAATTACTCCATTTTTGTCATAAGGAATTCCAGCATGAGCAATACTGCATTTCTCTTCGTCGAGCGCATTCAAATAAGCAACTTCTCCTGTAATTTTCCCATTTTTTACTTTGATGTAGGGAGTTTCAATAATTCCAAAATCATTAATTCTGGCATAAGTGGCCAGATGCACGATCAGTCCAATGTTCGGTCCTTCAGGAGTATGAATAGGACACACTCTACCGTAATGCGATGGATGCACATCACGTACTTCAAGCCCGGCTCGTTCACGCGTTAACCCTCCCGGACCTAAAGCTGAAAGCAAGCGAATATGTTCAATTTCCGCCAAAATATTTTCTTGATTCATAAATTGGGAAAGCTGGTTGGTGGTGAAAAATTCTTTGATTCGAGCCTGAAGCGGGCGTTGATTAATTATTTGGATTGGCATAGCCGTGTCCACATCCACGATGGACATGCGGTCCTGGATATTTCTCTTAATTTGCATCATACCGGTACGGATTTTTTGTTGCAACATTTCGCCCACAAAACGCACTCTTCTTTGTCCCAAGTGGTCTATATCGTCGGATTTTGAATGAGGATCATTGTTCAATTTAATGATATTCACAATCACCGTCACCAAATCCTCTTTGGAGAGGGTGCGACGAGCAAGCTCCGTTTCATCCATATTTTTTTCAAATCTTTTATTAAAGCGATACCTTCCGACTGGAGAAAGATCATATCGTTCAGTAGTAAACAGAGAATCGATGAACTCCTTGGCATTGTCGGCTGTAGCCATATCCCCGTCTCGCAATCGTTTGTAAATTTCGATATAGGCATCGTTCTCCGTTTTAGCTACGTCTTTCGCCAAACAAGCCTTAATGGCATCTTCCAAGAATTTGTCCCCACTGAATTCTTTCAAAATCATTTCGTTACTTCCACAACCTATCACTCGGAGCAAGGCAGTAACCGGGAACTTTCTTTTTTTATCAATTCGGACATAAATCGCACCATCTGATTCCGACTCTATCTCAATCCAAACCCCTCTGGCCGGAATAATTTTTGCGCCAAAATATCTTTTTCCTTTACTTTCGGATTCGGTAAAAAAGAAGCCGAAAGAACGCGCGATTTGGGGCACGATAACACGCTCTACTCCGTTAATAATAAAAGTACCATGCGGAGTCATTAAAGGAAGGTCGGACATAAAGATTTCTTGTTCTTTTACCGTTCCCAATATTTTATTGGTTAATTTCACTCGCGCTTTGAGAGAACCTTGATATGAGATTTTATTTATCTTGGTTTCGTTCTCGTCCGATTTTGATTCCCCAAGCGAGAAAGAAGTGAATTCCAGTTGAAACTTTTTACCGGAATAATCCATGATCGGGGAAAATTCTTTAAAGACTTCTTTGATACCTTCTTCCATCAGCCATTTATAAGATTTCACCTGCGCTTCGATTAAATTTGGAAATTCGATCAAAGGTTTCTTGTATCTGCCAAAAAATTTCTTGGGACGCACTTCTTCTTTATGCATATGTTTATTTTCCATAAACAAAAAATATAAAGCAAAAAGCGATGCTCTTTTAGCTTTTTATTATTTGAATCGGATACTAGTTAATTAGTTTATTGCCTTATATAATAAGGCTCTAATAATATAAACAGGAGTGCATCCAAGACACAATCTATCAATCAAAGGAGAGTATACTCCTTTCAAATTTTTTGTCAACAAAAAAATAGATTTAATTAGTTTTGGTTATCTTTTTGATTTTAGGGGTAATGGTTTTGGTAACAATCTTTACTGTCTTGGCAGTTAGAATATTAGTTGTCTTATCCAAGGTTCCGGCCACAATTACC
>CAITSL010000004.1 GCA_903895055.1 uncultured bacterium
ATGCGCCCCAAGCGTCTTTCGAAAGCATATGTACTTCGTCGATAATATATATTTTATATTTTGAATCAAAAGGTAAAACTCGCACTCCTTCTCGAAGCGTTTTTATGTCCTCAATGCCACGATTAGAAGCCGCATCTATCTCATATAGGTCATTTACTGACACTCCTATTTCTTTGGCGAAAATACGGGCTACAGAGGTCTTGCCTGTGCCACGCGAACCCACAAAAAGGTAAGCATGTGAGACTTTATCATCTTTAATGGAGCTTTCCAGCACTTTGGTAATGTGATCTTGCCCTAAAACCTCACCAAAAGTCGCTGGTCTGTATTTACGATACAAAGCTAAGCTTTTTTCCGACATAAATACAGTATATCAAAAAATATCAAATAAAAAAACTTCGGAAGTCGGACTTCCGAATATTAGAGATTAAAAACATACAAAAGGAGAGCCATGCGAACATAGAGACCATTTTGGGCTTGGCGGAAATAAGCGGCGCGTTTGTCTTTATCAATCTCATAATCAATTTCATTCACTCTCGGCAGTGGGTGCATGATGATCGTTTCTTTTTTCATAATATCCAAATGTTTCGGTTTTAAAATAAAAAAGTTTTTGACTCTTTCGTACTCGTTTTGATTAGTAAAGCGTTCTTTTTGAACTCGCATCATATAAACAACATCGGCATTGGGCAGTGCTTTCTCTAGACTGTATCCTTCACTAAATTCAATATTTTTTTCTATAAGTTTTTCTTTTTGCTCAACTGAAATAGCCAACTCTTTGGGAGAAATAAATTGGAATTTATTGCCGGGGTAAAACGCCAGCAGTGGAACCAGAGAGTTTAAGGTTCGACTATGAAGCACATCACCAACGAATACAATATTTAAATTATCCAAGCGCCCAAGCTCTTTTTTAATTGTATATAAATCAAGCAGTGCTTGAGTAGGATGCTGGTTTCCTCCATCTCCTGCATTGATAACTGGCGTTTCTGTAACCAAAGAGGCGGACTCCACAGAACCTGGAGTTGGATGGCGGATGACAATCGCATCGGCATAACAAGAAAGCATTCGAGCGGTGTCTTCGATTATCTCTCCTTTATAAGTTGAAGAATTTGTCATTGCATTTTCGGCTGAAATTACATTTGCTCCCAAGCGCAAAGCTGCAGTTTCAAAAGACAAGCGGGTGCGAGTCGACGGTTCAAAAAAAATACAAGCAACAATTTTCCCGGCCAAAAGGGTTCTGGTTTTTGGATCTAGTAAAGATTTTTCCATTTCACTTGCCCGTGATAAAAGTTTTTCAACTTCATCTTTGGTAAACTGATTGGTAGAAAGTATATGCATGATGTTTTATATTATACTACTAATTCAAATATTCGTTATAAGACTTAATTTCCAAATCTTCCAATTTATAGCGAGCGAGCGCTTTAATAAAAGCTCGGGCTAAACGCATATCGGTGAAAAGCGGAATCTGATTGTCCACCGTCGCCCGGCGAATGCGAAAACCGTCAGTGATGACATGCTTATTTTCTTTGGAAAGAATGTAATTCTCGCTTAAATTTACTACGAAAGCTATCTTTTGACTGTTGATGACATCCAGAATATTGGGCGCGTTCTCGGAAGCTTTGCGTACAACTTCTGCCGGTACTCCATTATTTTCTAAAAATTCTGCGGTCGTATTGGTGGCGTAAATATGATATCCGAGCTTAGCTATCGTCTTCGCCGCTTCCAGAAACTTGGCTTTATTTACCAACCTTCTCAAGGAAAGCACCACTCCCCTTTTTTTGAAATCAAATTTATTGGTACTTAGGATTGATTTCAAAAGTGCTTCATCGAAATCACGTCCGAAGCAAGCAACTTCACCGGTAGAAGACATCTCTACCCGAAGCACAGGATCCGCTCCGAGTAAACGAGAAAAAGAAAATTGAGAAGACTTAACCACGACACTTTTCGGATAAACAAAATTATGTATTTTTGCTTTTCCAAAAAAACTATCCACCGAAATATCCAAGAAATTGACATTCATCGCTTTGGACAAAAGCGGAAAAGTGCGGGAAGCTCTAAGATTGACTTCAATCACATACGGGACATTGTCTTTCACTAAAAATTGAATATTGAAGGGTCCGGTGATATTGAGTTCCTTGGCAATTTTTCGTGAAATCTCTTTTAATTGAAATTCGGTTGAAGCATAAACTCTCTGGGTGGGAAAAACAATGGTCGCATCTCCCGAATGTACTCCGGCATTTTCCACATGTTCGGAAATGGCATAAACCATGATCTCGCCCCTTTGCGCCACTGCGTCAAATTCAAGTTCTTTGGCATTGGTAATAAATTTAGAAATGGTAACAGGATATTCGGGTGAAAGAAGCGCTGCTTGGTTGATAAAGTTGGCAAGTTCGGATTTTGAATAACAGACTCGCATAGCGGAACCGGAAAGCACATAAGAGGGCCGGACCAGTACCGGGAAACCTTCTTTTGAAATGAATTTCCTGGCTTCGGTCATATTGGAAAAACTTTGCCATTTCGGCTGGAGAATTTTGAGCTTATCCAGAAGCGCCGAGAAAAGATTCCGGTCTTCGGCTCGATTGATATTTTCTGCAGTTGTCCCTAAAATATTAAATCCTTGCTTGGAAAGTTTATTGGCTAAATTATTCGGACGCTGACCACCGACTGAAACAATTAGTCCTCCCACTCTTTCGAATTCATAAATATCCGAAACTGTCTCGTATGAAAGATCTTCAAAATAAAGACGGTCCGACATATCATAATCAGTCGATACGGTCTCTGGATTGCAATTTATAATAAGGGATTCTTTCTGATATCTTCGAAGAGCCATGGCGGTATGCACACAAGACCAGTCAAATTCGACACTCGAACCAATGTGATATGGACCACTCCCAAGAACTATAATAGCATTTTTACCAAGTGGCACTACGTCATTGTGACTGCCATGATAAGTCAGATAGAGATAATTTGTTTGGGCTGGAATTTCTCCCGCCAGAGTATCGATTTGGAATATTGATGGAAAAATTTTCATTTGTTTTCGAATTTTACGAATTTGAAGTTCATTTTTGTCACACAATTTGCCGATTTTTTTATCGGAAAAACCAAGCTGTTTTAACGAAAGCATTGTGTTGTGAGTCAATTTCTTCTTTATTCCAAAATTTTTCTCCGCCATTACGATTGCTTTGATTCTTTCCAAGAACCAGAGATCAATCCCGGTCATTTTATAAATAAGGGAGAGGGGCATTCCTTTCTGGATAAAGAAAACGACCGCAAAGATTCTTTTGGAAGTGGGGCTAGCCAATAGTTTTCTCAATTCCTTATTGTTCGCTTTTTTTAGGCAATTACTATCAGTGAGGCTCTCGATCTGTCCTGATTGCATGCGAATTGCTTTTTGCAAGGCTTCTTCGAAACTTCGGCCGATCGCCATAACTTCTCCGACTGATTTCATTGCACTACCTATTTGTAATTTAACACCTTTGAATTTATCCAAATCCCATCTGGGTATTTTAACTACGATATAATCAAGCGCCGGTTCAAAAAAACTCTGGGTTACTTCCGTAATTTTATTTTTTATTTCAAGTAAATTTTTACCGAGAGCAAGCTTGGCTGCAACGTAAGCCAGCGGATAGCCCGTAGCCTTGGAAGCAAGCGCACTCGAACGAGAAAGTCGAGCATTTACCTCAATGACATAATAATCAAGTTCTCCTCCTTTTGGGTGCGGATTTAAGGCATACTGGACATTGCATTCACCAATAATTTGGAGACTTTGCACAATTTTAATGCTTGCTTCTCGCAGTTTATGATATTCCAGATTGGAAAGAGTCTGACTCGGAGCAACCACAATCGAATCTCCGGTATGAATGCCGAGCGGATCAAGATTTTCCATATTGCACACCGTAATGGTGTTCCCGTATTTATCGCGCACTACTTCATATTCTATTTCTTTAAAATGATGTAAATATTTTTCAATCAATACCTGGGGAGAAATAGCGAGCGCTCCAGCGACAATTTCTTTTAATTGTTTATGATTTGTAACCACGCCGGATTTTTGTCCACCCAGAGCGTAAGCTGCGCGAACCATCAAAGGGAAACCGATTTTCTCGGCAATCTTTTTTGCGCCAGCTAGGGTGGTAGCGGACCCACTCTCCGGAACCGGAATACTGATGCTTCGCAAATGTTCCGCAAAAAATTGTCTGTCTTCGGTAAGCATGATTGAGACAATTGGAGTTCCAAGCACTTTTACTTTGTATTTTTTAAAAACACCTCTCTTCGAGAGTTCCAGCCCACAATTGAGCGCAGTTTGCCCTCCGAAAGACAACATGATTCCATCCGGTCTTTCTTTTTTTATGACTTGCTCCACAAAATAATCATTTACCGGCAAAAAATAAACTTCGTCGGCTAAATCTTTCGATGTTTGAAAAGTTGCGATGTTTGGATTCACCAAAATAACTTTTATTTTCTCTTCTTTCAGAGCTTTGATCGCTTGGCTGCCACTATAATCAAATTCCCCTGCTTCGCCGATTTTCAGCGCGCCGCTTCCCAATACCAATATTTTTTTGTATTTTTTTGTATTTTTCATAAAGAATTTGACCTCACTCCCGCCTTTTTCAAAAAGTAATCGAAAATCCAATCGGTATCAAGCGGTCCGGGAGAACTTTCCGGGTGAAATTGAACGGACATAAATGGCAAACTTTTGTGGATGATCCCTTCATTGGTATTGTCATTAGCATTATAAAACCATTCTCGAAAATCTTTCGGGATTTTTTTGACCGCAAAACCGTGATTTTGAGTGGTCAAATAACATTTATTGGTACCAGAGAGAACACATGGTTGATTTTGACTACGATGGCCAAAAGGAAGCTTATAAGTAGTGCCACCACAAGCCAGAGCCAGAATCTGATTCCCAAGACAGATTCCCAAGATAGGAATTTTTTTAGCCATAATTTTCTTAACATTTAAAATAGTGGCATGTACTTTTGTCGGATCTCCCGGTCCGTTTGAAATTACTACCGCATCCATGGGAAATAGAAGTTTGGTTACATCGGTATCGTATGGCACCACGGCAACTTTGAATCCTCTTTGAACTAATTGTCTCACAATATTTTTTTTGATACCGCAATCAATCACCACGATAGTCTTTTTCCCTTGCCCTTCCATTCGAATCTTTTTTGTGGAAATTTCAGCGACTAAATTTCGAGCATTCGGATCATCAAAAGTTACTTTATTTTTACCTGCCTGCGCAGGCAGGCCGCAAATTATTTTTCCAAGCAACACTCCGTCCGAACACAATTTTTGAGTTAAACCTCTGGTATCTTTAATTTCCAGCGCCGGAATATTAAACCTCTTCAACCATTTTCCCAAAGTTTCTTTCGAAGTATGATGAGAAGGCGTATCGATATAGTTGCAAACAACTAGCCCAGCAACCTGAATTTTATTCGATTCCCAATATTTTTTATGAGGGACTCCGTAATTGCCGATCATGGGAGAAGTCAGAACTAAAATTTGTCCCCGAAAGGACGGATCGGTTAAAGCCTCCGGGTATCCAACCATGCCGGTAGCGAATACCACTTCGCCTGATGCGGAAATTGGCGCGCCGAAACTGCGTCCTTGTATAACTTCACCACTTTTTAAAATTAATTTATCTGATTTAGTTTGCATATACTTTGCCTTTTACAATTGTAATTTTTGGGCTTCCTGGGAATGTAACTTCTTCAAATGGCGACCACCCGCACTTTGTTTTTAAACCAGATTTGATGATTTTGTTGGGTTTTTTCATATCAATAACAGTAAGTGACCCAAAAAATCCTTCCTTTATTTCTCTATATTTTCCCAAGGAAAAATTGTTTAAAAAATTACCGGGATTGTATGAACAAATTCGGGCAATATCTAACGGAGTAAAATTGTGTTCTTTCATAAGCCAAGTTGTGAATGAACCATAAGTGTCGAGATGTGGCATTCCGGAAATCCCTTTTTCTTTTTCTTCTTTCGTATGAGGCGCATGATCGGTTGCCAGATAGTCGATTGCGCCATCCCTAAGAGCTTTTATCAAAGCCAGCCGGTTTTCCTTACTTTGTCTGATAGGTGGATTTACCTGTAGTTTTTTTCGATTATTTTCATCAAACATACTTTCATCAAAGTATAAATGATGCGGAGCAACTTCCACCGTTACATTAATTCCCTGCTTTTTTGCTTTTATTATTTTTTCGATACCTTCTATTGTAGAGATATGGCAAATTTTTCCAAAAAGATTATGCTTCTCTATCATTTTTAACGCTATATTTATAGCTCTTAGCTCTGCTTCGATTGGCCGACGAGCTTCATGAGTTTCTTCTTGTCTGTGTTCTTCCAGTATTTTTGGATCTTCACAATGAAAACTTATAAAACATCCTCTGTATTTTTCTAGCGCAAGATCAAGATCTTCTTCAGTATTAAAATACATATCACCAATAGAACGCCCCATGAAAACTTTATACGGAACTTTTTTTAAAAGTGGTTTAGTGTTAGGGCCGATGCCAGCATATAAAATTATCGGCACCGGGGATTTTTTGGTAAGTAAATATTTTTCTTGATATGTCTTATCGTCAACTAGCGGGATTGGATTATTGGGCATTTCCGCGAAGGCTACCACTCCTCCATTGATGGCAGCCTGGCCTGCGGTTTCGAAATCTTCTTTGTAATCATCTTTGTGACTTACGTCTTCTCGCGCATGTACGTGTAAATCTATAAAACCCGGAAATATATATTCATCCTTGAGCAAAATATCAGCTTTGCCGGTCGGTTCGCCAACTTTGGTGATCAATCCACTTCTCTGGTCAATTTCAATTCGGCCACGAAATTCTTTTTTTGTTGATACGATTATGCCTTCTATCGATAACATATATGTTTTCTTAGATTAATTGCCAAAATAAAAACCCCATAATCGGGGCTTTCGTTGGAAACAAAAAATAAAGCGACCTCTACTTCTCTTCTGTCTTTTGTTTCCTTATGTCTATACATTGGGAAAGATTATATCACATTTTTTGAGATTTCAAAAAGTTATCCACAATTGCTTTTACTTCTTTTGAGTTTTCTGTTTCCATAAGTTTTATGCGTAATTCTTTGGCTCCGTCAAAACCATTCACATATGCTTTAAAATGCTTCTTCATAACATCAAAATGCTTATGCTTAGGCTGCAAAAGTTCTTTATCAAAAATTTGAGTATGTTCTATCAAAACTTCTAATTTTTGTTCAATGAAACTTCTTTCAAAATTGGAAGGAGCTGAATTGAAGAACCACGGATTGCCAAAAACCCCTCTACCGATCATGATTCCATCACAACCATACTTGAGAGCTTTTTCTTTGGCATCTTCTAAATCTTTGACGTCGCCATTTCCTATGAGCAATATTTCTTTACCACTTTTTTCGATAAGTTTTTTTACTTTTTTAATATAATCCCAATTTGCCGGGACATCGGACATTTCTTTTTTGGTGCGCAAATGAATAGTCAGAGCAGAAATATCTTCTTTTAAAATTTCCGGGATCCAAGTATCGATTTCTTCTTTATTAAAACCAATTCTTGTTTTAACAGAAACGGGGATATTTTTCCCGGCAGATTTTATTCCCTCGATGGCTGCCCTGATAATTTTTCGAGCAAGTTCCGGCGTTTTTATCAGTGCAGCCCCAGCTCCTTGATTGATGACTGACTTATCTGGGCAACCCATATTGATATCAATTCCATCAAAATCCAGACTTGCAATATATTGGCAAGCTTTTTTCATGTTTTCTGGGTTAGCACCGAAAACTTGAGCCACAATCGGTCTTTCCTGCTCTTTAAATTTTAAAATATGAGATAACTTTTTTTTAGCTAATTTATTACATAAGCCATCTGCCGCTACGAATTCTGTCCAAAAAACAACTTTATTTTTATTTTCTCGATTCTTACCGTATTTTGCTAAAATAGTACGAAAAGCAATATCGGTGACATCCGACATTGGCGCTAAGCAAAAAAACGGCCTATCTAATTTTCCCCAAAAATTTTTCATTGAAATTTATAATAAACTTTATTGCCAAATCTTAAATCAATGTATAAAAGCGAAGCAAGTTTTGTTTGCAGATCAGTGTGCAGGGGTTCTGTCGAAATAGCCGCTTGTAAATTTTCGGCTAATTTTGAGTAATCTGCGTCAAGCTTAAAAATTATACGAGGACCTGTCATTGGTTGCCCTGATAGAGAAAAATCAGCTTCATTGTCGTTGTCCAACCAGAAATCCGAAGGATTGAAACCCAATTTTTCTAAAGTATCTTTTAGGGTAGTTATTTCAGTGAATTTATCTTTCATAAAGTAGGTGCCGGTTGGGATATCTCCGTTCATTCCTCCGTTGCCATAAAACTTAAAATAAACTTCTCCGGAAAAATAGGGCGCCTCGTCAAAAATATATCCGCTATCGTCCATAAAATAACATTTATCATTATTTAGATTGCTGTTTAATACCGGTATTAAAACACCGCACCAAAGATATTTTCCTTGATATTCCGATACATTTACTTCTAAAGTTCTCGCATTTTGGATGTTTTCCGAAATATCTTTTAATCTTTTAAACCGAGAAGCCAAATCTTTCTTTATTCCCCGCTTGGGATAAATTAAAAAATTTGTTTTTGGAAAAAGCCATAGATAGTGCCCCGAGATGTCATTTTTAACGACACTCTCTATATCTTTTGTTTCAATAATCTTATTCCCGGAAATATTTATCTGATTGATATTTAACTTATTAATCCGAGAAATAAATGCCAAACCTACGATTAAAGCAACAAACAAAAATAAAATAATACCGATTTTTATTTTAAGTATTCTCTGTTTTTTTCGGCGAAATTCACTAAGTCTGGAAGAATTTAAAACATTTTGCTTCATAATTTATTTTATAAATTCTCTGCCTCCCATATACTTTCTTAGGACTTCGGGAATTTTTACTGTGCCATCCTTTCCCTGATAGTTTTCAAGTATTGCAATAAGTGGTCTTTGAGAAACAACTGTCGCATCATTCATGTGTACCGGCTCGATTTTTCCATTAGCTCTTCTGACCCTGGTGTTTAAGCGACGAGACTGAAATCCAGCCGTAAAATCCGCACTATGAGTTTCTCGATATAAATTTTGTCCGGGCATCCAAGTTTCAAGATCAATTTGTCTCATGTCAGGAAAACCCATATCACCTGTACACACAGCAACCACCTGATAAGGCAAGTTCAAGGTCTTCAATATATATTCTTGAATTGCGACTAGGAAATTTTGTTCTTGCATAGAATTTTCCGGCAAGGAAAAAACCTCCATTTCTAATTTATCAAATTGATGCTGGCGTAAAATTCCATTTGTATCTTTCCCTGCCGTACCAGCTTCTCTTCTGAAAGCTGTTGAATATCCTGCGTATCGAATTGGTAAATCTTTTTCTTCAAAAATTTTATTCATATGCATTGCACCAAGAGTATGTTCGGCGCTACCAATTAGCATTAAATCATCATTGGGAAACATATAATGTTCTTCGGGTGTCATATAACGAGCCATTTTTACTTGCACTAGAGGTCTTACAAAAACCGGGGGCAAAACTGGCATAAATTTTGAAACGTTTATTGAAACATTTGCTTCTATTGCAATTTTTTTTAAAATTTCTTCATTTGTTAAAATCTCCCAGCACATTTGAAGCAAGGCAAATTGCAGTAAAACTAAATCTCCTTTTAAATACGCGAACCTTGACCCTGAAACTTCTCCAGCTGTTTCCGTATCGATTATTCCCAATGCTTTTCCAATTTCAAAATGTTCTTTAGGTTTAAAATCAAAAACTGGTTTTTCTCCCCAACTCCTTAACACTTGATTCCCAGTATCATCTGGACCTACTGGAGTATCAACCGAAGGAATATTTGGAACCTTTAACATTAATTTTTGCCATTCTAGGGTGATAGATTTTAATTTTTCTTCTTTAAGTTTGAGATCTTCTTTAACCGTGCGCATTTCTTCAATCAACTGAATTTTAAGAGCCTGATCTTGATTTCGTCCAATATCGTTTGAAACTTTATTGACTTCACCTCTAATATCCTCCACTTCTTTCAGGATTTTTAAGCGCTCATCATCCAGCGCAATTAACTTTTCAATGTCAATCTCAATATGCTTCTTTTTTGCGCCTGTCTCGACTATTTCTTTGTTCTCCCTGATAAATTTGATATCTAGCATATCCATATTATATACTATATATAATGGAAATCAAAAAATTACCAAAAGGGAAATTCCCAAAAGCGCTTTTGGAAATTCCGCAACCGCCGAAAGAGCTTTGGATTATGGGCGAATTGCCACCGAAAGATTTGATTTATTTGTGCGTGGTCGGTTCGCGCCGTTTTACTTCTTACGGCAAGGAAGTTTGCGAAAAAATAATCGCGGGGCTTGCAGGCTACCCAATTGTAATTGTTTCCGGCTTAGCTTTGGGGATGGACGCTATTGCTCACAAAAAAGCTTTAGTAACGGGTTTAAAAACTTTAGTATTCCCGGGCTCAGGATTGTCGTATGAAGCGATGCATCCAAAAACAAATATCTTGTTGGCAAAAGAAATCGTTGAAAAAGGCGGATGTCTAATTTCTGAATTTGAACCAAATTTCAGAGCAACTCTTTGGGGTTTCCCGATGCGCAACCGTTTGATGGCCGGGATTTCCAAAGCGACATTGATTATCGAAGCGGAAGAAAAATCCGGCACGCTGATCACCGCACGACTCGCGACTGAATACAATAGAGACGTGCTGGCAGTGCCCGGGTCAGTTTTCTCGCCTAACTCAAAAGGTACGAATAGACTAATCCGCCAAGGCGCCACGCCCGTGACCTGCGCGGAAGATGTATTGGAGGCTCTCGGTTTCGAACAAGAAAAAAAAGAAGACAGGCAAGCGAGATTATTTGAAGATTTATCAAAAGAAGAAAAAATTGTAATTAATTTGCTTCGCGAACCAATGCCTCGGGATGAATTAATTCGCACCATAAAAATGCCAATCGGAGAATCAAATTCCCTGCTCTCGGTGATGGAAATAAAAGGACTGATCAAAGAAGAATTGGGTGAGATAAGATTAAGTTAATTTGCAAAAAAATACATGTTCGTGTAATACTAGAGACATTATGAAATTATTGATTGTTGAATCACCATCGAAAGCAAAGACAATTGAAAAATATTTAGACGGTGCATACACCGTACGCGCTTCGGTTGGACACATTCGCGATTTGCCGAAATCAAACAAAGAAGCGATTGATATCGAAGGCGGTTTTATTCCGCATTACGAAATTTCTAAGGGTAAAGAAAAAGTTGTCCATGAATTACAAACTTTGTCCACCAAAGCCACCGAAGTATTACTCGCGACAGACCCCGACCGTGAAGGTGAAGCGATTTCTTGGCACCTAAAAGAATTACTCACCAAAGTAAAAGTACCGGTCAAAAGAGTCGCCTTTCACGAAATCACCAAAGAAGCCGTTTTAGAAGCTCTAAAAAATCCACGCGATATTGATCTTAAATTAGTGAAAGCTCAAGAAGCCCGCAGGGTGCTGGATCGATTGGTGGGCTATGATTTATCTGGCCTTATTTGGAAAAAAGTTCGTTACGGACTTTCTGCCGGACGTGTCCAATCACCGGCTCTCCGGATTGTCATGGAACGTGAACGGGAAATCAGGCGGTTTATTCCGGAAAAATTTTGGAGGATATCCGGTTTTTTTGAAACAGAGAAAAAAGACCAAATAACTTTAGAATGTTCTAAAGAACCGCGTAACCAAGAAGAGATGGAGGGTATCGTAGAAAATGGCGAAAAAGGAAAGTGGTTTGTAAAAGATATAAAAAGTTCAGAGCAAAAACGATCTCCGCGTGCGCCTTTCACTACTTCTACCCTGCAACAAACTGCCAGTTCTAGACTTGGATACTCTCCTTCTCGCACAATGCAAATCGCGCAGAAACTTTATGAGGCTGGACACATTACCTATATGAGAACGGACTCGACTACGCTCGCCGCAAGCGCGACAGCATCGATAATCAACCTGATTGAAAAAGAATACGGAAAAGAATATGCGCAAGCTAGAATCTATAAAACCAAAAGTAAAAATGCTCAAGAAGCCCACGAGGCAATTCGCCCAACTCATATCAATGTAAAGATTGCTGGAACTTCCGAACAAGAAAGATTATATCGTTTAATTTGGGAACGCACAGTTTCCAGCCAAATGGCTGATGCAAAATTATTAAAAACAAAAGTAATTGCAAATATTATTGATGTTCCTAAATATCCCGACTTTAGCGCCAATGGCTCACGGGTGTTATTTGATGGTTGGCTTTTAGTTGACAGAGATGCTAGAGGTGAAGACGTAGAATTGCCAAAATTAGAAATAGAAGAAAAATTAAAACTTTTAAAATTAAGTAAAGAAGAAAAGTTTACCGAACCACCAGGCAGATACACCGAAGCAGGACTTATTAAAGAACTTGAAGCGCGAGACATAGGTAGACCTAGTACTTATGCCTCCATCATGAAAACCTTGGAAGACAGAGAATATGTGCGGAAAGAAGGCAAAACCTTGTTCCCTACTGATGTCGGTGATGTGGTCTCTTCTTTTTTGGAAAATAATTTTGCCAATTACATCTCGGACACTTTCACCGCAGAAATGGAAGATGAGCTGGACGATATTGCCACCGGTAAACGCGAATATCTAAAAACTTTAAAAGATTTTTATCTTCCTTTTCAAAAAGAAGTTACGTTAAAAGATAAATTAGAGAAAGCGACAAATCTAGGTGAAGCTCCAGAGACGATCAAATGTCCTAAATGCGGAAGTAAAATGATCATAAAACTTTCTCGTGCCGGCAAATTTTATTCTTGTTCTCGATACCCCGATTGTGATGGAGCTTTGATGTTGGACGGAACAGAATTGAAAGGTCCAGCTGAGACCGGCGAGCTTTGCCCGTTGTGCGGAGAAAAGAAAGGAGGCAAACTGGTAATCCGCGAAAGACGCGACGGATCCGGTACATTTATTTCTTGTTCCCGCTATCCAAAATGTAAATTCATTAAAAAAGATGAAGCCGAGGAAGCCAAAAAAAACACTGGAGTGATTTGTCCTTTATGCCAAAAAGGCAATATTACTGAAAGACGCGGAAGATTTGGAATTTTCTATTCTTGTTCCAATTATCCTGATTGTAAATTCGCGATCAAAGCAAAACCAACCGGAAATATTTGTAAACTCTGTGGAAGCTTAATGATGGAAGGAACCAAAACTATTCCCGAAAGGTGTTCTAATAAAGCCTGTCCGAATCACAATCCACATAAGTTGAACAAAATCTCTTAAATGAGATATAATGTTTAGAATGCAGACTATTAAGAAAATAATAGATGAGACATCGGGTGGATTAAATAAAAAAGAAGAGGAGCTTATCGAAAAAGCTTATAATTTTGCGCATGAAGCGCACGAAGGACAAAAAAGAGAGACCGGAGATCCGTATTTTACCCATGTGTACGAGACCGCAAAAACTCTGGCCCGGCTCGGTATGGATACCAAAACTATTGTCGCGGGACTTCTGCATGATACTTTGGAAGATACTAAAGTTACCGAAAAGAAATTGACGGAGGAATTTGGTGAAGAAATTGTTTCATTAGTGAAAGGTGTTACTAAGCTTGGAACTTTAAAATATCGTGGCGAGCAAAGGCACGTGGAAAGTTTGCGTAAATTTTTTGTCGCGATGGCGCGGGATTTGCGCGTAGTCATCATAAAATTCGCGGACCGATTGCACAATCTTCACACCCTGGGTTCTTTGCGAGAAGACAAGCGAAAAAGAATTGCGCTTGAGTCTATCGAGGTTTACGCGCCACTGGCCAATCGCCTCGGTATGGGAAAATTGAAAGGAGAAATCGAAGATGCCGCTTTTCCTTACGCTTATCCAAAAGAATACAAAGAGATAGCAACCTTACTCGATGAGAAAAAAGAATTGTATAAAAAATATCTGATGGAAATCCATGTGACGCTAGAAAAAGAATTAAAAAAGAATAAAATAAAATTTTCCGAAATTAATTATCGGATAAAACATAAATATAGTCTCTATCAAAAACTTTTGCGTTATAACAATGACCTAGATAGAATCTACGACATTGTGGCCTTGCGAGTCGTAGTGGAAACAGTGGAAGATTGTTATCGAGTCTTGGGCATCGTTCATTCTCTCTGGCGTCCACTACCCAATAGAATCAAAGATTATATCGCTCTGCCAAAATTAAACGGCTATCGCTCACTACATACTACTGTTTTTACCGGTTCAGGCGGAATCGCCGAAATTCAAATTCGCACCGAAGAGATGAATGCCGAAGCAGCTTACGGCGTTGCCGCGCATTTTGCTTATAAAGAAAAAGGCAACAAGCAAATTCTGGACAATAAATCAAAATTTGAATGGATCGAAGAATTGAAAAATCTTAAACATCTTGAAGAAAAACCGGAAAAGTTTTTGGAAAATATTAAAATGGACTTTTTTAGCGACCGCATTTTCGTTTTCACTCCGGTTGGAGACGTGATCGATTTGCCCCAAGATTCCAGTCCGATAGATTTTGCTTATTATATCCATTCCGATATCGGAGATCATGTTTCGGGCGCAAGAATCAACAACAAAATAGCGCCTCTTTCTACCAAATTAAAAAATAGCGATATTGTGGAAATCATGACTAAAAAAGACGCGCATCCGTCCGGCAAATGGCTCGAGTATGCTAAAACCACCATGGCCAAAAAACATATCAAAAATTATTTGGAAAAAAATAGTTTGCTCTCTAAACTGAAATCCTTTGGGAGGTCGTAATTAAATGCTAAAGTTTGAAATATCGTAGAGTTTTGATTCATCGTCTTTTATTTCTTCTCTGGTTCGGTCATCTATAGGTACTTCTTCTGACTTAGCAGTCGGACTACTAAGTTCTCCTTCATTAATTTTTTCAATATGATTTTCGAGCATTTCTTCCGGTTTTTTTTCAATATTTGATTTCTGAATCATCTCCAAAATGGTCCGTAAATCTTCGTTGGAAAAAAAGTCGATTTTTATTTGTCCGCCCAATTCTTTGCGATCGATATGCACTCGGGTACCGAGTTTTTCCTGGAATTCACCTTCGAGTTCTAAAATCTCCGGGTCCGGCATAAATTCTTTCTTGCGCACTCGATCATATGCGATTTTTCGCGCCAATCTTTCCGCTTCACGCACGGTAATTTTTTTATATAAAATTTCTTTAAACAAAACCAGTTGCTCTTCGGGGTGATCCGCGAGCATGAGAAGCGGTCTGGTATGGCCGTCGGTAATTTTTCCTTCGGAGATGGCATTTAAAATTTCTTCCGGTAGAGACAAAATACGAATGGAATTGGAAACGTATTCCCTGCTTTTGCCAATTTTTTTGGCCACTTCATTGTGGGTAAATTTAAATTCATTCACTAATTGTAAAAATGCTCTGGCACGATCTACGACATTTAAATCCTCACGTTGTAAATTTTCAATAATAGCAAGTTCGAGCTTCATCATGGAAGTATCGCCCACACGAATAATGGCCGGTACTTGAGTTACTCGTGCCAGCATCGCTGCTCGAAGTCTGCGTTCTCCGGCGATGAGTTCATATTCGGTCACTAGCCCACCCCCTTCTTTTTCCACTTCCATCCGAGACACAGTCAAAGGTTGCAAGACTCCATATTGTTTAATAGATTCCGCCAAGTCCGCCAAACGGATAGGATCAAATTCACGCCTGGGCTGATAAGGGTTCGGTTTGATTTTATCGGTGTCGATCCAGAAAATTGAATTGGAATACAAATTAGACATGATTGTATTTTATCACAAATTAAAGTAAAATAAAAATTAAGCCCGGGTGGCGGAATTGGTAGACGCGATAGACTCAAAATCTATTGATGGCAACATCATGAGAGTTCGATTCTCTCCCCGGGCACAAAAAGTTATCCACAGCACTATACTTGCAATATATCATATGTGAGATAATATATTTATATTACTAAAATAATAAT
>CAITSL010000005.1 GCA_903895055.1 uncultured bacterium
GGTTGCTTATGTTCGCAAAAGCGAAAAAAGTTTCAATAGTGAGATAGGGTTGCCTCTTACAATCCTCGGAATTCCGAATGGGTGGAACAATCCTCTTATTTGGCTTTCGGATATTTTGAAAGGTCTTTGGCTTTTTGTTGCTCCTCATAAATACCCGGAATGGCTGGTGCTGGAAGTGGGCATCGGGAAACCGGGCGACATGAAAAGAACTGCTTCTTGGCTTAAAAGCGATGTGGTGATTATCACAGCCATCGGAGAAACTCCTGTGCATATCGAATTTTTTAATTCTCGGAAACAGCTGGTTGAAGAAAAAGCACAGCTCGTAAAAACTTTGAAAAAAGACGGTCTTCTTATTTTGAATGCCGACGATGAAACAGTGCTCGAAATAAAAAATAAAACCAAAAACAAAATTATTACTTACGGTTTTAATCCGGGAGCCGATTTGCTTGGTTCTGAAGATAGTATTTTTTATGATGAAGCTAATATTCCAAAAGGCATTATTTATAGAGTGGATGAAAATGGCAGGAGTTTGCCGGTGATTATTGAAGGGGTTTTTGGCAAAAATCATATTTATGCCTCTCTTGCCTCACTGGCTCTTTCTTTTGCTTTGAAATTTAATATGTTAAATGCCGTGGAAAGACTAAAAAATTATGATGTGCCACCCGGCAGGATGCGATTACTCAGGGGTATAAATGATTCTCTGATTATAGATGATACTTACAATTCTTCTCCCTATGCCTCCGAATCAGGACTTAGGACATTGGGAGAAGTAAAAAACAAAGGGCCTGCCCGCGCAGGCGGGAGAAAAATCGCTGTTTTGGGAGATATGCTCGAACTGGGCAAACACACAAAAGAAGCTCATGAGAATATCGGGAAAATTGCGAAAGAAAATGTCGATATCCTTATCGTTGTCGGACAGCGAGCCAAAGATATTAAAGAGGGAGCAAAAGAAGCAGGGATGAACAGAGATAATGTTTTTGATTTTTTGAATTCAAGAGAAACAGGAGAATTCTTAAAAACTTTTATTAAACCAAACGACCTTATTTTTATCAAAGGTTCGCAAGGAATGCGCATGGAAAGAACGGCGGAAGCGATACTGGAAGATCAAGAAAATAAATTAAAACTTCTCGTTCGACAAGACAAAGAGTGGTTGATGAAAGAATAAAAAAACCAGAGACAAAAGCTCTGGTCTTTCAATATTTTTAGATTATTTAGGTTAAATCTGCCCCATCTTTTTCCCACTGGGCATCCTTTGAAGGCTTTTTTAAAAAAGCCATTAAACTTCCGAAAATTTTTTCGGAATGTGCCATTAGCAGTAAAACTACCAAAATGGCAGTGATCCAACACATTTTTTCCATATAGCATTTGATTTACAAGGTGGTCTTTATCTCCGTCAAGAAACAAAGATAACCCAATAAACCAAAGCTAAAAATATCAAAAAACCAACTTCATTAAAATGATAGCATACTTATCAAAAAAATCAAGCTGTGAGCCACAATAATTTGCTTTGCGCGATTTGTGACCTCACCGGGAATCGCACCCGAATTCCAAGCTTGAGAAGCTTGTGTCCTAACTGTTAGACGATGAGGCCATCTGAAAAATATATCATTTTTCCATTTAAAATCAAAAAAAGAAGCGCGAATCTATGATGTTTAGATTCGCGCTTTCATTAACTCAAAACATCAATAATTTAGATGAATGCGCATTGACCGTAGCCGGTATTCCACGTTAACTTTTTCTTTCCCCTCGCCCAAATTTGATGTTTTTGCTTTCTCCCGACCACTTTATCCCGTTTCCATCCGTCAGCAATTAGCTGATTCTCAGTGACAAAGTCACCATGCTTAATTTTTGGTTCTCCGATGTTCTTTGTGCCAGTTTGGCCTACTTTGTCTTCCATTTCAGCTTTTGTAGTTTTTTTTGCCATTTCTCTTTGGTTTTTGAAAAGTTAAAGGACTAAGTGAATTATAATTTACCTTCATTATACACCCAAAAATTGTTTTGTCAATCTTCAATCTTTGGTTTGTCCAATTCGAGTGCGGAAAGTTCCGGAGAGGATCCGGCAATACGCAAAATATCTTTATCTATTTTTTTTAACTCTTTGTTTGAAGTATTGTAATGATTTATGACTGTGCCGAGCGCGCTCCCGAGTTTAGTATGATATTCATCATACGATTTCAAATGTTTTCCCAAGTCTCCGACTTTTTTGATTATTTCTTTGGCGGATTCTTCTATTTGCATCGCTTTCAATCCTTGGAGCACGGTTTGTAAATAGGCGAGGAATGAAGTAGGGGAAGTGATGATAACTTTATATTTCCCGGCGGCGCGCTGGATCAAATTCTCCGCATTTTCTTCTACTGAACCGACTTTGTTTATCAGAAGGTCGTAATAGATCGCCTCATGAGGAATAAACATAAATGCAAAATCAGTGGTGCCTTGGGCGGGCTGGATATATTTAGCCGTTTCGGTAATGCGATTTTTTAAATCATTTACGAAAACAGTTTCTAGCCGTTTTTTTTCGGCCGGATTTCTTTCTTCCACCATTTTATTATAATTCTCCAGAGAAAATTTTGAATCGATCGGGATAATTTTATCTTTGACAAAAACTACCGCATCCACGATGTTGCCGTCAGGAAAGGCATATTGCATCTGATAGGATCCGGGTGGAAGGACATTTTTTAAAACTGTTTCCAAGTAATATTCCCCGAGGATCCCGCGCTGTTTTGGATTCTTTAAGATATCCTGCAGGCTTTGCAATTGATCGGCAAAAGAAATTACTTGTTTGTTGGTCTCATCCAGCCTTGTCAATTTTTCGGTCACATCGCGAATTATTTTATTTGATTCGGAAGAATGGAATTGCAAACTCTCATTCATCTCTTTATGCGACTGGCCGATTTTATTATCTACGGTTCTGGAGAGTTCGTTTAATTGGGTAAGAATAAGTTGCAAGCCGGTGTCATTTTTCTCACCGTTTTCCTTCTTCTTGCCAAATAGAAAATAGGCGATTATCCCTCCCACCAAAATTCCTATAACAATCCATAAAATATTTTGCATAAAATTTATTTATTTAAATAATGTTTCAACGTGTATATCCAATCTTCGTCTATCTGATCGCTCTCAAGTTTTTGAGCCAGCAACCATTCCAAATATCTCGGATCAATTTTTGCGACTTCTGCCAATTCTTTGCCGTTGTATTTTCCAAAATTGATATATTTGAATAACGTCGGATGCGAAGAAATCTCGATCATTTTTGCGATTGCTTCATTTTCATCAAAATTATTTTCCTCTATTACTTTTGTCTTCAATCGCTCATATAATTTCTCCAGTACAAGCACATCACCCATGGCGTCATGAGCTTCCGCTTCCACTTCCAGCTCGAGCAAATAGCGCAGATATTGCAAATTGTATTTTCCGATTTTCCCGTCCGGATCAAGATATCGCGCCAGCCGCAGGGTACAGATGAATTTTTTGGGAGCAACTCCTTCTTTCCCAAGCATGGCGATATCAAAAATGGCGTTATGAGCCACTACCACGCTATTTTCATTTTCAAAAAGTTCTTTTATTTTTTTAAAATCGGGACTTTTAGAAAAAACTGGCATCTCGGCGACCATTTTATTGGTAATGTGATGGATAGCGGAAGTTTCAGGGGGAATCTTGATTTCTGGTTTATACAAAGCGCAAAAAGTCTCGGCATCTACCCCGCCTTTTTCGGGGTAAATCTTATAGGCAAGCTGACACAAGAAATCATTCTCGGTATTGCCTGTCGTTTCCGTATCAAAAAAGATAATCTTTTGCATCTTTCTATTTTACCATATTTTGGTATAATGTACCTATGCTTCACGAACAAATAAAAAATAAAATAAAAGAAGCGATGCTTGCCAAAGATGCGCTTCAATTAAAAGCTTTGCGCGCGATGGTAGCCGCTTTTACCAATGAACTAGTTGCCAAAAATAAGAAACCAAATGAAATACTTTCCGACGAAGAAGCCTTGATGGTTATCACTCGTCTTGCCAAGCAAAGAAAAGATTCCATTGAGCAATTTAGAAAAGGGAATAGGGAAGATTTGGTAAAAGAAGAACAGGATGAACTCGAGCTCTTGGAGGCTTATTTGCCCAAAATGATGGAGCGTAGTGAAGTGGAAAAAATTGCTTTGTCAAAAAAACTAGAACTTAGCATAAATGACGTAAAAGAAAAAGGGAAACTGATGTCGGTTATTATGAAAGATTTAAAAGGTAAAGCAGATGGCCTGGTGGTGAAAGAAGTAGTAGATGCCTTGTTTTAAAATTATATTTGTATGCACACAGTAAAACTTTTAACTATCTTAGTAGAGCATCACCAAGTCTTGGCTTATGTCCTGATTTTTTTTGGACTAGTCTTTGAAGGGGAAATATTTTTAATAGCTTCAGGCATTCTGGTAAGCTTGGGAGCTTTAGACCTTCCATTTTTACTCATTTTTGTTTATGGCGGAGCGCTGATCAAGACTTTTTTGGGATATTATATCGGTACTTTAGTACACAAGAAGTGGCATAACACAAAATTATTGAAACATATGGAAAAAAGAATTTTCAATATTACACCCCGTTTTAAACAAAAACCATTTTGGTCAATTTTTATTTCAAAATTTATTATGGGATTCAACCATATTGTAATTATTTTTTCCGGCTATCAAAAAATAGATTATAGAAAATATTTGAAGGCAGAGATATGTTCTACGATTATTTGGGCGCCCCTACTGCTCTCTTTAGGATATTTTTTCGGTTTTACCGCACTCAACGTAAGTCGTGAAATTTGGAGATTTTCTTTAGTAGTGTTGATTTTTGTGATAGGATATATCCTCTTTGATAAATTTATTGGCTGGCTTTACGAGCTTTTTGAAGAATTTTATGACGAACCAAAATAAAAAACTGATAACACATAATGGATCCTTTCATACGGATGATATTTTTGCTTGCGCAACTCTAATCCTAATACTTGAGAAAAAAGGTGAACACTTAGAAATAATTCGTACTCGTGATGAGGAAATCATAAAAAATGGAGATTATGTTTTTGATGTGGGAGGAGTTTATGACCTAAAGAAAAATCGCTTTGATCATCATCAAAAAGGTGGGGCAGGTAAACGCGAAAATGGCATAGAATATTCTTCTTTTGGATTGGTCTGGGAAAAATTTGGAGAAGAAATCTCCGGTTCCAAAAGAGCGAAAGAAATGATTGAAAAAAAATTAGTCGAGCCTATCGATGCTTTCGACAATGGGCTCAATTTAGTTGAACTAAAACACGAAATCACGCCTTATCTGATAGAGCACATGTTTCTTTCAATGCATCCATCTTGGCGTGAAGATAAATCAAAAATGGATGAAATCTTTCAAAAGAGTGTGGTAATTGCAAAAGAAATTTTAAAACGAGAAATAATTCAGACAAGAGATACGCTTTTGGCTGAAGCAGACTTAATAAAAATTTACGAAAGCACCGTAGATAAGAGAATTATCATGCTTGATAAAAAATATCCTTATGAAGAAATTTTAAATCGTTTTAAGGAGCCCGTCTATGTTGTTTTTCAAAGAGGAGATGAATCAAAGTTTTGGGAAGCGGAAGCGGTCAGAGATAATTTCAGGTCTTTTGTGAATCGAAAGAATTTTCCCAAAGCCTGGGCGGGGTTGCGGGAAGAAGAGCTTCAAAAAGTTTCAGGAGTTCCGGACGCTATTTTTTGCCATAAGGGCTTATTTATGGTAGTAGCAAAATCAAAAGAAGGAGCGATAAAATTAGCAGAGCTTGCTTTACAAACTTTATAACTTTTAACTAATTATGGCATTTATAGATGAAATAAAAATATATGCAGAAGCAGGGCGTGGCGGCGACGGCGTAGTGCGTTGGCGGAAAGAAAAATTTGTGCCCAAAGGTGGGCCGGCTGGTGGCGACGGAGGACGTGGTGGAGATTTTTACGTTATTGCGGTGCGAGATGTGGGAATTCTGGCTCAATATAAATCAAAAAAGGAATTTTGTGCTCTTCGCGGAGAAGATGGAGGTAAGAAAAGTCTTCATGGAGGAAATGGAGAAGATTTAGTTTTAGAATTACCGATCGGATCAATCATTACAAATTTAGAAACTGAAGAAAAATGGCAACTCCTAGAAGATGGGCAAAAAATAATGTTGCTCAAAGGTGGTTATGGTGGCTATGGCAACGAACATTTTAAAAGTTCCACGAACGTTACTCCTTTGCAGTCACGAGAGGGGCAAGAGGGTGAAAAAGCAAATTTCCATATAGAACTTGAACTTTTTGCGGACATTGGACTGGTGGGGCTTCCTAATGCCGGTAAATCATCGCTATTGAATGTTCTGACTAATGCCGACGCTAAAGTGGCGGATTATGCTTTCACGACCCTAGATCCAAATCTAGGAGCTTTTTATGGATATATCATTGCCGATATTCCGGGAGTTATCGAAGGAGCGTCGGAAGGAAAGGGCTTGGGAGTAAAATTTTTACGTCATATTAAAAGGACAAAAATGTTGGCGCATTTAATTTCTTTTGAAAATCAAAATTTAATGAAAGTTTACAAAGAAATTCGCAAAGAACTTGAAACTTATGATAAAAAAAATAATTTGGGCGAAGAAGGTCTTTCCAAAAAAGAAGAAATAATTATTTTGACGAAATCAGATGTGATTATGGAAGACCCTTCGGCTTCGCTCAGGGCGATTGATTTCATCAATCGAAAGAAAAAAGAATTTGAAAAATTAGGAGAAAAAGTTTTTGTTCTATCTTTATACGATGACAATTCAGTAAAAAAATTCAGAGACGAATTGGTTAAAATTTTAAAGAAAAAATAAAAAATATCGTGTTATAATTAAATTATGTCAAAAAAGTATTACCCGACGATTGGCTTAGAAATACATGCTGAGTTGGCAACAAATACCAAGATGTTTTGCGCTTGCAAGAACGATCCCGACGAAGAAAAGCCCAATGTTAATATTTGTCCGGTGTGTATGGCACACCCGGGGGCTTTGCCGGTGCCCAATAAAAAAGCGATAGAAAATGTTATAAAAGTTGGGCTTGCGCTCGGAGCTACAATTGCCGACTTTACAGAATTTGACCGTAAAAATTATTTTTATCCTGATATTCCAAAAGGGTATCAGATTACACAATATAAATATCCGATAGTCTCAGGGGGTAGGCTTGCAGATTTTGATATCACTCGAATGCATTTGGAAGAAGACACTGCCAACAACAAGCATCGGGAAGGTGACCCCACTTCGCTAGAGCTACGCGGGACAGGCTTTTCTCTGATTGACTTTAATCGTGCCGGGGTACCATTAATGGAACTTGTCACAGAACCAAAAACTTTTGATGATTCAGATGAAATGGCTGCGAAAAGTGCTTCTGGTTTTGCCAAAGAATTACAACTTATCCTTTGGTATCTAGGAGTCTCTGATGCCAATATGGAAAAAGGTGAAATGCGGGTAGAGGCAAATATCTCAGTTTCTACCGATCTGAAGAAATTAGGCACGAAAGTAGAAGTAAAAAATCTAAATTCTTTTAAAAGTGTTGAGCGAGCTATTAAATACGAATTGGACAGAATGGTAAAACTAGAAGAAGAAGGAAAAGGGGATGAGATAATACAGGAAACACGGGGTTGGGATGATGCCAAACAAAAAACATTTTCACAAAGAAAAAAAGAGTCGAGCCATGACTACAGATACTTCCCAGACCCTGATTTACCAAAAATGAAACTCCACGAAGCTTTCGATTTGGACAAAATGAAAAAGGAGTTGCCAGAATTGCCAGCCGAAAAACGCGCGCGATACAAAGCCGATTTTGGCATAAAAGATGAAGATATCGAAAGTTATATCAATGATCCCGTTCTCGGAAAATGGTTTGAAGAAGTTGCGAAAATTCTTTTAAACCCAGACAAGATAAAAATTGCTTCAAACTATATCACAACAGACTATTTAGGATTGCGGAAAAATTCACCCCTCCCCAACCCTCTCCTTAGTAAGGGGAGGGAGAAGGGTGGGGTCGTTAGTCCTGAAAATTTTGCTGAGCTTATTTATTTGGTTTCAGAAGATAAGATTTCCTCCCGCGCAGCCAAAGATATTTTAGCTATGATAGTAGTTAAAGATGAATCGCCACTAAAAATTGCAACAGAGGAAAATTTATTACAGAAAAATGATGAGGGGGCTTTGAAAGAAATCGCGCAAAAAATCATAAATAATAATTCAAAAGTAGTAGCTGATTACAAAAGCGGAAAAGAAAACGCGCTTATGTCTTTGGTAGGGCAAATAATGAAAGAGACTAAAGGTTCGGCAAATCCCCAAATGGCCAAACAGATTTTAATTGAACTATTGACTTAATCTATAAAATCACATATAATCTTAAATGGAAAAAGGGCGCCAAAATAGAAAGGTCCCTTAAGTTCTTCAATTCCTAACTTTTTAATTTTTTAATTATGGGAACTATAAACAGTAACGGAAACGGAAACGGGAAATCACCATGCAAAATTCGTCGCAATGTTCCTGACGAAAGAAAAAAGAAACAAGGCAATCACCCTGAACAATCTAATTCTCACAAGGAAAAAATGAGAAAGATTGAGAAAGAGAGGACAAAAATAATACAAACTAGTTTTCCCGCTTTTATTTCCATATTTTG
This sequence comes from uncultured bacterium, assembly GCA_903895055.1. Taxonomy (GTDB): domain Bacteria; phylum Patescibacteriota; class Minisyncoccia; order Phycocordibacterales; family UBA9973; genus UBA9973. The sequence goes on from CAITSL010000005.1 coordinate 8,636, forward strand.
AAATTTTTCATTTTTAAAAAAATAAATTATGGAAACACTATTCCTCTTTATGACCTTGGTGGCTACAGAATTAGGCTACAAGGCACAGGCACAAGTTCAGGAATATGACAATGATCAAATCGATTCTGAATTGGAACAAAAATTTGGATGGTCATTTAGTCAAAAATATGACCCATCGTTTTAGCCTCCGGAATGATGGGATGTAGTGTGGCTGATCACTTTTGTGATTAGCCACTTTTTTTATTTTTATGTTAAAATAGAAGCATGAAAACTTTACGCGAATATATTAAGGAAGCAGATGAAAAGGGCGTGGCTATTGGCCATTTTAATATTTCAAATCTGGAAGCCCTGCATGGTATTTATAATGCCGCAAAAAAGTTGAATTTGCCGATTATCATTGGACTTTCAGAAGGGGAAGAAGATTTTGTGGGCCGTGAAGAAGCGGTGGCATTAGTGCGGGCGATTCGCGAAAGGGATAATTATCCGATCTTTTTAAATGCTGATCATCATTATAGTTTTGAAAGCATGAAGGCTGCTCTCGATGCTGGCTATGATGCAGCGATCATTGATGCTGTCAAATTACCGCTTGAAGAAAATATTGTGCTTACAAAAAAATGCGTAGATTATGCGCGAGAACTTGGAAAAATTCAAAATAGAGATATTTTAATTGAAGCCGAGATCGGTTTTATCGGCACTTCGTCAAAAATTTTAGATAAATTGCCGGAGGGAGTGAGTGAGGCGACAATGACCACTCCGGAAGATGCAAAACATTTTGTGGAACAAACAGGGATTGACCTGCTTGCTCCTTCTGTGGGCAACGTGCATGGTATGGTACGCGGGGGTAATCCTAGACTTCATCCGGAACGAGTAAAAGTAATCCGCGAAGTGACGGGCATACCACTTGTTTTGCATGGAGGTTCCGGTTCAATAAATGAAGACTTTGTGGCTTGTATTAAAGAAGGAATTGATATCGTGCACATAAATACTGAGATAAGGATTGCATACAGAGACGCAGTTAAAAAAGCGTTAATAAATAATCCAGAAGAAGTAGCGCCATATAAAATTCTAAAAGGAGCGGTAATTGCGATTGAACAAGTTGTCGAATCCCGTTTGAAACTTTTTAACGGAATAAAATAAAAGAATGGAACTCATAGATGTTTTAGATGAAAAAGGAAACAAAACTGGCGAAGTGAAACCCAAGCCTGATATTCATCGTGATGCAAATTGGCACAAGGCAGTGCATGTTTGGTTTATTAATTCGAGGGGGGGGGTTACTCCTGCAGCTCCGTTCAAAATCAATGGAGACATCTCCTGGGTGTTGGGATATTTCTGCTGCCGGACATGCATCTACGGGAGATGATAGTATAACTTGCGCGATAAGAGAAACCAAAGAAGAATTAGGAATTAAACTTACTCCAGATAAATTTATTCTTATTGGTACGGTGTCACAATCAAAAGCTTACCCGGAAAGAGCTTATTTTAATAATGAAATTAACGATGTGTATCTAGTAAAGCTAGATTTGGATTTGTCATCCTTAAAACTCCAAAAAGAAGAAGTAGACGCTGTGAAATATATTCCTACGCAAGAATTAAAAAAATGGGTAGCAGAAAATCGAAAGGATTTGGTTTCTCATCCTGACGAATATAAACTTTTATTTGAATACCTTTCAAAAAATAAATAATTTGCATTTTTTTAATTTTCGTGTATATTTAGTTTCATGTTAGCTTTAACCGCAAAAATACGAGATATAAAGGAAAATTTGGATAATTTGAGAGCATCAGGCGAGTTGCCAGCGGTTTTTTATGGCATGAAGAATCCTTCCACTTCGATTTCCATTTCCAAAATTGATTTCAAAAAGATTTGGCGCCAGGCGGGAGAATCTTCCACAGTAAAGATAACTACTCCCGCATCGGTTATTGATGTTCTGATTCATGATGTGCAAGTGAACCCTGTGACCGATGAACCGATTCATGTTGATTTTTTGGTAATAGATATCAACAAAGCGATTAAAGTTAAAGTTCCGCTAGAATTTACCGGAGTTTCTGAAGCAGTAAAAAGCGGTTTGGGAACATTGGTAAAAGTGCTTCATGAAGTAGAAGTAGAAGCACTACCGGCAGATCTTCCACACAATTTTATTGTTGACATTTCAAGCTTGGTTGGCCTAGATAGTCAAATCTTAGTTTCAGGAATAATTCTTCCCAAAGGAGTTAAAATGATTACCAAGACAGATGAAGTAGTTGCTTCGATCGCAGTCCAAAAAGAAGAACCGAAAGAAGAGGTTGCGCCTGTTGCTGACTTATCGGCAATCGAAGTTGAAAAGAAAGGAAAGCGTGAGGAAGAAGGTGCGGAAGGAGAAGTTGTAGCAGAAAAGACTGAAGAAAAAAAATAATTTCAAAAAATGTGATACAATAAAACCATGACGATTAGGAATATAGCCATGGTTTTTTTTGTCGCAATATTTGTGTTTTTTAGTTTTACAATTGTGCCCAAGACAATTTTTGCTTTTGATTGTGTCAAAGATTTGACCGACAATTCTACGCCCGATCAAAAACAAGCTTGCCGAAATGAACTGAATCAATTATTAATTCAAGTACAACAGCTTGAGGGACAGCTGGCGGATCAAGCCAAACAAACCGGCACGATTACCGGAGATATCAATTATTTAACCGGTCAAATCAATGCTCTGAAGGCCAAAATAAAAGCGAGAACTTTGGCGATAGCGAATCTAAAAGTTTCAATCAATGAAAAAACCAATACTATTTTATCGCTCGAGCAAAAAATCGAAAGAGAAAAAGAATCCTTGGCCCAACTTTTGCGCAATATTAATGAATTTGACAATCAAGGCTTGGTTAATCTGATTCTTTCGGACAATAGTCTTTCGGATTTTTATAGCGATATTGAATCGTATTCTTCAATCAATCAAGCAGTAAAAGCGTCAGTTGATATTATTAATGGTGTAAAAACTCAAACCGAAGCGCAAAAAGCCGATTTACAAAAACAGCAAAATGCCGAGACCGACGCCAAAGCGCAGCTTGAAGATGCGCAAAAAAAAGTAGCGGCTAGCCAAGCAGAACAAAAAAAATTATTGACGATATCAAAACAGAAAGAAGCAAATTATAAAACAGTCATAGCAGATAGACAGAAACGAGTGGCGGATATAAAAGCGAGACTCTTTAATTTGGCGGGAGGTGCGCAATCGATTCGTTTTGACGTGGCTTTACAATATGCGCAAAGTGCTGCAGCAAAGACGGGGATAGACCCAGCTTTCCTGCTGGCTATTTTGACTCAGGAGAGCAATTTAGGCGCTAATGTGGGGAAATGCTATTTGACGGATTCTTCTACTGGAGCCGGAGTAAGTGTCAGTACTGGGAAAATTTGGTCCAATTTGATGCATCCTACCCGGGATGTGCCTATTTTTCTTGAAATTACAAATGCTTTGGGATTTAATGCCTTTAAGACAGTTGTGTCCTGCCCAATCGCCGGAGTAAAGGGTTACGGAGGGGCAATGGGGCCGGCACAATTTATCCCTTCCACTTGGAAACTTTTTAATGCTCGAGTTTCGGCAATCACGGGTTCGAATCCGGCCAATCCTTGGGCACCTACTGATGCTTTTACCGCTTCCGCTCTTTATCTGACTGATCTTGGAGGTGTGGGCACCAGTCAAAGCGCGCAAAATAGAGCTGCTTGCAAATATTACGGTTCCGGAGGCTCCTCGTGTTCTTATAGTAGAAGTGTGGCTAATTTGAAATCAAAAATTCAAAGCGATATTGATTACTTAAATCAATATGGAGTAACCAGATAGGAATTTTCAGGTTGCTTTAATTTTTATTTTGTGATAGACTTTTCTGGCTATGAAAAAAGATATTCATCCAAAATATGATTTAAAAACAAAGGCGACCTGCGCTTGTGGGGCTGTTTTTCTAGTTGGCTCGACTATGCCCGAAATTAAAATGGAAATCTGTAGTCAATGTCATCCTTTCTATACTGGCAATGAAAAAATAATGGATACTGCTGGACGCGTAGAACGTTTCAATAAGCGCCGAGCGGCTGTAAAGGCAAAGAAGTAATAAAAATTTTGAAAATCAAACCTTGCTACGTTAGGTCATAAGGATAAGGCTCTTGCAAGGTTTATTTTCAAAATTTTTTTATAGTAGGTCTTATTTTATGGCTTTAAATCTAGAAGAATTAAAAAAGAATCATAATACAAGCTATTTAGCCAGTGTTTTGGAGCACCTTATTGAACAAGAAAAAGAAGTTTTAGAAATGTTGGTAAAAGATAATTCTCTGAAAGAGATGGCAGAAGCAGAATTGAAATCTATAAAAGAGCAAAAGGAAGCGACTGAAAAACAAATAGAAGATATTTTAAAGAAAGATATAGAGGAAGAAGAAATGGCGCGGGAAGTTGTATTGGAGGTCAGAGCAGGAGCAGGAGGCGACGAAGCTTCGCTTTTTGCTTGGGAGCTCGCGCATATGTATGAAAAATTTGCCGAAAGAGAAAAGTGGCAATGGAAAACCAATTATGAGTCCAAGAGTGACCTCTCTGGCTATAAGGAAGCGAGTTTTGAAATTAAAGGGAAAGATGTTTACAAAAAATTACGATATGAGACAGGAGTACATCGAGTGCAGAGAGTACCGGCGACCGAAAAAAATGGCCGAGTGCATACTTCGACCGCATCGGTGGCGATATTGCCTATCCGCAAAAAAGTTAATTTTGAAATTAATCCGGCAGACCTCGAAATGGAATATTCTCGTTCCGGTGGGAAGGGTGGACAGAATGTCAATAAAGTTGAAACTGCTGTGAGGTTAATCCACAAACCTACGGGTATTGATGTGCGTTCGACTAATGAACGAAGTCAACTTGCCAATAGAGAAAAAGCGATGATGATTCTAACGGCGAAATTACAACAACTGGAAGAGGAAAAAGAAGCGAAAAAATATTCCGCGGATCGCAAAAATCAAATTGGCACCGGCGATCGTTCCGAAAAAATCCGCACATATAATTTTTCACAAGACCGCATCACCGATCATCGCATCAAAAAATCTTGGCATAATCTGCCAAAGATTTTGGAAGGGGATATGGGTGAAATAATCTCTGCCCTAGAGTCTGGCGAGACAGGGAACGAAGAAGAATAATTGCTATTTTTGCTTAAGTATGCCATACTTGACATGTAGTTTCTCAATAAGCTTTTTAAGTTTTAATTGTGAGCATTGAATTTTAGACCCCACTTCGCCAAGGCTTCGCGGGGCAGGCATCAACGAAACCAAGTAAGCGGTCAGAGCATCTACGCATTAAAAGTAGTTTTTGCTCGTTTCTTAAAACGAGAGAAGTATAGAATATGGCTACAAAGCTATATGTAGGGGGACTCCCTTACAGCACTCAAGAAGATGCTTTAAAAGAGCACTTCGCACAAGCAGGTAACGTTACATCTGCTGTGATTATCATGGACAAAATGTCCGGTCGCTCAAAAGGTTTCGGATTCGTGGAAATGGCAACAGAAGAGGAAGCACAAAATGCTGTCTCAATGTTCAATGGACAAGAATTTGACGGACGAAAGTTGACAGTCAATGAAGCCAGGCCTATGGAAGCTCGCCCACCAAGAACTGGTGGCAGCAACGGAGGATACGGAGGAGGAAATGGTGGTTACGGCGGGGGTTCCCGTGGTGGTCGCCGAGAATACTAATTCTTAGATAATCTCAAAAAAGACTGCTCGAAAGGGCAGTCTTTTCAGTTTGCCCCACCCCGGCTGCTTCGCATCCACCCCTCCCCATTTTAAAAAAATGGGGAGGGGAAAGGGGTGAGGTGTATTTGCGAGAATCGTTTTTTTTTGTTATAAATAGAAGTACGTAAATATTTTGAGCGTGTAGTTCAGTGGTAGAACGCTGTCCTGATAAGACAGAGGCCGATGGTTCGATCCCATCCACGCTCACAGCGTAAAAAAGTAAGCAAATATTTTTGCTTATTTTAGCTGTGAGGACCGCAGCGATATTTTGCCAGCAGGCAAAATCGCGAGGGGCGGGCTGCGAAAATTTCGAGCGACGGCGAGAAATTATTTGTAACCACAAAACCTAAATTTCCAAAAACAATTTTCGCATATGGCCTTCGGAGTGGATGAGAGAGATAACTTCAGCAATAAGGTTTTCTGGACTGATTACGATTAGATTTTTGTGCCACTTTTCTTTATTGATAAGTGGTATGGTTTCTAAGATAAAAATTTTATCGATTGTTCCGTTTTCGAGCAGGGGGTTTATGCGTTTAAAGGTATTTTCTGAAAAATCATTATGAACCACAAAAAAGCTAATTTCTTTGGCACCGTTGTGTTTTGCGATCTTGGCTCCCATTTCTAGAGTGCCGCCTTCTTGAAGCATATCATCAAAAGCGGCAACCTTTTGCCCTTTCACATTTCCGATAATTCTTGATTTTTCAATAGAAACTTTTCGAGTGCTAGGATCTCTTTCTTTGATAATAAAAGAAACATCCTTCCCAAGTATTTCAGCAATCTTTTTATTTCTTTTAAAACCACCGTCATCAAGAGCCAAAACACCATCAAATGATTTGCTATGTTTTAAGGCATATTCGATCAAGATTTTCATTAAATATACATGATGCACAGTACGAAGTCTGTAATGTGTAGTGTCGTAGAAGTTTGGATGTTGGCTTGAGTGTTGATCAAAGATAGATATTACTTCCAAGCCTGAACTTGAAATCTCCATTGCGGTATCTTTATAAGCTGGATTTTCTCCGAATCTTTTTACATGATCAGACTTTCCGTCTCTAACGAAAGGGAATACCCCAAAGATTCTATTGGCTCCTTTTAGTGAACTACAAATCAACCGCAATTCTTTCATGGTGTCGTATCCTGCGTGCAAAGAACTAAAAATACAAATATCTTTTCCACTTACATCACACAATCTCCTGACGTCTAATTCTTTATTCGGGAATAACTTTGATTCAATCTCAAGTGGAACAACGTTGAGCTTTTTTGCTATTTTCTTGCCTAATGATGGATGAGAATTAGTAATAATCAAACCGAAATCCCCAAATCTGCTTTTTTTCATATATTTATATTTTAACATTATTTAAAATAAATGCTATAATATCCAAATGAAAAATAGAATTTATATAAAAGATTTAAATCAAAATATTGGTCAGGAAGTGATCATTGCCGGTTGGGTGGATGTGCGTCGCGATCAGGGCAAAATGGTCTTTTTTGACATGCGGGATATGACAGGGAAAGTGCAATGTGTTACTTTGCCTAGTCACGCTGAGGCGATAGAAAAAGCCAAAACAATCCGCAGTGAATGGGTTTTAAAAATTACCGGCATGGTAAACAAAAGACCTGCGAAAGATATAAAATCAAATTTTTTAAATAGCGATTTGGAAATTGAAGTTTTAAAGATCGAAGTTTTGAGTGAAGCTAAAGAGCTTCCATTCGATATGTCGCTTGAAGGTTATAATTTAGAATTAGTAACAGAATTAGATAATCGTGCTTTGGTGTTACGGCATCCAAAAGTTCAGGCTGTATTTAAAATAGAAGAGACGATCATAGACTCATTCCGCGAATTTATGAAAAAAAATATGTTTTTTGAATTCCAAGCGCCATCTATTGCTCCTGCCACTGCTGAAGGTGGGGCAGAGGTTTTCCAAATTAATTATTTTGATAAAAAAGCATATCTTTCACAATCACCTCAACTTTATAAACAAATAGCTATGACAGCATTTGAGAGAGTTTTCTCCGTTAATAAAATTTTTCGCGCTGAGCCAAGTGCTACGACAAGGCATTTAACTGAAGTTGTTTCTCTTGATGCTGAGATGTCATTTATTGACAGCTGGGAAGACGTACGTGATATGGCTGAAGGAACAATGCGATATATTTTGGAGCGAGTACAAGAAAAAAATAAAGAACATTTAGATTTATTAAAGGTAGAGCTTCCAAAGATGATAGAACATACACCTAATATGTCTTTGACAGAAGCACAGGAAAAAATCTTTGCAGTTTATGGCCGAGATAACAGAGGAGATTATGACTTGAGTTCTCAAGACGAAATTGAAATTGCTGAAATTGTAAAAAAAGAAACAGGTTCTGATTTTGTATTTGTGTACGGTTTTCCAACTCGTAAAAAACCTTTCTATGTTTTCCCAAGCGAAAAGGATCCAGAATTCAATGAAGGAGTAGACTTGATTTGTCGTGGACGTGAACTTCTTTCTGGTGGACGCAGAATCAATAATTATGAACAATTACTTGAACACGTAAAGACATGGGAAATGGATCCAAATAAAATAAAGATGTTTTTGGAAGCGTTTAAATACGGGGCAGCACCTGAAGGTGGATTTGCTTTTGGTGCTGAGCGTATTACTATGCAATTTTTGGAGTTAAAAAATATCCGTGAAGCTTCAATGTTTCCAAGAGACATGGAAAGAATTGATGAAAGATTGTCCGAGTAAATTTATTAAAAACAAAAAATGAAAACAGAAATAAAAGAATTATATAGAAACGAAAAAGAATATATTGGGGCCGAGATTGAACTCTGCGGCTGGGTAAAAACTGTCCGTTCTTCTGGAAAAATTGGTTTTTTAGAAATCACGGATGGAAGTTTTTTCCGTAGTTTACAAGCAGTTTTTGATTCGAATACCAAATTCATAAGAGACGATGAAGTATTGCCCCCGGCATTTGAAAAAATTGAAAAATTACCAATATACTCTGGGATTATAATAAAAGGGCTATTACAAGCATCTCCTGCGAAAGGTCAGGTATTTGAGTTAAAAGCGATTGAAATTTTGGAAATTGCATCTTCGGATTCAGATTATCCACTACAGAAAAAGGGTCATAGCTTTGAATTTTTGCGTACAATAGCGCACCTGCGCCCGCGCAGTAATACTTTTCAGGCAGTTTTTAGACTCCGTTCCGTTTTAAGTTTTGCTGTTCATAAGTTCTTTCAAGAAAAAGGTTTTATTTATGCGCATACCCCGATTATTTCAACTTCCGACGCCGAAGGCGCTGGAGAGATGTTCAACGTCACGACTTTAGATTTAAAAAATATTAAGCAAAATGACAAAGGAGAGATTGATTATACAGAAGATTTTTTTGGTAAAAAAGCAGGGCTAACAGTCAGCGGGCAACTAGAGGCAGAATGCATGGCCATGGCATTTAATCGAGTCTATACTTTTGGCCCAACTTTTCGTGCTGAGAACAGTCATACTGCTCGTCATGCGTCAGAGTTTTGGATGATTGAACCAGAAATTACTTTTGCTGGGCTTCCAGAAGACATGATGCTTGCTGAAGAAATGATGAAATATCTGATTAATTATGTTTTACGCGAACTGCCGGAGGAAATGGAATTTTTCAACAAATTTATTGATAATGGTTTACTTGAGCGTTTGAATAAAGTTAAAGATGCAAAATTTAAACATCTAACTTACATTGAAGCAATAGAAATATTAGAAAAATCTGGTAAAAAATTTGAATATCCTGTAAAATGGGGGATCGATCTTCAGACAGAACATGAAAGATATTTAACTGATGAATTTGTGAAAGGTCCTCTTTTTGTCACTGATTATCCTAAGGAAATCAAGGCTTTTTATATGCGTCAGAATGATGACGGTAAGACAGTTGCAGCGATGGATTTGCTTATGCCAGGGGTAGGAGAGATTATTGGTGGAAGTCAACGTGAAGAGCGATTAGAAATACTGGAGGGTAGAATAGCAGAATTGAAATTGCCAAAAGAAAATTATTGGTGGTACTTAGATTTACGCAAATACGGTGGAGTGCGTCATGCTGGTTTTGGTTTGGGTTTTGAAAGAGCTCTCATGTATCTTTCTGGGATGCAGAATATTCGAGATGTCATTCCATTTCCAAGAACTCCCCAAAATGCTGAATTTTAATAGATTTATTGAAAAAGGATTTTCCGATTCAATTAGACAGAAGTAACGCTGTTCAACTGAGATAATTATTAAATTAAACTAAAAATTTACCTTCAAAAACTATTTCTTCCAGGGTTTTGCGTTGGCTTGGCTTTTCGCGTTCGCGAAGCGGTTCCGGCAAGTCTTCGATTTTCCCCGGCTTGCCGATGGCGATCATCATCTCTACGGTATAGCCTTCTGGCACACCGAGCTTTTCTTTCGCCAAATCGTAATCAAAACCTTGCATGCCATGAGCGATAAGCCCCATATTTGTGGCTTGCAGTGCCAAGTTCTCCCAAGCTGAACCGGTATCAAAAGAGTGAGTAATTGAAGGACTGCCGTTATCGAAATTATTTTTTGAAATTGTCACAATTAAAGCGGAGGATTTTTTGCACCAAATCCTATTGCCTTCCTTCAGAAGCAACAAAAATTCTTCGAATTCTGGCATGTCGGAAAGAGCGTACACAAATCTCCAAGGTTGATTGTTGTTGGAAGAAGGAGCCCAACGTCCCGCTTCAAAGAGAGTCTCTATCTCATCTTTTGAAATTTTTTCTCCGGACATTGCTCTCGGCGAATATCGTTTTAAAAAGATGTCGTCAATGGGGTATTTAGTTGTTCTTTCATTTATTGTTTTCATATTGTTTTGATTATAGCATATTTTGATATATAATAAAAAAATGAAAATATCATTTCTGCCAGAGGCGGACAAGCAAAAAACCAATAAAGAAGTGCTTTATGTAAGCATTAGCTCTCAAAATGAAGACGAAATTATCAAAGAGCAGGGGATAAAAACTCTTTATTTAAAATGCGACAAAGAGATGACCTTACGAAAACTTTTTTTATTAGTGCGTAAAATAGTACAAATGGCGAAGGGCACAAAGGCAGAAAAAGTTTGTTTTGATTTTGGTGAATTGAAATTTAAAAATATAAAAATCACAGATGAAGAATTGGCAGAAATAATCGGTACAGAGCTTCCATTTGCAAATTACGAATTTGTCGAATATAAATCAAAAAAAGAAACTACTTTGATAAAAGAAATTTATATTTTAAATACCGATAAAAATATTGAGAAGGCAATCTTAAAAGGTTTTAGCATTGGAGAAGAAGTAAATAAAACAAGAAATTTATCAAATACTCCGGGTGGGGACATGACTCCACAAATTTTAGCGGAGAAAGCACGCGAAGCCGTGAAAGGGTTGCCGGTAAAAGTTACGGTGCTTGGTGAAAAGGAAATGGGAAAGTTAAAAATGAATGCGATACTTTCTGTCGGTCGTGGATCAGACGAAGAATCAAAGTTTATCATCATGGAATATAAGAAAGGACCCAAAAATCAAAAACCCATTGTTTTAGTGGGCAAAGGCGTGACTTTCGATACCGGAGGAATAAATTTAAAATCTTCTTCATCTATGACAGGTATGAATATGGATATGTCCGGCGGAGCAGCTTGTATCCACGCTATCGCTCTTGTTGCAAAAATGAAATTGAAAAAAAATGTTGTGGCCTTAATCCCATCGATTGAAAATATGCCCTCGGGCAAAAGCTATCGTCCCGGAGATGTGATTCGTTCCATGTCGGGCGTTACTATTGAAATTTTAAATACCGATGCTGAGGGGCGAGTGATACTGGCAGATGCTCTCACTTACTCTCAAAAATATAATCCGGAAGTTGTGATAGACGTAGCAACCTTAACCGGAGCGGCTCTCGTTGCGCTCGGGGAGAGAATGTCTGCAATTTTTACCGACGATGATGAACTCTGCCAAAAATTAGAAAAAATTGGCGACAAGACCGGAGATTACATGTGGCGGTTGCCGATGTGGGAAGAATATGAGAATGAAATCAAAGGAAGCTTGGGAGACTGGACAAATGTTCATAATAAAGATTCTCGCTACGGCGGAGCAACTTACGGCGCAGTCTTCTTGCATCAATTTATTAAAGGCAAAGCTCTAGGTGAGAAAGATCTGAAATGGGCGCATATTGACATCGCTCCGCGCATGACTTCCATGGCAGGGGAGTATCTGGCTCCCGGCGCGCTTGGCACTCCGGTTCGACTTTTGTATAAATTTATTGAAGAATCTAAATAAAAAAAGCCCGCGTGCGCGAGCTCGTAAGCTATTTTTTTTTTCTCACTTTTCTTTTTTCTTTCCATCAATTCTTTAACAATCTTTATATCAATCATTTTAAGTAACACTTTTACCCAACAATGAACTTCTTTTGCTTGCTTTAATAGCACCTCCTTTCTTTCCAAAGTGAAAGTTTCTGGGGTTGTTTCTTCAAGATTTTTGATCAATTTTTTAATTGCTCTCATAACAAGTGTTTTAGTATTTAACTTATAGTTTTTTAAGATTTATCCGTTTTCAATCTAGCATACTTTCCAAATTGAGTCAAAAAGTGGTATAATTAAAACATGACAAAATCATATAATTGGTATTCGCATTTAATAAAGCCATCTTGGGCTCCGCCTTCTTGGCTCTTCGGTCCAGTTTGGACCGTGCTTTATGTTTTGATTTTTATTTCTTTCGGCACAGTTTTTTATAAAGTTTTCAATAAAGAATTACCGATCATAATTTTATTGCCTTTTGTCTTGAATTTGTTTTTTAACTTAATTTTTACTTATTTGCAATTTGGTTTGAAAAACAATTTCCTGGCGGCACTCGATATTCTACTTGTCCTTGGCACATTGATTTGGGCGATGGTTCTTATTTATCCTCACTTCAAATGGATTGCCTTAATAAATATTCCGTATCTTCTCTGGGTTTGTTTTGCGACAGTTCTACAACTTACGGTTACATATTTGAATAAATAATAATAGTTTTTTTACTTGCTTTATGGTTTAATAGAACTAACATAGTCCTTTTGTTTTTAGGAAAGCTGAAGAAAGTAGGCGTTCTTTAAAAAAAGAATTCAATCCTATATTATCACGCACTAGTTGCGACTCTTTCGGACATTTTCGTTTTTCTATTTCTTAAACTTAACACTTAATCTCATGGCAAAGAGTCAGATTCTCACAGAAGAGCATCATCGTAGAGCTCGATCCATTGGTGGAACAGAACACGAATTCAATATTTCATACGTAAAAACCAGACATCACAGATGCCGGCACACATTATTTGGGAACATGAACGCTTTTCAAATATGTGATCTCTTGAATTACATGAAAGAAAAACCAGACAATAAAACTATCGTTTGTAAATTTATCAATGGAACTCAAGTAACCGGGCGTGGGGAAAACAATTCAAAAAATAAATCAAAAATTTCCGATGCCTGGAAAATTCTTTTTAAAGGCATGGATTTTAAGCAGACGATAGAATACATAAACAATGTGTGGCTTGATCCAAGTTACCATTTTTATGTAGAAGAAAAAACTTAGCTTAAAATACACTTTCACAATATATAGCTGGCTGTCTAACGACGGCCGGTTTTTTTAATAAATACTTTAGTGCTATAATCTATAGGTGGAAAAAGAAGTATACAAGGTAAAAACCTTAAATTTTGAAGGGCCGTTCGGGGTTCTTTTAAATTTAATCGAAGAGCGCAAGCTTTTTATCAATGAAATTTCACTGGCTCAAGTCACGGAAGATTATTTAAAATATATCAACGATCTCGGCAAATCTTATCCGGATGAAATTTCCAGTTTTATTGTGGTGGCAGCGACTCTCATTTTAATCAAATCGAAATCACTTTTACCGAATTTGAATTTAACCGACGAAGAAGAAGGTGACATTCGAAATTTAGAAGACCGGCTCAAACTTTATGAACTTTATATCAGGCTGGGAGGAAACATCAAAGATACTTTTGGTGAGAAAATTATTTTTGCGCCGGAAGAAAGACGTCACGATGTATTGGTTTTTTTACCGGATGAACAGATAACTTGCGAGAGCATGATGACCTATGCTCATAATGTGCTTGGTAGAATTCCTCAGAAAGTTTTCTTGCCGGAAGTGGAAGTGAAAACAGTGGTTAGCATCGAAGAAATGATCGACAGATTGACTGAAAGAATTAAAAACTCACTTAAAATGAACTTTAAGGACTTTGCCGGAAAGGCAGAAACCAAAGAAGAAAGGGTGGTTGTAATTGTCGGATTCCTTGCTATGCTGGAATTAGTGAGGAATGGCATATTGAATGCGGTGCAAGAAAATAATTTTGAAGATATTATAATTGAAAAGCAAGAAGCCGAAGTAGAAAATTTATAATTAAAAAGTAAAATATATGGATATAGATTTAAATAAAAAGATAGAAGCAATATTATTCTGGCGTGGAGAGCCGATGTCTCGAAAAAAACTTTCAGAAATTTTGAAAGTGGGGCAGGTTGAAATAAATGATGGTGTGGACAAATTAAAAGAAAATCTAAAAAGTAGGGGAATCGTGCTGGTGGAAAAAGACAATGAAATAACTCTGGGCACAGCTCCGGAATTTTCAGACCTGATTGAGAATTTACAAAAAGAGGAACTGAATAAAGATCTATCCAAAGCAAGTCTGGAAACTCTTTCGATTGTTCTCTATAAAAATGGGGCCACTCGGTCCGAAATTGATTATATCCGTGGAGTAAATTCCAGTTTTATCTTACGTGCGCTTGCTATCCGCGGACTGGTGGAAAAGATAATTGATCCGAAAGACAGCAGACGTTTTATCTATCGACCCAGTTTTGAATTGCTTTCTTTTATGGGCGTGAAATCTATCGAAGAGTTGAAAGAATTTAATGAAATCAATAAATCCATAGAAGAATCAGCCGAAAATTTGAAAGAAGAATTCAAAAATGAAAATGTGGGACAAGAATAATAATTTGTTGATTTTTATTTTCATGCTCGTCGCTCTCGAGGCAATTTTATTTCTGTCCGGGAATTATGAATTAAACAAAAAACAAGAGAGAGTGATACAAAATAAAGAGATAGAGAGACAGACAGAAATACAAAATGTTTTTGATCATGCTCAAATATTGGCCAAAACCTTTTCAGTCTATGATCGGACGGATCAAAAAGAAATTTATAGTAAAAATAGAAATGAGATTTTGCCCCTCGCGTCTCTCTCAAAAATAATGACAGTGATTCTCGCATTGGAAAAACATAAATTGGACGATATTGTAATAATTTCTAAAAATTATCTGGAAGGGAATGAAAATAATGCTCTTATCATGGGAGAAAAATGGAAAGTGGGGGATTTGGCGAAATTTACTCTGATTTCTTCTTCCAACGATGGCGCTTTTGCCTTGGCCATGAATGATCCTAATTTTTTAAGTGAAATGAATAAAAAAGCAGGGGAAATAGGTATGCAGAGTTCAACTTTTTTAAATTTCACCGGATTGGACATCAATACGAAACAAGCCGGCTCTTATGGAACAGCTCTAGATGTAAATCTGATGGCGATATACGCCATGGAAAATTATCCTTTTGCTTTTCGCGCAACTATTTTGCCAAATATTGTTTTAAAATCAGAATCTGGGTATGCTCATAACGTAAAAAACACTAATACCATTATTAGCAAAGTCCCTAATTTGCTTTTTTCCAAAACTGGTTTTACTACTCTTGCCGGCGGGAATCTGACCGTAATTTTCAAAAACAAAACAGGTCATATTATAGCGATTACCTTGCTGAGTTCGACGGAAGATGGGCGTTTTTCCGATATGGAAAAATTGGTGGAAATTGCAAACAATCTTTAATTTGTTCAAAGTCGAACTTTGAACAAAGTTATCAAATTTTGTTAAAAAACCTTTACAGGGTATAATCTCTTTATGCTCACTAATTTATTGAAGATCATCATCCCGACGGCTTTGGCTTTTCTAGTTGGGCTTTCTATTACCCCGGTCGCCACGCACTTTTTCTTTAAATATAAGATGTGGAAAAAATATTCCAGAAGCATCGATGCCACAGCTCCGGATTTTCAAAAGATTCATAATGAAAAAGAGGAATTAAATACTCCTCGGGTGGGCGGAATCATAATTTGGGTTTCGGTCATTTTAGTGGTTTTTTTGTATTATTTAGTTTCAATTTTATTTCCTCACTCGGAAATTATAAAAATGAATTTTATCAGCCGAGATCAAACTTTCATTCCGCTTTTTACTTTGATCTTAGGTTCACTTATAGGTCTCTCGGATGATTTGATTCAAATTTACGGCAAAGGGAGATTTGCTCACGATGACAAGTCTTGGCGGAATTGGAAAGTATTGCTGATTTTTATTCTTTCATTATTTATCGCTATTTGGTTTTTTGATAAACTGGGGATGAGTTCCATCCATATTCCTTTTGGCGGAGAATTTAATTTAGGGATTTTATTTATCCCATTTTTTATTTTAGTCACTCTGGCGACTTTTTCCGGGGGAGTGATCGATGGGCTGGATGGTCTCTCAGGGGGAGTTTTGGTGTCTGTTTTTACCGCTTATGCTCTTATTGCCTATGCCGGCAATCAAATCAATATCGCTGCTTTTTGTGGAGTACTGGCTGGGGCAACCCTGGCATTTCTGTGGTTTAATATTCCGCCGGCGAGATTTTATATGGGGGAAACAGGAATCATGGGGCTCACTATCACGCTCGCCACTCTTGCTTTTTTAACTGATTCGGTTTTAGTTTTGCCGATTGTGGCAATGCCCTTACTTCTCTCTTCGCTCTCGGTTATTTTACAAATTTTATCCAAAAAATTACGAAACGGTAAAAGGATCTTTCGACTGGCGCCTCTGCATCATCACTTTGAAGCTCTCGGGTGGCCCTCTTATAAAGTCACTATGCGATTTTGGGTCCTGTCCATTATGTTTGCTATTATTGGAGTAATTTTCTTTGTTATTAGTAAGTAAAATTAATGTTAATGCGAGAAAAAAAAGTAGATAAATTTTTTTTGACAGTGGTAATTCTTTTACTTCTCCTCGGAGTAGCAATGTTTGTTTCTGCTTCGCTCGGATTTTTAACCAGAAATGAAAAAACTTTTTACACCGTACTTTTTACTCAGCTAGTGCTTGGTTTTGGCTTGGGTTTTGTCGGGATGTATTTTTCTTATAAAATTGATTATAAATTTTGGCGCAAATATTCTCTTTTTATTTTTTTAGGATCAATCGCTCTCACGGCGGCGGTTTTTATCCCTCATTTGGGTTGGACTCATGGAGGAGCGGAAAGATGGATAAAATTGGGGCCACTCGGAACTTTTCAACCGGTAGAATTTCTAAAATTCGGATTTATTATTTATTTTGCCGCTTGGCTTTCTTGGGCCAAAAGCAGAGTAAAAGATTTTAAATTTAGTATTTTGCCTCTGGTTGTGATGCTTGGCATTATCGCAGTAATTTTGCTGAAACAACCCGACACCAAAAGTCTTATTTTAATTATTATTACGGCTCTAGCGATGATTTTTTTCGCCAATGTTCCGATTAAATATTTATTGGGGCTTATTTTGGGTTCGATCATTGTGTTTGGTGTTTTGGTTTTCTATACGCCGTATTTACAATCAAGAATAAAAACTTTTATTAATCCGGCAGGGGACCCTCAAGGGTCATCCTACCAGATCCAGCAATCGCTTATTGCCATTGGTTCGGGCGGATTGTTGGGGCGCGGTTTAGGCCAAAGTATTCAGAAATTCAATTATTTGCCGGAACCGCAAGGGGATTCGATTTTTGCCGTATTGGGCGAAGAGCTCGGTTTTGTCGGAACTTTTTTTACCATTTTACTTTATTCCTTTTTTGCCCTAAGAGGACTTCGGATTGCCAATCGTTCCCCGGATCTTTTCAGTAGACTTTTAGTATGCGGAATTGTTATACTGATTACAGCCCAGTCATTTATGAATATTGCTTCCATCACCGGAGTTTTCCCCTTGACTGGTGTCCCGCTTGTTTTTATGAGCCAAGGTGGCACCTCGCTTATGATATATCTGATGGCCTTAGGGGTGGTGCTGCAAATATCAAAATATCAAAAAAATAATTTATGAAAATAGTTTTTACCGGAGGAGGAACAGGGGGACATTTTTATCCAATCATCGCTGTTGCTCAAAAAGTGAATAAAATTATCGATCGAGAGAAAATTTTAGGTGTAAAACTCTATTATTTTTCCGACAGTCCATACGACAAAGAAGCTCTTTTCCAAAATAGTATTTTGTATGAAGAGATCCATACCGGGAAAATGAGACGGTATTTTTCCATGAAAAATTTTTCGGATCTTTTTAAAACATTTTTTGGAGTATTTAACGCTATTTATAAAGTATTTACGATTTACCCTGATGTTGTTTTTGGCAAAGGAGGCTATGCATCTTTCCCCACCTTGCTGGCAGCCAGGATTTTAAGAATTCCAATTATTATTCATGAATCTGATTCCGCGCCTGGTAGAGTAAATCAATGGGCAGGACATTTCGCCAAAAAAATCGCTATTTCTTTTGAAGAAACAGTGGATTATTTCCCAAAAGAAAAAGTTGCCTGGACGGGGCATCCCATTAGAGAAGAAATTGAGCATAAGGGAGACCGCAAAGAAGCGCTCGATTATTTTAAATTGGAGTCTGGATTGCCCGTGATCTTTGTTTTGGGAGGTTCACAAGGAGCCGAACTTATCAATAATACTATCCTGGATGCTTTACCACGATTACTAAAGAATTATCAAGTGATTCATCAAGCGGGAGTGCGAAATTATAAAACAGTTATTGGCAGGGCAAATGTCTTGCTCTCTGGTGATCCCAATAAATCAAGATATCTGGTATACCCATTTTTAAGTCCACTTCAAATGAAAATGGCAGCTGGAACAGCTACGCTTATAATCTCGCGCGCCGGTTCCACTTTATTTGAAATTGCGGCCTGGGGAGTGCCATCCATCCTGGTTCCTTTTACCGAATCAAATGCCGACCATGCCAAGAAAAATGCTTTTGCTTACGCTCGCGTCGGTGCTTGTACAGTGATTGAAGAGATGAATATGACCGCCAATATTTTGAGTTCGGAAATTGATCGGATAATAGGGGATAAGACTATCTTGGAACACATGGCCAGTTGCGCGCAGGCATTCAATAAACCGAATGGGGCGGAAAAAATCGCGCAAGAGTTGGTAGATATCGGTTTGGCGCATGAGAAATAAAATGCTAAAATAGGAGCATGAGTGAAAAAGTTGTCACCAGATTTGCGCCCAGCCCAACGGGCTTTATGCATGTGGGAGGTGTTCGTACTGCCTTGTACGCTTATTTGTGGGCCAAAAAAAACAAAGGCACTTTTATTTTAAGGATTGAAGACACTGATAAAGAAAGAGAAGTCTTGGGTTCGGTGGAGCATATTATGGAATGTTTGGACTGGCTCGGGATCAAAGAAGACGAAGGGCCAAGTGCGGATGGTCCGAATGGTCCATATATTCAATCCGAAAGATTGGAGATTTATAAAAAATACGCGCAAATTTTAATAGACAAAGGTTTGGCTTATCCTGACCCTTATACCGAAGATGAAGTAAATGAATTTCGGGAACAGACGGAATTGGCTGGTAAACCATTTTTATATCGGGAGCACAGGCTCGAAAAATTTGAAGAGTGGCACGGAGCGGTACCACTTCGTTTCAAAGTGCCGGAAATCAAAAGTTATCACTGGCATGATGTGGTCTGGGGAGATCTTTCGGCCGGACCGGAAGCCTTGGATGATTTTATTTTAATCAAAAGCGACGGCTATCCGACTTACAATTTTGCCCACATTGTGGACGATATCGAAATGGGTATCACGCACGTGATGCGTGGACAAGAATTCATTTCTTCAACTCCGAAATTCTTGGCTATCTATGAAGCACTGGAAATAGAGCCACCGGCTTTTGTCACCTTGCCACCAATCATGGCTCCAGACGGAAAAAAGAAATTGGGAAAGAGAGATGGCGCGAAAGATGTACTAGACTACAAAAGAGATGGTTATTTACCGGAAACAATGATCAATTATCTGGCAATGCTTGGATTTAACCCGGGCGGAGAAAAAGAAATATTTGAGCGAGATGAATTGATTGAAATTTTTGATTTGAATAAAATTCATCGTGCGGGAGCCAAGTGGGATGACGAAAAGCTTGATTGGATGAATAAAGAACATATCAAGATGCTTTCTACACTAGAATTGGAAGAAAATATTTTTAAATATTTGCCGGAAGATTTATGGAATCCCAAAATTGTTCCCTTAATTACTGAACGCATTTCAAAGTTTGGAGACGTGAAAGAAATGTTTGAGCGTGGGGAATTGGATTACTTTTATAAAACACCGGAATATGCGAAAGCAAAATTGATTTATAAAGATACTGCAGTCGATCGAATCTCTCAAAATCTATCGCAAAGTCTGGATGCGCTTTCGAAATTAGATGAAAAAGACTTCACTAAAGAGAACATCAAGAATTCTTTAATGCAAATTGCTGATAAGCTCAAAAATCGTGGAGAATTGCTCCACCCGATTCGTTTTGCTCTTTCGGGTCTCGATAAATCGCCGGATCCGTTTATCATTGCCGAAATTTTAGGAAAAAATGAAACCCTGGCTCGCTTACAAAAAGCAATTTAGTTTTTTCTTGGTAGGAATTTTAATTTTAATTCCGACGGTTTTTGCTTATGCTCAAACGGTACAAGATTTGAATAATAAAATAAATCAAAATAATCAAAATATTGCGCAGTTGGAAAAAGAGATAGCTCAATATCAAACACAGCTCGATAGTTTGGGGCAACAAAAAAGCTCTTTGAATAATTCTATCAAGCAACTTGATTTAACCAGAAAAAAATTGATTGCCAATATGGCTGTTACCCAGAAAAAAATTGATGAAACCAA
>CAITSL010000006.1 GCA_903895055.1 uncultured bacterium
ATATGTGCCTATGTGAGTGCAATCACCCGCCACAGATAAAAACAATTTATATTTAAATTATAGCAAAGTATGATATAAATAGTAAATCGGGCTGTAGTATACCGGTAGTACACACCCTTCGGGAGGGTGTAGACTGGGTTCGATTCCCAGCAGCCCGACTTTTAAAACAAAGCCTTTTCTAAAATGTGTTCTATAATTTGCTCGGGACTGGCGCCAACAGCTTGTGAAGACTGATGAAAATGAGAATCTTTTTTCAGGTCGGGGAAAAATTCTATTTGTTTTAAAAAGATTCCTTTTTTCGGATGAACTACAAAAGTGGAATTCATGTAATTTGAAATATTCAGATGCTTGTGTATTTCTTTTGAAATTTTATCCAACTCTTCTTTTTCTGGAAAAGATATATTTTCAATCGCAGGAAAATTATAAATTTCCTGATTTCTAAATCCGGAAACACTATGCATCGAAACATCTTTTCCGGCGATCAATTCTTCCACTAAAATACTTTTGTTATGATTTGCAATATCTTCTATCGCATCAATCAATTCCGGATAAGTATTCGCAACATGGACCGGAATATTTAAATCATTGGTAAAAGATTTTACCACCCAAGGCGGAGAAAATTTTTCATGCACTTCTTTCGCTTTTTTCAGAATATATTTATCGTGCGGTCCGTCGAAATCCGACTGATATGCGGGAATCACAAAATGCCTCGGCATTCTGACTCCGATTTCTTTCATATGTTCTTGCAAAATACTTCTATTCTCAGATAAAAGAAATGGGAAAGCATCAACACCGATATTTGGAATCCCAAAACTTTTTAAAATAACTGAAAAATTCGGATGGGTAGTGTTCCAAACTAAATCAACTTTATTTACCAGCTCTGCAGGCATTATTGGTATTCCATCAACATGCCAAGTTCCATTGCCATCCACCAAAACATCAACTGGTTTCCATCTATCAGATAAATTTTCGTAAATATATAAAATAAGTTCGCCTCCTTTTTGTAAAGAATTTTCGTAATGTTCCTTATTCCCTCCGCGTAATATTCCAACTCGTTTTATATTCATATATATAGTATATCAAAAAAAATGGCATCTCGATATAAATCAAGATGCCATTCAATATTTCTACTGAAAATTTAAATACCCTGCGGAATTTTCCCTGAAGCGGAAGCACCTAATCTTTGGGCAACTGCTTTTATAAATTCTTCGTTTTCGGAGAAAATCTGGATTACAATAGTTACTGGAGTAATGGCCATAATATATGATGCGCCTGGTCTTCCTTCTGGCACTTTCAACAAGTAGCCTCTGTTGGCTGTTTCATTGTCAAAAGACCAGCTCTCTTTTCCAATATCAACCAGAAAACGACCATCGGAATAAAGAAAGCACTTTCTGGAAACTAACCGAACACAGCTATCTTCCGTTTCGATTTTTTCTATTCTCCCTATATAGAAAGAATTTGGCCCTTTCGAAATAAACCAACCTTTGCCATCGCCGACGGCTAAATTAGCAGCATCGATCAATGCACTATAATTATTGCTCATAATTAATCGTTTTATGTGATGAATTTGTTTTTCCTTCTTCAATATAACATTTAAAACTTTCTTGTCAAACTAAATTAGATACGCAAAAAGCACCCATTACGGGTGCTTTTTGTTTATGCTGTTCTATGTTTTGTTTCGTTCTTTGTTTCGCTCGCGCGAAACTTAACTTTTTTATTTACTGTCTTTCCAATTGTCAGATTGTTTTAGGTTCAAACAAACCATTGTACGCTCAATTGAGGCGCACAATACCGACTCAATAAGGTCCGACCGAGGTCGGACCGAGTTTCAAATTGAATTAATCCACGAGCAGCTTCCGCTACCCGTGCCTTGTTACGACTTAGTCCCTGTCACCGAGTTTACCTTAGGACCCGCTTATACGGATACTTCGGGTACTCCCGGCTCCCTTGACTTGACGGGCGGTGAGTACAAGACTTGAGAACGTATTCACCACAGTTTAGCTGACCTGTGATTACTAGCAATTCCAGCTTCATGGAGTCGAGTTTCAGACTCCAATCCGAACTGAGGCCGCTTTTGACGATTAGCTCAGAGTCGCCTCGTC
>CAITSL010000007.1 GCA_903895055.1 uncultured bacterium
ATTTTCTGGTGCACCAAAAAGTTATTGAAGGCAAGAAAATAAATGTCTTACCAAAGAAGAAACCAACAGTCAAACGGAAAGAATTAAAGGCAAAGAAGTAAAAGAAAGGAGTTGACCCCGTTGCTCGCGAGCGACAGGGTTGAAAGCTAAAAAATAATTCTGTATACTAAAAGCAGGCAGTATCGGGTCGTAACACTGCAAAAGATTTCAGCCCAAGGCTGATCCGCCTCAGGCGGAAAAAATTATAAACATCATCTGAATACTACTATGCAAGAAGCTGACAAGATATTCTTGGAGTATGTGGTGAAAGCTCTCGTGGACAATCCGAACGATGTGAAAATCGATCGTACTGTCGATGAAATGGGTGTGCTCATCTCGCTGACCGTCAATCCTGCCGACATGGGCAAGATTATCGGACGTATGGGCAACACTGCCAAAGCTATTCGCACCTTACTTCGAGTCATCGGTATGAAGAACAATGCTCGCGTGAATCTAAAGATCAACGAGCCGGAAGGAAGCGAAAGACCGCAACATGTTCCTTCTTCATCACTGAAAACAGTAGACCAAGCGATGGAAGATTTGAAAGGAATCTAACACAAAAAATCCCCCGTACGGGGGATTTTTCGTTTTATGTTATTATAATAAATATGCGCTTTCACGTCATTACAATTTTCCCGGATATTTTTGATTCATATTTAAATGAGTCTATCATTGGGCGGGCGATCAAGAATAAGCATATTTCCGTAAAGTTTTACAACCCGCGGGATTTTACGCGCCCCGCGAAGCTTAAGCAAAGTGGGGTAAAGGACAATGGCTATCGACCTGTGGACGACCGTCCCTACGGAGGGGGACCAGGCATGGTAATGCGAGCCGAGCCACTGCTAAAAGCAGTGGCGAAGGCCCTGAGTTTATCGAAGGGCAAGAGCCGAAAGGTCTTGATAATTAATTTCATACCAACTGCCGAAAAATTCACTACAAATTTTGCCAAAAAAGTTTCAAAAAAATACACCGACATTATTTTAATCTGTGGACGTTATGAAGGCATCGATGCGCGAGTGGATAAAATCCTGAAGACGAAAAAACTTTCTATCGGGGATTATGTTTTAACGGGAGGCGAAATTCCGGCGATGATTTTGATCGATTGTGTTTCTCGCCAAATCCCCAGAGTGCTTGGTAAATATGAATCTTTGGAAGAAGAGCGAGTTTCTTCCAGCGAGGTTTATACTCGTCCGGAGATTTTAAAATACCCCTTCGACAATGCTCAGGGTAAAAAAAGCAAAAATTATAAAGTTCCAAAAGTTTTACTGTCCGGCAATCATGCTGAAATAGAAAAATGGAAGTTAAAGAAATAGAAAAGCTTGCCCCGCGAAGCTTAAGCGAAGTGGGGGAAAAAATTGAGATAAATTTTAAAAATGTTATATTGATAATATGCCAACAAAACAAATAAAAACGAAAGACAATTTTAAAGAAGGGCTTACTTATGACGATGTCTTGCTTGTACCGCAATACTCGGAAGTATTGCCAAGAGAGGTGAATCTTTCTTCCCAACTTACAAAAAAAATAAAGTTGAATATCCCTATTATTTCAGCGGCCATGGATACGGTGACCGAATCGGCGATGGCTATCGCCATGGCCCAAGAAGGAGGCATTGGAATTTTACATAAAAATATGTCTATCGAAAAGCAGGCAGCCGAAGTGCGAAAAGTAAAACGTTCCGAGTCTGGGATGATTCATGATCCGATCACCCTCCCATTGGGAACCCTTCTTAGAGAAGCTCTTTTGGTGATGAAGGAAAATAAAATTGGCGGGATTCCTATTGTGGATAAAGATATGCACTTGAAAGGAATAGTGACTAATCGTGATTTACGTTTCCAGAAAAATCTGGAGCTTACTGTCGATGAAATAATGACCAAAAATAATTTAATCACAGGAAATGCGGATACAGATTTAAAAAAAGCAGAAGAAATATTTACTAAAAATAAAGTTGAAAAGTTACCCTTAGTCGATAAAAATAACAAATTGGTTGGCTTGATTACCTATAAAGATATTATGAAAGTAAAATCTAGGCCGAATGCTTGTAAAGACGAAGGAGGGCGCTTGCGAGTCGGAGCGGCGGTGGGGGTCACCAAAGATACCCTGGAGAGAGTAAAAGCGCTTTACCTGAATAAAGTTGACGTAATTGTGCTCGATACGGCGCATGGCCATACCAAGGGCGTGATTGAAAAATTAAAAGAAATTAAAAAGAATTTTCCAAAGTTGGAAGTGATTGTCGGGAATATTGCGACAGCCGAAGCGGGAAAAGATTTAATAAAAGCGGGTGCCGATGCTCTGAAAGTTGGGATTGGGCCTGGATCGATTTGCACTACTCGAGTGATTGCGGGGGTTGGTTTCCCTCAGTTTTCGGCAGTTTACGATGTGGCGCAGGGAGTGAAAGGGACGGGTGTGCCGGTTATTGCCGATGGTGGAATTCGTTTTACCGGTGATATTCCGAAAGCTATTGCGGCGGGAGCAAGCTCTATCATGGCGGGCTCACTTTTTGCCGGAGTGGATGAATCTCCGGGCGAGACAGTTATTTTTGAAGGAAGAAAATTTAAAACTTATCGCGGGATGGGTTCGATTGAAGCGATGGAGGCTGGTTCCAAAGATAGATATTTCCAAGACACCGAAGATGACATCAAAAAACTAGTGCCAGAAGGCATCGTTGGCAGAGTGGCCTATAAAGGAAGTCTGGCGGAAGTTATTTATCAGCTTATCGGAGGACTTCGCGCAGGGATGGGGTATTGTGGAGCGAAAAATATTCCGACTCTTCACCAGAGAGCAAAATTTATCAAAATTACTCAAGCCGGAATTCGTGAAAGCCATCCGCATGATGTCTCGATTACTAAAGAGTCGCCCAATTATAGTAGTAAAAAATAAGATGGAGAAAAATATTTCAAAAAATGGCTTTATTGACGTGCTCGTGGGGCTTCAATGGGGCGATGAAGGCAAAGGCAAGAATATTGATGAGCTTTTATCCGGTGGAGTTTATTCCGGAGTAGCGCGTTTCCAAGGGGGAGCCAATGCAGGGCATACTTTAAAATTCGGTGAACTCGAATTCATTGGACATATTGTTCCGTCCGGTTGCTTGCGGGAAGGGGTAGAACTCTATGTCGGCAATGGGGTGGTAGTGGATATTGTTTCTTTAGTGAAAGAAATAGAGGAATTAAAAAATTTAGGTTTTGATATTCTGCCACGACTTTATATTTCCAATAGAGCAAAGCTCGTTTCATATTTGCATCCATATCTCGATCAAGCGGAAGAATTTTCAAGGAGTAAAGATGGGAAAAAAATCGGGACTACTTCACGGGGCATTGGCCCAACCTACAGTGATTCTCGCGCTCGCAGGGGACTTTTAATGGGAGATATAATGTTTCCTGATTTCGATAAAAAGCTGGAAGACCTTTGCCAAATGCATCTTAACCTTTTAAAGATGTATCAAAAAGAATATGGTTTCGAAGTTCCTCTAGAAAAAATAAATGAAGCAAAGAAAAAATGGCAGGAAGCATTGGAAAAGGTGAAAAAATTACAAATTTGCGATCTGTCCCATTTAGTTCAAAAAAGATTGCGAGAAGGAAAAAATATTTTGGCCGAAGGGGCGCAAGGAGTGATGCTCGATATTGATCACGGAGACTATCCCAATGTTACCAGCTCTAATACCTTGCCGGCCAACGTGTGTCTGGGGCTCGGAGCGCCTCACCCGGCTATTCGAAATGTTTATGGAGTAATCAAAGCCTATACCACTAAAGTCGGCGGAGGAGATTTCCCGGCGAGAATCAAAGACGAAACGGTTGAAAAAATGTTCCAAGAGAGAGGCCATGAGTTCGGGGCCACCACTGGAAGGCCTCGGATGTGCGGATGGCTTGATTTATTTGCGCTTAAATATGCTATCGGGCTATCTGGCGCCAATAAAATTTTTATCAACAAAGCTGATATTTGCCCGACCGATAAAATTAAAGTTGTTACTGGCTATATAGAAAAGGGGAAAGTTTTGGAAGATTTTCCTTTGAGATTGAGTCAAGTTACCGACGTGGTAACGGAAGAAATCTCCGGATGGGGAGAAGCAAATTTTGGAATATCTGATCGTGAAAAAATTTCTCCGGCGCTTAGCTCTTATTTGGATTATGTAAAGAATAAACTAAAAGATTTTGAGATAGAAATTGTCTCAGTCGGCACCGGCCCGGATCGCACCCATTCATTCCCTTGGGATAAATAAATTAATAACTTTTTTGCAAAAAAGGCTAAAATGCACTAATATAAGCTCTGTGTGCCGTCGTAGCTTAGCGGTAAAGCACGTCATTGGTAATGACGAGACCAAGGGTTCGATCCCCTTCGACGGCTCCGCAATCAAAGAGAATGATTTTTTGGCAGGATTTTGGCGGGCGGAGCGAAGCTCCGCCCAAGGATTTAAAGGGTTGCCGACCGCTTCGCGGTTTTTTAGGGTGAGGTTCGAGCCGAAGATTTTTTGGAGGGAGAGTTTTTTGGAGGGGAGGTCGTTCGTTTTCGCAATTTCATCCAGTATTAAAGCATCTTTTATCCATTCGCGTGTCGGTTCGATCCACGCAGATGGGGTTCTCAAAAGACGCACTATTTGCTCCTCGACAGACTTCTTGTCGGACATAAGTGAACGACGCCTTTTTAAATAGTCCTCACGCTCAATATCTTGCGCGACATAGACATCTGTAAGTCTGGCGAGGTTTTTTGAAATGTTTTGTTCTTCTTCTCGCAAATCCAAAACTACCACCGACGCAGTATGTTTATTTTTCTGCTCCTCAACATCTAACATTTCAAATAATTTTGTCGCCCATTCTTTCGGCATAATATATTCGCTCATTTTTGCCGAAAGTTGGCGATCCAATTCCTCGCCTCGTATGCACGGCTCAAAACATTTTTGCGTTTTAGATTTCTTGGAACAATGATAATAAGTATACAAATGTTTTGTGCCGTTCTTTTGTCGTTTTATTTTTATCTCTCCTGTAATTCCCATACTGCACGAACCGCAGGACATAAGTCCGCAAAATGGTCGTGGGTCAGTTTTCTTGTCGGGTGTGCGACCTCTACCTCGCAAAACATTATTCGCTTTATCAAAAAGTTCTTTAGAAATAATCGTCTCATGTTTTCCCTCATATATTTCTCCCGCGTGGCGAAAGTGTCCGTAGTAAATAGGGTTGCAGATGATGTGCGAAATTCGTGAAGCATGAACTCGCCGATTATTTTTTGAAAGTATATCCGCTTTTTCTAAAATTTTTGCGAGATCTTCTAGTCGCACATTTCCTGTCGCATACAGTTCAAACATTTTTTTCACTAATTTTGCATTTTTATGATGAATGGCAATTTTTTTGATAGCAGGATTATTTATATATCCAAACGGAGCGAGACTTGGAAAATCTCCATTGCGAGCTTTTTGGCGCAAACCGCGAGCGGTGTTTTCACTTAGTTGGCGAACATATTCGTTCGCCATTCCTAACTCCACGGACATCATTAGCACATTATCATTTGGATAATGACTTTGTCCGTGAGTTTGGATATGTTGGATTATGTTTTGCTGGAGCATCCATTGAATTTTCCCACTATCCACAGGATTGCGAGACAAGCGATCAATTTTCCAGCAAATAATTCCTTGCGCTTCGCCATTTTGAATACGCGAAAGCATATTATTAAAAACAGGGCGACCGGGAATTTTTGCGGAGCGTTTTTCAATAAACTCGTCAGCAATATTTAGATTTTCACGTTTTGCAAGTTCCCGTAATTCTGCGAGTTGAGATTCAATAGAGAGAATTTGTTTATCCTCAACATCTGTCGATTTTCGGGCGTATAAAAAGTATTTTTGCATAGTTCTATTATACCATAACCCATAGTGTACAGCGCAAGAGAGAGTTATACTGTTAGTAATGAATGAAGAAGCAAAAAAACTTGGTCAAAACTTAAAACGAATTAGAATAAAAAAAGGTATATCGCAAGGTGATATAGTAAAAATATTGGGTATGCCAAAAAGTTTTGTAAGCAGTATAGAAAATGGAAAAACAAATCCGACACTTGCGACGATTGCAAAAATAGCAAAAGCAATTGGTGTTTCTGTTGGAGAATTGATGAAATAATTAAGGGAGAAGAATTTGTGCGTGCGAACGGGAGGGTGGGTCAAACGCATATAGAATTTGTACGACCTCCCCTCCAAAAAAATCTCCCTCCAAAAAATCTTGGGTTTTTGAATTTTTGAACCTCACCCTAAAAAACCGCGAAGCGGTCGGCAACCCTTTAAATCCTTGGGCGGAGCTTCGCTCCGCCCGCCAAAATCCTGCCAAAAAATCGTTCTCTTTAATTGCGGAGTACCTTTTAAACAAGGCTAGAACTCACTTTAGCAAAAATTTGTGAAAATATCCACAAGCGTTCCCCGCGCGCTGAATCGCCTCTGTGCAAATACAGAGCTTCTGCTAAAGCAGAAGTGCGGTAAACGCTCCACACTCCGCCACAATATTTTTCAAATGAGGCGGAGTGTGGAAATGCAAATACGGACTCGGTTTTGCGAAACTATTTTCTGGGAAATGGATTCGCAAAAACCGAGACTGATTTTTTTTGAAATTCGGCGGGAATTCGTTTTGGATTTCGCGCGCAGGTAGGGTCTGGGAGGGAATGCGGGCGAGTTTATTTTTTGAATAATTTTTGTATTTTTATGGTGTAAAATATGCTATTATATTTTATATATTTATGGACAATGCACTTATCCAAATACAAAATAATTTAGAATCAATCAAAAGGGTCACACAAGACAAAGATTTAATGGAATTTTGGTCTGCTCGTGACCTTATGCCAATGCTTGGTTATGTCACATGGCGACAATTTACAGAAGCCATAGAAAGAGCAAAGGAAGCCTGTAAAACCAGTGGTCAGGTTGTTGAGTACCATTTTGCCGGCGCCAGCAAAAAGGTATTGACAGGATCGACAGCTACACGTGCCATTGAAGACTATTTTCTTACTCGATATGCTTGCTATTTAATCGCTCAAAATGGTGATCCACGCAAACCACAGATCGCCTTGGCCCAAACATATTTTGCGTCACAAACCAGAAAACAAGAATTGCTGGAACAACGCGAATACGAAAGCAAAAGACTTGAAGCCAGGGCAAAATTAAAAGATACAGAAAGTAAAATTGAATCAACCGTCTACCAGCGAGGCATACGACTGCAAGTAGAATTTGCCACCTTTAAAAACAAGCATATTGAAGCGCTGTACGGCGGAGTTTCTGCATCACAATTAAAAAAAGTTAGAAATATTCCATCTGGCAGATCACTCGCTGATTTTGATACTCACGTTGAATTAAAAGCAAAAGATTTCGCTTTAGCCATGACCGATCATAATATAAAAGATAAAAATATTCGCGGTAAAGAAGCAATGAATAACGAGGTGATAAAAAATAGCAAAGCTACTCGTCAGACACTTCTTTCTCGTGGTATTCGTCCAGAAAATTTGAAACCGGAAGAAGATTTAAAACAGATTGAATCTAGGCGTAAAAAAGAAGAAAAACAACTAGGAAAGAAAAAACAAGATAATTTATTAAAAGAATAAACATAAATCAGTAGTCTTTCCCTTGCGCTTTACATTGAAGATTTGATATACTGTTGGTGTGAGTTTTGTATTAATATTAACAAAAAAACTATGCCCCAAACTTTAAATAAAAATTCGAGAGAGAGAGAGAGAGAGAGAGAGAGAGAGAGAGAGTAGTCTCCACCCTTTTAAG
>CAITSL010000008.1 GCA_903895055.1 uncultured bacterium
GATTTTTTCTTTGGGAATTTTTCTTTCTTCTTCCAACTGCTCCAAGGCGGATTTAAATGTTTTTATATCTAACATGTTATTTAATTGTTAAAACTATTAAATTTTTCTTCGCCCCGCGGAGCTTTAGCGGCGTGGGGTAAAAATAAAGCCCTGTTGCGACAGGACTAATATTTTTTAAATATATCACTAGCCTTGGGAAAATGCAACCCCACCCTGCTAGAATTTATAGAAATTCGACTTCCAGAAATCTTTAATAAGTTATATAATAAGGGAATGCAAATTGACGAAGAGCAATTAAAGAAATTTATTTTAGAATCGAAACTTGTCTCACACGATGATTTGGATGAAGCGGTAAAAAAGGCTCAAGCGAAAAAACAAAAATTCGGAGACATTTTGCTTTCCGATGGAAAAATTTCCGAAATCGATTTGCGGAAAACAGAAGCTTTCGTTTTGGGAATTCCTTTTATCAATTTGGCCAATCAGAAAATCGAAATATCCGTACTCTCTCTCATCCCCGAGCCAATTGCTCGCAATCATAATATTATCGCTTACAAAAAAAGTGAAATGGGGCTCGAAGTGGCGATGCTGGATGTGGATGATATTCCAGCCACAGATTTTATCAAAAAAAGATCTGGTTTAAAAATTTTACCTCGGTTGACCGATACTGCTTCGATCAAAAGCGCGCTCGTCCAATACCGGAAAAGTCTTCAAGCTGAATTTGATAATATTATTCAAAAAGAAAATGCTTCTCTCAAAACTATTGCCAAAGAAGACGCGGGAGGGAGTGGAGAAAAGTCCGAAGAGGAACTAAAAGAGATGGCCGAAGATTTACCGGTAGTTAAAATTGTAGACTCTTTGATTTTCCATGCGATTTTGCAAAATGCTTCCGATATCCATATTGAACCGGGCGAGTTAGAGCTCACGGTCAGGTATAGAATTGACGGCATTCTGCATGATGCTATGATCCTAGACAAAAGTGCCGCGCCGGGCATCACTGCGCGCATCAAAGTATTGTCCAATTTGAAACTCGATGAAAAAAGATTGCCCCAAGACGGAAGATTTAAAATAGACCAAAACGGAGAAAAAATCTCATTTCGGGTTTCAACCTTGCCGACCTATTTTGGAGAAAAGACAGTCATCAGAATTTTAAAAGAAAATTCTCACGGACTTTCTTTGGAGACAATCGGTTTCCACGGGGAAGGGTTGGAAAGAATTCATGAATCTTTAAAACAAAAAATTGGCATGATTTTAGCGACCGGTCCAACTGGTTCCGGTAAAACTACCACTCTGTATACCATGCTCGATATTTTAAATAGACCCGAGGTAAATATTTCAACCATTGAAGACCCGATCGAATACCAAATGCCGAGAGTAAATCAAACTCAAGTCAAGCCGGAAATAGGCATGACCTTTGCCAATGGGCTTCGCACTTTGCTTCGCCAGGACCCGGATATCATCATGGTAGGAGAAATCAGGGATAGAGAAACAGCTGGGCTAGCGGTGAACGCTGCGCTTACTGGTCATTTAGTGCTTTCCACTATTCACACCAATTCTGCCGCGGGCGCGATCCCGAGATTGATCGACATGGGCGTGGAACCATTTTTATTAGTTTCTACTGTGAAGACCATTATTGCTCAACGTCTCGTTCGCAAACTTACGGCAAGCAGAGAAAAATATTTTCTATCGGGAGCGGAACTTAAAAATTTAGGGAAATTGATTGATCTTGATAGGGTGCTTGCCCTGCTTAAAGCTGAAAATATCATCGGCGTCAAAGACGAATGGGAAAAAGTTCCTTTCTATAAACCACAAAAAGACAATGATTCTCCAGACGGGTATTCGGGCAGAATCGGGATCCATGAAGTTTTGAAAATTACCGCCAGTATTAAAGAAATGATCATCCGTGGAAGTTCGCAAGATGAAATAGAAATGGAAGCTAAGAAGGAAGGGATGTCCACCATGTTAGAAGATGGGATTTTAAAAGCGGTAGAAGGCCTTACTTCTTTGGAAGAAGTGCTTCGTGTTGTTTCGGAGTAAAATAATTTTAATGTTGTTTTCTTATAAAGCCAAAACTAAAGATGGCATAATCGTAAAAGAGGTAATGGAATCGCCCGATAGATTTTCTCTTGTTCGCGAACTTAAGTCTCACGGATGCATTGTGTTTTCTGTTAGAGAAAAAAAAGAAAACCCGCTAGACATTGATAAATTATTTCAACGTTTTTTCGGCAAAGTGAAAACTCAAGAACAAATTACTTTTACTAAAAATCTAAGTGGCATGCTTCGGGCAGGCCTTTCGCTGTCTCGCGCCATCTCGGTCTTGCAAAAACAGACCAAGAATAAAAAATTCTATAACATTTTAGTGTTTTTGAACAATGAAATAAATGCTGGAGGCACTCTTTCTTCGGGATTGGCAAAGTTTCCGAATATTTTTTCAAAACTTTTTGTGTCCATGACTCGAGCCGGAGAGGAATCCGGCAATTTAGCAGGAGCTTTATCTGAAGTTGGAGCGAATATCGAGAAATCACACTCCCTAACCAAAAAAATTCGTGGGGCGCTTATTTATCCGGGAGTTATCCTTTCGGCCATGATAGTGATAGGGATGTTGATGTTTGCTTTTGTGGTGCCAACTTTGGCCAAAACTTTTAAAGATGTCGGAGCGGAGCTTCCGGCTTCCACTCAATTTATAATATTTTTAGGCGACTTCTTTTCTCATTATTTGATTTTGTCTTTTGTGATCTTAGCTGCC
Organism: uncultured bacterium; assembly: GCA_903895055.1. Classification (GTDB taxonomy): domain Bacteria; phylum Patescibacteriota; class Minisyncoccia; order Phycocordibacterales; family UBA9973; genus UBA9973. The sequence goes on from CAITSL010000008.1 coordinate 2,744, forward strand.
CTAGTAATGGGAGGAATTTACCTTTTTCGAGCTTCCTTTATGGCCAAATATCTTGATTTTGTCATTATCAAATTTCCATTAATTGGAAACATGGCTAAGCAGTTGAATACTGCCCGCACCGCGAGGTCTCTCTCTTCTCTTTTAATTTCCGGAGTTCCGATTGTTCGGGCAATCGAAATCACCGAAGACGTTGTCCAAAATTTTTATTATAAGAGAATCTTGGAAGAAGCAAAAGTAACAATCGAAAAAGGTTCACCCCTTTCGGATATTTTTAAATCAAATCCAAATTTTTATCCGATTATGATGGCCGAAATGGTGCAAGTAGGGGAAGAAACCGGAAAATTGTCGGATATGTTGCTTCAAATCGCTTTATTTTACGAAGAAGAAATTGAAAATAAAACCAAAAATCTTTCCACCATCATTGAACCATTTTTAATGGTGATTATCGGCATCGTGGTCGGATTTTTTGCGGTTTCGATGATCACTCCGCTTTATTCGGTTATGAATAATATAAATTAAAAATATCCTTATTTTATAAGCCCATTTCGATGGCTTGCAATTTTTAGTTGGATATGATATAATATAAGAGTATAATTTAAAAAGGTCCGAGATTCGAAAGGTGGACCCAATTTTAAATACCGAGTAGTTCTTTTATAAAAATTGGTGCAAAATGAAAAAAAATTTCAACACTGGTTTAGGCCTCGCCAGAGCTTCCATGGAAAGAATGGAATCGAAAGAGGATGGTGCGCTTTACACAAGCGCGCTGAAGAAACTTGTGAACATGAAGCCAGGAGCTTTGCAGAAATTCTTAGGTAAAGTTCAAATTCTGTTCGGTCGCCTCAAGCGTGTCGTGTCGGACGTTTTACTTGAAGCAACTGTTTCTTTTAAAATCAGTGACTTCTTTAAAACCAAAGACAAAGGCGGAATCTTCACTTATGTGGATAGTGATATCTTCAACTGGTTTGACAGTGAGGTGAAAAATTCACCGGCAAAAGAATTGTCGAGCTATGAATTTACCGAAGACATCACCGAGGAAAATATTATCGGTGACGCAAAGACCGGTGGAATTTACGAAGAAGTGGATTTTGCTCACATCAAGCAAATTTGCGAACGCCATATCGTTAAAGGTGAAAAGCTTCTCAGCGAAACTGGCTCAAATCTTTTTTGGACCAGAAACAAAAAAGGCGATCTTTGCAGGGTGCACGTGTGGCTCGATAGTGACGGCTGGGGCGTGGACGTGGACAAGTTCAACGCTCCGGACGGGTGGGATGTCGGCGATCGTTCATTCTTCCGCAACTGAAAATTTGCATCTTTGTGTCTCTGGACACTTTGAATCTGAAACCCTTAGAAACTTAAAAAACTTTTAAGGGTTTTTTTATTTAAGATTGTTATAATCAAAACAGAACAGTGCGGTAATTTCCGGCTTCGGCTTGAAATACACTGTTTTGAAATTTATTAAAGCCAGAATTGTAACGGATATATCTCTTGCAAGAGTGCTTTGTAAGTTTCTAAAAAATAAAATTATTTGTTGGTGATAAAACTGGCGGACTTCTATGTCCCGAATAATATTCAGGAGTTTATGATTTAAACTCCGGTGGTGCAGATGGTTTTATCACGAAAGGCGATCTTTGCAAGGTGAACGTGTGGCTCAATAGTGACGGCTGGAACGTGAACGTGAACAAGTTCAACGCTCCGAACAGGTGGAATGTCGGCAATCGTTCATTCTTCCGAAACAAATATTTTCTCCCGTTATTTAACGGGAGTTTTTATTTTTATATCAATTCCTTTCTTCCATCCTCCCAGTATTTTCCCGACTTCCTGCAATTTTTGCGATAACTCTAAATATTCTTTTTCTTTCACGAACTTATTTTCAAAAGCAATTTGTAATAGGTATTTTATAATATCGTTCTTGCTTATGGCCTCTACTATTTTTTCACTTTTGTTTTCAAGTTTTGCGTAGTATGCTTTGTAAATGAGTTCAAGCAAGTCTAAAAAATGGTTTTCAATTCTTGCGCCGGTAGTATATCTGGCAATTCTAGGCATATGAGGGACGATCTTATTACACCAAATACTGAAAGCTTCCTTGGTGCGAAGAATAACACTCGCATTTACGAGAGAGAGAGAGAGAGAGAGAGAGAGAGAGAGGTTTTTCCGCTTTGCATAAATATGATGATATCATATCTGTGGAAAATTTGCTTACTTCTTGGCAAGAATTCTTGAAGGGTAAAAGAAAAAGAAAAGATGTTGTTTTGTTTTCCATGAATTTAATGGACAATATTTATTCTCTACATGATGATTTGAAGAATAAAAAATATCAGCATGGTGCTTATGTAGCTTTTAAAATAAATGACCCTAAGCCGAGAGATATTCACAAAGCAACCGTCCGAGATAGATTATTACACCACGCAATTTATAGAATTCTTTATCCGTATTTTGACCAGAAATTTATTTATGATTCGTATTCTTGCCGGCTAGGAAAGGGGACTCACAAAGCAATTTATAGATTTGAAAGTTTTGTAAGAAAAGTCGGTAAAAACAATACAAGGTCTTGCCTCGTACTGAAATGCGATATCAGGAAGTTTTTCGTCAATATTGACCACGATATTTTAAAGGGAATTTTAAAGAAACACATGAAAGATGAAAATATTTTATGGCTTCTAAACGAAGTAATAGATAGTTTCCATACAAAACATATTTACGCTATCGCTGATATATGTAAAATTAAGGAAGTCGGACTTCCTTTAGGCAATTTAACTTCCCAGCTTTTGGTAAATATTTATATGAATGAATTTGATCAATTCGTAAAACATAAATTAAAAGTGAAATATTATATTAGATATGCTGATGATTTTGTTGTTCTTTCAAACGATAGAGAATATTTAGA
>CAITSL010000009.1 GCA_903895055.1 uncultured bacterium
CAGAAGCCCCATGGCCAGTATAATCACAGTCCTCTATAGTCATTGTGTCGAAATGCGCACCAATCAGAATTATTTTTTCAGGATAAGTACTTCCCGTAATTTGTCCAAAGACATTATGACACGGGATTTGCACAAATTCGCCCTCGAAAATATCCAGAAAGTAAAATTGCTGCAAATGAACGTTTTCTAGCCCCATTGCAACAAATTGACTCGAGATATAGTCGCGAGCCTCTTTATTGCCTCCTCCTAGCTCTGTTTGACCATATTCCAAAAAGCTGGAACGTGATCCCATGTTGACTAAGTCAACCACATGACCATACACTTGGTCTTTTTCAATAGGCATTTTACAACCTATTGAAAGCGTCACAACAAAAGCCAGCACAACACCAAAATAAAGTCTCTTCATCTTTTACCTCCCGTTTTCGGTTTTATATATTATTTTTCCACCCTATTTTCCGAATTTCAAAAATTTTTAAAGAACCCCCTTTTAATTTTATTTAAGCAATAATAAAAAAATTACCCTTTATAAGCCAAAAGGATAATATCTTATGCTTCGTCATATTGTACCGCAAACCATGCATTAGTCAATACAAAAAAATTCTCGGGTGGGTATTGAAGTGGGTATGCGGGTGGGTATCTAAAAATATAAAAGAAAGCTATTCTTAGATTTTAAACTCCACGACTTCCCCATCATGCATAACATATTCCTTTCCGACTGTTTTCACGGCTCCCAATTCTTTGGCTTTCCCCCAAGAACCGATTTCCAAAAGCTTGTCCCATGGAATCACGTCTGCGCGGATGAATTTTTCCTGAAAATCGGTGTGAATGGCGACCCCAGCCTCCGGCGCAGTCGAGCCATTTTTGATTGTCCAAGCCCGTGATTCGTCTTTTCCAGTTGTTAAAAAAGTTATCAGCCCCAAAAGATCGTATGCCGCCACTATCAAATCATCGATATGCGAAACCAGACCCATTTCATTTTTTTCTTCTTCATTCATTTCGATCAATTCTTCTTCGATTTTAATATCGAGCACAATGAAGTTTTTATTCTTTTTTAGTTCTTCTGGAATTTTATAAGCCACCCCATTAAATAGCTCCGCACCGACTTCGTCGGATTTAACGGGGCAAGCATTATACACAAAAAGAAATGGTTTCATGGTGAGAAGCGACATTTCGCGCACAATTATTTTTCCATTTTCATCGCCAGATGGCGAATTTAGCATTTCTTGAATTCCTTCCGTTTCATTGGCCAATTTTCCCTCTTCCAGGGTTTTTTTGATTTTTTTCACAATCTCCAATTGTTTGTCTGCGCCTTTCTTATTGCCTCGCACTTCTTTTTCAACTCTTGTCTCTGTTTTATTTACTGTTTCAAGATCCGCTAGAATTAATTCCGTGTTTATGACTTCAATATCGCCAATTGGATCAATTTTATTGTGCACATGCGTGATTTTTTCATTTTCGAACACGCGCACAACTTCGGCAATTGCGTCAACTTCGCGGATATTGGCCAAAAATTTATTTCCCAGCCCCTCGCCCTCAGAAGCACCCTTCACGATTCCCGCAATGTCAACAAATTCAACCACGGCCGGCACAATTTTTGCCGACTCGGACATTTTCGCCAGTTTTTCCAGCCGCTCATCCGGCACTTTTACCACGCCAACATTCGGCTCAATCGTGCAGAACGGATAATTGCTGATGTCCACCGGATTTTTGGTCAAAGCCTTGAATAATGTCGACTTTCCAACATTAGGTAGCCCCACAATTCCTATTTTTAATGACATGTTATTTATTTTTAACAAATAA
>CAITSL010000010.1 GCA_903895055.1 uncultured bacterium
GCACTCACATAGGCACATATGTTGGAGTTTCGCCATCACCTGCCTCAAATGAAAACAAATAAAAAAATCCCAAAAATATTTTTGGGATTTTTTTATTTTAAATTTGTACTTCACTTCGCTCAGTATCCTCAAATTTATAATTTTGTGCGCAAAAATAAAATTGGGAGTTATCCACAGTTTTTCTCTTAAAAGCATTGTGCTTTGTTTTGATATGCGGGATAATTAAAGAAGTTCGAAGCAATAAAAATTTCAAGGTCGTTTTATTGCAAACTAAAATTAATAAATTAATTTAAAAATATTATGGCAGCAAAAAAGAAAGCAAAGAAGGCAGCAAAAAAGGGAAAGAAGCGAGCATAGTTTTTTCCCACTTTCTAAAAAATCCCGCGAATAGCGGGATTTTTTAGTTTTTGTGTTCCCCGTAGTAGATTTTGGAAAGGCAAATTTATGAATTTGCGCGCTTTGTGCATTTCCAAAATTCACTACAGGGTGTTATCATTGTAAATATGTCTTTAGTAAAAACAATCTTTGGTGATGCCAGTACCAAATTCATTAAAGGGGTGAGTGGAATAGTGTCCAAAATCAATGCCTTGGAGGCGGATATTTCAAAGTTGACAGATGCTGATTTTCCTCGAAAAACCCAAGAATTTAAAGATAGATTGAAAAAGGGTGAAACTCTAGATGATATTTTGCCGGAGGCTTTTGCTCTAGTTCGGGAAGCAGCCAAAAGAAACTTAGGGGAACGTCCTTACGATGTCCAGCTGATTGGAGGATTGGCACTGCATGCGGGGAAAATTTCAGAAATGAGAACCGGTGAAGGTAAAACATTAGTGGCTACTCTGCCACTTTATCTTAACGCACTTACGGGAGAAGGAGCGCACTTAATAACGGTCAATGATTATCTAGCCCGAGTGGGAGCAGTGTTAATGGGAAAGGTATTTAATTTTCTAGGACTTTCGGTTGGGGTGATAAATTCTCAAAATGTTTCTTATTTATACGATGCGACTCAAGTCAAAGAAAAAGACGAAACTGAGAGCATTAAAGAATTTAAAATAGCTTATGAATTTTTAAAACCATGTTCGCGCAAAGAGGCCTACGGTGCGGATATTACTTACGGGACCAATCACGAATATGGTTTTGATTATTTGCGAGACAATTTAGCCACTTCTCTGAACGACCTGGTGCAACGCGGACATTATTTTGCGATTGTCGATGAAGTGGACTCTATTTTAATTGATGAAGCACGTACTCCGCTGATTATTTCCTCAGCATCTTCCGATTCAGAAGATTTTTATGTGAAGTTTTATCAAATTGCCAAACAATTGAAGAAAGAAGTTGATTACACAGTGGATGAGAAATTAAAAGCGATTTCTTTAACCGACGCAGGCATTACTAAGGCGGAAAATTTACTGGGAATGGAAAATATTTATACCGAAAAAGGCATTAAATATGTACATCATTTAGAAACGGCGGTAAAAGCGCAAGCGATTTTTGAACGTGATAAAGATTATGTCGTCAAAGAAGGCGAGGTGATTATCGTGGATCCATTTACCGGAAGACTTCAGCCGGGCAGGCGTTGGAGTGAAGGCATTCATCAAGCGATTGAAGCCAAAGAAGGAGTTAAGATTGAAAAAGAAACTCGCTCAAGTGGTTCCATTACTTTTCAAAATTATTTTAGATTTTATAAAAAGCTTTCGGGTATGACCGGTACGGCTGAAACTTCCGCCGAAGAATTTCTAAAGGTTTATGGACTCGATGTTATAGTGATCCCGACCAATAGCCCGGTGGTTCGTCTCGATCACTCGGATTCAATTTTTCAAACCGAAAAAGGAAAATTCCAAGCCATCGCCAAAAGAGTCAAAGAATTAAATAAAAAAGGTCAGCCAGTTTTGATTGGAACCATTTCTATCGAAAAAAACGAACTTCTTTCTGTCTATCTAAAACAAGAAGGTGTAGGGCACGTAATTTTAAATGCCAAGAATCATGAGAAAGAAGGAGAAATTATCGCTCAAGCAGGGCGTCGAAATGCTGTGACCATTGCCACCAACATGGCCGGGCGCGGAATCGATATTAAGCTCGGAGGTAATCCAATTGTGAAAGAAGAATATGAATTTGTAAAAGACGCGGGCGGACTTTTTGTGCTCGGTACCGAAAGACATGAAGCGCGCAGAATAGACAACCAGTTAAGAGGGCGTTCCGGCCGACAAGGCGACCCGGGTGAAACCCAATTTTATGTATCACTGGAAGATGATTTGATGCGAGTTTTCGGCTCAGAGCGAATCAAAACGATGATGGGGCGATTTGGCATACCGGAAGACCAGCCGATTGAAAATCGTTTTATCGGCAAACAACTGGAGTCTGCGCAGGCGAAAATAGAAGGCTTCCATTTTGATGCTCGTAAGAATACTTTGGAATATGACGATGTGATGAATCATCAACGCCAGTCGATTTATGAAAGACGCCAGAAAATGATGCGGGCAAAAGAAGAAGAAATAGAAGGTTTGTTGGAACAAGTTTTGGAAAATAGAGAGGAAAGAGAAAAATTAGAAAAAATGATTGCAGAAAAAAGAAATAAGTTGGGCGAAGAAGCGTTTTTTGAAACTGTTCGCCGAATCGCTCTTTACACCACAGATACTTTGTGGATGGAACACTTAGAGGCGATGGATTATTTGCGCTCTTCGGTGAATTTGCGTGCTTACGGTCAACGGGAGCCGATTGTGGAATACAAAAAAGAAGGACTCTTTATGTTTAAAGAGATGGAGCAAGTATTTAAAGAGCAGGTTTTATCTCTGATTCAAACAATTAATACTGAAAATATTAAAAATACTGAAAATCAGGAAGACGACAAAATTGGGAAAAAAGAAATTTTAATCACGGGACATAATGAACCCGAAGAGTTTTCTGGCGTGAAAAATATCGGCGTATCAAAAGATAGTGCGTTAAACATTGGCCGAAATGATCCGTGTCCGTGCGGGGCGATTAACCCTACGACTGGTGAAGTATATAAATGGAAAAAGTGTGGGATGATCAACGCGCCCCAGCATCGCAAATCGCTCATTAATTAAAAATTCTTCATAATATTTAGGCAGAAAAGTTTCAAGATTTCATAAAATAAAGCAGAAAATTCTGATCAAGCCGAGTAAGAAATAATTTAACATAACCCCCTAAAAATGATATCTTAAGGTATGAAGAATTTTGTTAAAAATCTTAAGATTTTTAAGTGGAAAATTAAATCAAAAATAGCGGTATTTTGTTATGGTAATCCGGCAAAGAAGTTGAAAATTGTAGGGATAACGGGGACCAGTGGCAAGACAACCACCGCGACTCTTTTGTATAAAGTGGCCACAGCTTTAGGTTATAAGGTTGGACTTATCGGCACTGTCGAAAATATAATTGCCGGAGAAGTTCGAGAGACAAATCTTACTACTCCGGATTCTGTAACTCTCACCAAGCTTTTTAGTGAAATGGTAAAAAGGGGTTGCACTTATGTTTTTATGGAAGTTTCTTCTCATTCGGTGGAACAAAAACGCATCGCAGGCATACCTTTTGTCGGTGGGGTTTTTGTAAATCTTTCTCAGGACCATTTGGATTATCACAAAGATATGGAAAATTATTTTCAGGCCAAGAAGAAATTTTTTAAAATGTTATCAAAAAAATCTTTTGCTCTCTCGAACGCAGATGACGAGCACGGCTTACGGATGCTTAAGGGAATTAAGGCAAAAAAATATTTATATGGATTTAATGAAAAATGCGACTTTTTCGGAGAAATTAAGAAGATTGATTTTAACGGCTTGGATTTATCCTTTAACGATATTTCCGTAAAATCAAAACTTTTAGGTAAATTTAATGCCTACAATTTGTTGGCCGTGTGGAGCGCTTGTTCACTGCTTGATTTTGATATGAAAAAAGTAAACAAAATATTGGAAACCATAGAGCCACCTCGGGGAAGATTTGAACATTTCACTTCGCCCGGAGGAATACTGGCGATAGTTGATTATGCCCATAAGCCTGATGCTCTGGAAAAAATCTTTGCGGCAATAAAGGAAGTGATAAACGGAAAAGGGAAATTAATTTCTGTATTTGGTTGTGGGGGAGATAGAGATTCCTTAAAACGTCCGATTATGGGCAAAACAGGAGCGATGAATTCGGATATTGCTATTTTTACTTCTGACAATCCAAGAAGCGAAGACCCAGATAAAATTATTGAAGAAATGAAAACTAGTTTATCATCGGAGGATTTGAAAAAAGTTAAAACAATTCCAAACAGGCACGAGGCGATATTGGAATCCATTAAGCTCGCGCAGGCCGGAGATATTATTCTAGTCGCTGGTAAGGGGCATGAAAGCTATCAAATCATCAAAGGAGTGAAATCGCATTTTGATGATATGGAGGAATTAAAGAAAAATTTAAAATAGATTGTTATGCAAAATTACAAAGAACAATTTAAAGGGAAAAAAATTACAGTCATGGGGCTCGGGTTACTTGGACGCGGAGTCGGGGATACTGCCTTCTTAGCCGAGTGTGGGGCAGATTTGATTGTGACCGATTTGAAATCCAAGGAGCAACTAAAAACTTCAGTAGAATATTTAAAAAAACTTTGCGTTAGGCAAGACCTAACGCAAATAAAATTTGTTCTGGGAGAACACAGGCTGGAAGATTTCAGAAATAGAGACATGATTTTGAAAGCGGCCGGAGTGCCACTTGATTCTATTTATATTAATGAGGCGAAAAATAATAAAATTCCAGTTGAGATGAGTGCATCTTTATTTGCAAAAATTGTTGGAATTAAAATTGTTGGGATTACTGGGACCAGAGGAAAATCAACAGTTACTCATTTAATTTCTCAAATCTTAGAACTTGCCGGCAAAAAAGTTTTACTCGGTGGCAATGTCCGAGGAGTTTCCACACTTCAGCTTTTGAAAAAAGTTCCCTCGACAAAGCTCGGGACAAGTACCGCCGAATCTATCGCCGTTTTTGAACTTGATTCATGGCAATTACAGGGGTTTGGCGATTCAAAAATAAGTCCCAATGTTTCTATTTTCACAACATTTTTGGATGACCATTTGAATTACTATGGTTCGACTTCGCTCACCACAGGCAAAGCTAGAGAACTTTATTTTAATGATAAAGCTAATATTTTTAAATATCAGAAGGCAGGTGATATTTTTGTAGCGGGGGAAGGTTTAGTGGGGAAATTACCTGCGAAAGTTCGCTCTCGTGCTTTGATTGCCAAGGCGAAAGATTTTTCAAAATCCTGGAAGTTAAAAATTCCCGGTGAACACAATCGCTTGAACGTCCAATGCGCGGTGCTAGCTGCTCGGGGGATGGGAATACCAGAAAAAATAATCAAGAAAGCAGTTGAAAATTACAAAGGTATCGAAGGACGGTTGCAGTTTGTCCGGGAAATAATGGGTTCGACGAGCTCACCACAAGAAGGAATAAAAATTTACAACGACAATAATTCCACTACCCCGGATGCGACCATTGCAGCGCTTCGGGCAGTTGGAGAAATAAAAAATATTCGGAAGTCGGACTTCCGAATATTTGGAAGTCCGACTTCCGGAAATATTGTTTTGATAATTGGCGGGGATGATAAGAAATTGGATACCAAAAAATTATTGCAAGAAATGCCGAAATGGTGTTCCAAAATTGTAATGTTTAAGGAGCGAGGGACTGAAACAATCAAAAAAGAAGTTTTTAAA
>CAITSL010000011.1 GCA_903895055.1 uncultured bacterium
ACAAACCCTGGAAATGGAACAAGTCTTACGAGAATTTACCAAGATTTTAAAAATTAGTGAAGGGGAAATATTAGAAAAAGCAGAGAAAAATAAAGAAGATTTGATTTTTGAAGCAGAAGTTTTTTATACAAATGATACGGATATAAAAAAAGACGTTTTGGAACTACTGGATAATTTGAAAGAAGAGTATTTAAAAGAAGAATTGTCCGCTAAAATGCAAATATTACATATTTTGGAATCAAAGAACGAAAAAGAAAAAGCGAATCAAGTGTTAAAAGAAATCAATGAAATTAATAATAAGATGGAAGATATTAAAAATGGTCGTGCTAAAAAACAATAAAAAATATAATGAAAAAAAAGAAAAAAAAGGCAAAAATCAAGAAACATAAAGTTAGAAAAACGAAAAAAGTTGCCAAAAAAATAAAAAAATCCAGACCAAAAGCGTCAAGGCAAAAAAAATCGACAGGCAGTCATAAAAAACTTGAAGAGTTGAATCGTCTTTCCGATGAGCTCATCCAAAAAGGACATAAAAGAGGTTTTGTCACTTACGACGAGATATTAAAAACTTTTCCCGATATTGAAAATAATATCTTTTTTCTGGATGAACTTTATGAAAAATTTACCGTCGCTGGGATTGATGTCTTGGAAGGTGGGAACTTGCTAAATCTGGATGCCGATATCAACGACGATTTAAATAAATCAACCTTGCATGATTCTATCCAGATGTATTTGAAAGAGATAGGTCAATATCCATTGATTTATGCTTCTGATGAGAAGGATTTAGCCAAACGAATAGAACATGGAGACATGGAAGCAAAAAATTTATTGGCTCGTGCCAACTTGCGTTTGGTTGTTTCCATCGCCAAAAAGTATGTCGGCCGAAGCGCCAATCTAACACTCTTAGATTTAATTCAAGAAGGGAATTTGGGGTTATTTAAAGCGGTAGAAAAATTTGACTGGACCAAGGGTTATAAATTTTCTACCTATGCTACCTGGTGGATTCGTCAATCTATTACTCGAGCGCTGGCAGACCAATCTCGTACCATCCGTATTCCGGTACACATGGTGGAAACTATTTCCAAATATAAACAAGTACACCGAAGACTTTCTCAAGATCTGGGTAGGGAGCCCTTGTCCGAAGAAATTGCGACCGAAATGGGAGTCCCAGTTGAAAAAATTCATGTAATTGAAAATATTTCTCAAGAGACAATTTCTTTGGAACAACCGGTAGGGGATGATGACGACAAATCAACTTTGGAGAATTTTATTCCCGATGAAAAAATATTGCGCCCGGACCAAGACTCTTCTCGTCGGATTTTAGCGGATCAAATCCGGGAAGTTCTAGGAGAGCTCAATCCCAAAGAACGCAAAATCCTCGAAATGCGCTATGGCTTAGTAGACGGCATTCAACATACACTCGAACGAGTCGGGGAAGAATTCCAAGTGACTCGAGAACGTATCCGTCAGATCGAAGCGAAAGTCCACGAAAAACTCCGCCAGCACGAAAAAATCGCGAGATTGAAAAATTACTTTGATTAACCAGATAGAGGTTTAGCCTCTTGATAGAGTCTAAACCTCTATCTGGAAATTATTTATTTTAATGCTGCGTCAAGTTTAGCGGTCACGGTTGCAAGTGGTTCGGCGCCGTCGATAGTGCTCACTATTTTGCCATTTTTTAAGATAAATCCTTTTGGAGTGCCAGTTACTCCAGCTTTAGTTGCGGCAGTGGCATAATCGGCCACAGTCTTTGCATATTTTCCGGAATCAAGACAAGAATTGAAGGTGGTCGTGTCTAGGCCGAGCTTTTGGGCGAAAGATTTCAAATTCGCATCGGAAAAGGCTCCGACATTCTCGCCAGATTTATTTTTAGCATAATAATTATCCCAAATATAATTAAAGAGATAATCATGATATTGCCAGAATTTTCCCTGGTCTCCGGCGCACCAAGAAGCTTCGGCGGAGGTTGTGGATTCCGGACCGAGGAAGGCATAGTCTCGATAAACTAGTTGTACTTTACCGGTATTCACATAATTATCTACAATCGGCTGTTCTGTTTCTTTAAATGATTTTCCGCAGAACGGACATTGGTAATCGGCATATTCGACTAAAGTGACTTTGGCCGGACTGCCCAGTGTATGATCTTGCGCAGTTACAGGGTCTAATTGCACACTGGCTGGAACATTGCCACCAGCAACAGGGGTTGGCGCGACGGGAGCTTTTCCTCGAAGCAAAATGGCTCCAGCGATTAAAATACCTACGATGATAATGGCTCCCGCTATTGTTTTAGGACCATTAGTGCTACTGTTTTTGACGCTAGTATTTATGCTCTTATTCTCACTATTATTATTTGAATTATTTATATTATCTTCCATTGTTTTTTGTAATTTCCGCCAGAGGCGGATCCGCCTTTGGCGGAAATATTTATAATACAGGCATTGTAGCATTTTTAAGAAATATAGTATATACTTAAGATGTTAATTTACCTGATTTGGTCGTTACATCAGGCGGCTTATTATCAATAAATTTTCCCTGGGAAGGGATATAAAAAATATGAATAAAAGTTGCAAAGAATGTTGCACCACTCATATGATTAGTAAAATCTTGGTGATCATTGGTGGAGTAAATTGGGGTTTGGTAGGGATAGGAATGCTTTTGGGTGGAATGAATTGGAACGTAGTCCATCTTATCTTCGGTTTTGTCCCAGTGTTAGAGGCGATCATTTATCTCCTAGTTGGCATTTCCGCGGTTATGATGATTTTCGGTTGCAAGTGCAAAAAGTGCACAGGAACTACGGAAGAAGTGAAAAAGGAAGAAGTTGGAATGTAATAATTTTAAAAATACGTGTCCATATTAATGATACTCTTTTATAGTTTGTCTTTTTTGGCTGTTTACGTCCAAGTTTTTTTGCTGGTAACTTTTTTTGAACATCGGAAAGAAATATTTATTAGAAGCAAAGAAATAACTTTAGATAATTATCCCACAGTTACCATTATTGTTCCTTGTTATAATGAAGAAGAAACTGTCTCTACCACAGTTGAATCACTGCTCGCCCTGAATTATCCACCCGACAAAATTAAGATTATTGTGGCGGATGATGGCTCTCGCGATCGCACCTGGGAAATTTTACAAAAATATGCCGGGAATGAAAGAATCTTGCTTCTTAAAAAAGAAAATGG
>CAITSL010000012.1 GCA_903895055.1 uncultured bacterium
ATTAAAAAATAAATTATTAAAATAATATCCAGATAGAGGTTTAACCTCTATCCAGAGTTTAAAAATCTATCTGGAAAAAGTATCATGAATATATATTTATTGTTTGCCATTATTTGTTCAATTATCGCAATTGTTTATGGACTCCTCCTCGCAAAGTCAATTTTAAAAAAAAGCGCTGGGAATGAAAAAATGCGAGAGATCGCCAATGCTATCGCCGAAGGCGCCAAAGCATACCTTAATAGACAATATAAAACTATCGGGGTTATTGCGGTCATTCTATTCTTTATACTTTGGTGGGGCTTGGGGGCGAAATCTGCCCTAGGATTTATTTTGGGAGCTTTCCTGTCCGCTCTTGCCGGATATATCGGCATGAATGTTTCTGTTCGCGCCAATGTCAGAACTACTGAAGCGGCTCGAAGTGGTTTGAAAGAAGCCTTGGACCTCGCATTTAAGGGAGGCACCGTCACTGGATTCCTCGTCGTCGGACTTGCCCTTTTAGGGGTCGCAAGTTTATACGCAATCACCGGTGATGTAAAAGCTTTGATCGGCCTTGGTTTTGGAGCCTCTTTAATTTCAGTTTTTGCAAGACTCGGCGGAGGGATTTTTACTAAAGCAGCTGATGTTGGAGCAGATCTCGTCGGAAAAGTGGAAGCAGGGATTCCAGAAGATGATCCAAGAAATCCTGCAGTGATTGCCGATAACGTCGGAGACAATGTTGGAGATTGCGCCGGGATGGCGGCAGATCTTTTTGAAACTTACGCGGTAACCTCGGTGGCAACCATGTTGCTCGGCTCACTTTTATTTGCAAATTTCCAGGGAGCTATTTTATATCCGCTCGCAATCGGAGGCATTGCAATTATTTGTTCTATTATCGGAACTTTATTTGTGAAACTAGGAAAATCAAAAAACTCCGCCAAGGACGGGGTAAATATCATGGGAGCACTTTATAAAGGGCTCGCTGCTTCCGGAATTTTAGCAGCCATTGCTTTTTATCCAATAACCAAATTACTGATGACTGGCAATCCGCTTGGATATTCTGTGATGGATTTATTTATTTGCGCCATTGTCGGACTTTTAGTCACCGGATCGCTGGTAATTATCACCGAATATTTCACTTCCACTAAATACTCCCCTGTTCAATCAATCGCGAAGGCTTCCGTTTCCGGACACGGCACCAATGTGATCCAAGGCTTGGCAATTTCCATGAAAGCCACTGCCCTGCCTCTCATCACTATCGTGCTTGGGATTTTAATCACTTATCACTTTGGAGGACTTTATGGTATCGCAATAGCTGCAATGTCCATGCTTTCTATGACTGGAATTATTGTGGCAATTGACGCTTACGGACCAATCACCGACAACGCCGGAGGCATCGCTGAAATGGCCAATCTACCGGAAGCAGTTCGCGCTGTAACCGACCCCCTCGATGCCGTTGGGAATACTACCAAAGCGGTTACAAAGGGTTATGCGATCGGCTCGGCGGGGCTAGCCGCTCTAGTACTTTTTTCCGCCTATACCGAAGTGATTTCAACAAAACTCGGACACGTGATGGCTTTTGATTTGAGTAACCCAAAAGTAATTGTCGGGTTATTTATCGGCGGACTCTTGCCATATTATTTCGGAGCATTGTGCATGGAAGCAGTCGGAAAAACAGCCGGGAAAGTAGTGGAAGAAGTGCGACGACAATTTAGAGACATCAAAGGAATCATGGATGGCTCTGGCAAACCGGAATACGGCAAATGCGTGGATATTGTCACCACTAGTGCCATCAAGCAAATGATTTTACCTGCGCTTATCCCAGTGCTTGCGCCAATTATTGTCGGATTTATCTTGGGACCAATAGCGTTGGGTGGGATGCTCGTCGGCTCAATCGTTACCGGACTCTTCGTCGCCATCTCCATGACTTCCGGTGGAGGCGCCTGGGACAATGCCAAGAAATATATTGAAAGCGGAAACTATGGAGGCAAAGGAAGCCCCGCCCATAAAGCAGCAGTCACTGGCGACACCGTCGGTGATCCATACAAAGACACCGCAGGGCCTGCCATCAATCCAATGATTAAAATCCTAAACATCGTAGCGTTGCTAATTGTGGCTTTCTTGATATAATTAAGTTAAAGATTATCAGTCAATAATTAAATTAATATGAAAAAATATTTAAGTACCCTTTTTGTCGGCACATTGATTGTTTCTTCGGGAACATCCTTTGTTTTTGCCCAAACGACCACCCCAGTTTCGTCTGAGACGAATACAATTCAAGCTCAAATTGAACAAATAAAAGAAAACGCCCAAACAGAAAAAGAACAGGCCCAGAGTGAAATCACAAAAGTTCGAAATGAAGCACAGCAGAAGATGAAAGCTTTTAAAACAAAAATCCAAGCCGGAAAAAATAAAATAAAGGCACAAGCGGGAGTAGCCAGAATCGCTGACCGAGAAGACGCGCTCGCTAAATTTGACGATGCGATTGCGAAACTAAATACCTTAAAAGACAATGTTAATATCAAAATAGGTACACTGGAAGCAAGCGGGATGGATGTAACAAATGCCAAGGCGCAAATTGCTATTACTGTAGAAAAAATAGCGGAAGCGCAAGCCAAAGTTGCTGATACCAGCACTCTCCTTTCAGGATCTCTAAATGAACTTTCAAAAGATAACCAAGCACAATTAAAACAATTGGTGGAAGATATTCAAACTCTAGTGAAAGATGCGCATCTGGCTTTGAATCAAGCTGTCGGGAATCTCAAAGAACAAATGCAAAATAAAATAGATGCGACTACTACAACAGAAACAACAAATCAATAATTAAAATTATGGAAAAAGACAAGAAAACATATGGGGCTTTGATAGGGTCAATCATCATAATCGTGATTTTGATAATCGGTGGTATTTATGTGTGGCAAACAAAAGTAAAAGAAATGAAATTGGAGCAACAAAGAATCCAAATGCAGGCGGACGCCATCAACGCAGCTTATCTGAATGAAATAAAAACTTTGGAACAAAATATAAAAAATACGGACACTACCATTGATGTAAATGCTGATAATATAAAATAAACATGACAAAAATAACTATAAAAAAATTGCCGAAAAGCGAAGTGGAAATTGAAGGTGAGATAGAAGCCGATGTTTTTGAGGCTTATTTCGAAAAAGCCTTGAAAAAACTAGGCGAAAACGTGGAAATTGACGGTTTTCGAAAAGGCAAAGTACCCGAGAATGTACTGCTTGCCAAAATCCCGGAATCCCATATTTTGGAAGAAATGGCCGAAATGGCGCTCTCGGAATATTACCCGAAAATAATTGAAGATGAAAAAATAGATGCGATTTCAAGACCAGAAATAGGCATCACCAAACTGGCCCGCAAAAATCCTCTTGGTTTTAAAATTAAAACCACCGTAATCCCAGAAATGGAATTGCCGGATTATAAGGGAATTGCAAAGAAAACTATTGGGGATGTAACAGAAAAAGAAAAAGACACTACTGTTACTGAAGAAGAAGTTGAAAATACCATCATGGATATCCGCAAATCTCGCGCACCGAAAATTCATATGGCAGATGCAGCCACCAGTACCTCATCCCAGCCCTCTCCTGAAACAGGCGAGGGGGAAAATACAAAAATTCCCGAACCAGAACTGCCAGAATTCAACAATGAGTTTGTAAAAGCGCTCGGACCATTCGAAAATGTGGCAGATTTTAAAACAAAATTGAAAGACAATATTAAGCTCGAAAAGGAAAATCAATTAAAAGAGAAGACTAGATTGAAAATAGTAGAAAAAATAATTGATGAAACAAAAGTTGATTTACCGGATATTTTGATTGAAGTGGAATTGGATAAGATTTTATACCGAATGGAATCAGACATCACCGCGATGGGTTTGAAATTTGAAGATTATTTAAAACACTTGAACAAAACGATAGATGATTTAAGGAAAGAATTCAAGAATGACGCTGAGAAAAAAGCAAAACTAGCTCTGATTTTGAATCAGATTTCAAAAGTTGAAAAAATCTCTGCAGACCGTGAACAAGTAGCGAAAGAAGTCGCCATGATAATGGAACATTACAAAGATGCCGATCCTGAACGTGCCGAACTTCACGCCGAAAATGTGCTAACTAATGAAAAAGTGTTTCAGTTTTTAGAAAATCAAAAATAATGCTATAATGAATTTATGTTAATCCCAACAGTTATTGAAAAATCACAATTTGGAGAGCGCGCTTACGATATCTATTCGCGATTGCTTCGTGAGCGGATCGTATTTTTGGCAGGCCCAATTGACGACAATGTAGCGAACATCGTCATTGCCCAACTTCTTTTTCTAGAATCAGAAGATGCCAAGAAAGATATTTTCTTTTACATCAATTCACCTGGCGGATCGGTTACCAGCACCATGGCCATTGTGGACACAATGAATCACATTCGCCCGGATGTTTCCACTTTTTGCGTCGGAGTAGCCGCTTCGGGAGCTGCAATAATTCTCTCGGCCGGCAAAAAAGGCAAAAGATTTATCTTGCCGAATGCGGAAATCATGATCCATCAACCATTGGGCGGAGTGGAAGGCCAAGCGACCGACATCGCCATCACCGCCAAGCATATTCTAAAAACCAAAGACAATTTGAATAAATTACTTGCCAAAAATACCGGCAAACCGCTCGCCCAAATAGAAAAAGATGTAGAACGAGATTTTTTTATGGACGCGGAAGAGGCCAAAAAGTATGGCATTATTGACGAAATAGTCACTAAATCCAAAAAGTCCGAAGAAAAATAAAAACTCAAAAAACTCTAGATAGAACTATCTAGAGTTTTTTGGTATAGACAAAAGGATGTAGATTTGTTATATTGGATATGTTGACTTTTAAAAATTATTTAAATCTTGGTTTATAGGAATATTCCATATATGAACAGTTTAAAGGGAAATTTTCTCCGCCTAGGCGGGATGAATCGCATCTTTTATAGGACAAAAGACGAAAATCGAATACAAATATAGTGGCGTGTTCTTGTAGGCCGATACATGGCTTATGAGTATAACATTAATAGCAGTTTTAATAGGAGTCGTAGTGCTCCTTTTGGGCATTGGGATCGGATACTATCTACGCGTGATTATCGCGCTCGGTAAACGTCGTTCCATTGAAATCGACATCAAGCAAATGATGGTAGGCGCCAAAGAAGAAGCGCAAAAAATAACCGAGGAGTCGAAGAAAAAGGCCGAGAGTAGGTTAGCTGAATTAAAAGAAGAAGAAAAGAAAAAAGAAGAAGAATTAAAAGATACCGAGAAAAGGTTGATTAAAAAAGACGAACTGTTGGATGCGAGACAAGCAGAAATCAATAAAGAGGTTGAAAATATAAAATTAAAGGTTGAGGAAATAAAAAAGATTCAGGAAAAAGTTTCCGGTATTGAAGCAGAAAAAAAAGTCGAATTGGAAAGAGTCGCGAGATTAACTGAAAGCGAAGCAAAAGACGAACTCCTTAGGGATATTGAGAAAAAATACGAAGAAGACATCTTGGTAAAAATCCAAAAACTGGAGAATAATAACGAAGAAAAGTTAGAGCTAAGAGCCAAAGATATTTTGGCTACTTCTATCCAGCGTTTAGCAGTAAGTACCGCTTCAGACCTGATGACCACCACAGTCGCTATCCCCAATAATGAAATTAAGGGTAAAATCATCGGAAAGGAAGGCCGAAATATTCGCGCTTTTGAGCGAGTGGCGGGAGTGGAGCTGATTGTGGACGACACTCCTGGCTCTATTGTTATTTCTTCCTTTGATCCAGTTCGAAGACAAGTCGCCAGAGTGGCACTGGAGAATCTTATTCTAGACGGAAGAATTCAACCAGCCAAAATTGAGGAATTGGTGGAAAAAGCGAAAGAAGAAATCAATAAAATTATCAAAGAGAAAGGAGAGCAAGCGGTGTACGAATGTGGCATATTTAATTTTGATCCACGCATTGTCGCCATCATCGGACGACTTTATTTCCGCACCAGTTATGGACAAAATGTCTTACAACATTCTATTGAAATGGCCCATATTGCCGGCATGCTTGCAGAAGAACTCGGAGCTGATGTCGCGATAGCCAAAGCGGGCGCACTGGTGCATGACATCGGAAAAGCGTTGGACCACGAAGTGCAAGGAACGCATATTGAAATCGGCATGCGCATACTACAGAAATTTGGTGCCGATGCAAAGATCATTACCGCGATGAAAAGCCACCATGAAGATTACCCTTATGAAACAATCGAATCAGTCATTGTGCAAACAGCCGATGCCATCTCGGGCGGACGCCCGGGTGCCAGACGCGACTCGGTAGAAAACTATTTGAAACGCTTGCAAGACTTGGAAGCATTGGTAAATGGCTTTCCGGCCGTGGAAAAATCCTACGCGCTGCAAGCAGGTCGTGAAATCCGCATTTTTGTCACTCCAGAAAAAATCTCCGACGCTGAAGCCAAGTTGATGGCCCGCGATATTGCTATTAAAATAGAACAAGAATTGAAATATCCAGGAGAAATCAAGGTGACTATGATTCGAGAGACAAGAATTATTGAATACGCGAGATAAAAATCTATAAAAAAACCCGTAGTTAGAAAAACTACGGGGCAGATATCTTATTTAATGCCTATTTAACAATAAGGATTGAATTTTTTTGTCGCATCGCCCTTAATAAGACCAAAATAGGTTTCCAGAATCCTGTCTTTCCCTATTGGTATTTGGAAAAATGCAACATTTTTTCTGTACTTCAACATATCAAACACCCCTGGGTATCTTTCTTCAAAAGACCCAAAATCTTGTGCGGTACAGATTATTACAAGGTTTTCTGAAGAAGAAGCAATGCTTAGGGCAAGCCTTAATCCTGTTTCGCAAGGATCAGGATCGCGATACATGTCATATATTACATAGAGTTCTTTTTCAGAGTTAGACACTCTCTGGAAACATGCATGGAGAAGTTCAACAGAAACTGGATCGTTGAAAACGATCTTTATTTTTTCCATAAAAAGGACAAATTTATATGTTAATACTGTATTTTTCGTTATTATCATAGCAAAAAAACATATTTTTGTCAAATTTTTGAGTATTTGCCCCATATTTGATTTGCTCATATCAGTATTGCGTTAAAAAACCCTTGGTATATAATGTATAAG
>CAITSL010000013.1 GCA_903895055.1 uncultured bacterium
ATGAAACACTTGAATTATTTTACTAACCAGAGATTTCTATTATTCAAAAAATTTGCTATTGTATCCGTATTATGTCATTAAGTATTGGAATTGTCGGTCTGCCAAACGTTGGCAAGAGTACCTTATTTAACGCGCTGACGCGCAAGGCCGTACCGTGTGAAAATTATCCATTTTGTACCATTGATCCATCGGTGGGGATTGTGCCGGTGCCGGATGAAAGGCTTACCAAACTTTCCGAATTTTCCAAACCTAAAAAAACAATTCCGACGGTAGTGCAATTTGTGGATATTGCGGGATTGGTCAAGGGTGCCTCCGAAGGCGCTGGGCTCGGAAATAAATTTCTTTCGCATATTCGGGAAGTGGATGCGATTATTGAAGTGGTGAG
This sequence comes from uncultured bacterium, assembly GCA_903895055.1. Taxonomy (GTDB): domain Bacteria; phylum Patescibacteriota; class Minisyncoccia; order Phycocordibacterales; family UBA9973; genus UBA9973. The sequence goes on from CAITSL010000013.1 coordinate 386, forward strand.
AATCTTTGAAGATAAAGATATTATCCATGTACACAATAAAATCGATCCGTTGTTTGACATTGAAGTGATCAATTTTGAATTAGAACAAGCCGGTATCAAAAAACCTACGTTGTATGTCTTAAATTCTTCCGAAGTAAACGAAAAGGTGGCTGATGATTTTAAGGCAAAACTTCCCGGACCGTATTTGGAAGTTGATCCGATTTTCGGCACGGGATTGGATAATCTTATTAAAGCCGGCTATGATCTCTTGGATTTAATAACTTTTTTCACTACCGGCCCCGATGAAACACGAGCTTGGACGATTAGAAGAGGGTCTACGGCGCCGATGGCAGGGCGTGCGATTCATACCGATTTCAAAGATAAATTTATTCGAGCGGAAGTAATAAATTGGAAAATGCTATTAGATTCAGGGTCTTATGCAAATGCCAAAGCAAAAGGTCTGGTTCGTACCGAAGGGAAAGAATATATCGTGGAAGACGGGGATGTCATTGAATTCAAAATATGATGGAGAAAACTAAAAATGTGATTAAGGTTTTAAAAAACGGAGGAGTGGGAGTAATGCCGACGGATACTATTTATGGGCTAGTGGGGAGCGCAAATTCTCGTAAAGCGATCAATAGAATTTATAAAATTAAAAAGAGAAATAAAAAAAAGAAACTGATTGTTTTGATTTCGTCTGTAAAAGATTTAAAAAAATTCGGAATAAATCTCACCAGTGTTCAAAGTTCTTTGAACAAATTTTGGCCCCACTCCGCCAAGGCTACGCGGGGCAAGCCTAAGCCGGTGAGCATTATTTTAGGTGGGACAGCTTTTCGTCTTCCGGCTAAAAAATCTTTGATTGAATTTTTAAAAAAAACAGGTCCTTTAGTTGCACCATCTGCCAATCCCGAAGGACTCTCGCCAGCAAAAAATATTGGGGAAGCGAAAAAATATTTCGGAGACAAAGTTGATTTTTACCTAGCCGGCGGGACATTGAAAGGAAAGCCGTCAAAATTAATTAAAATTGAAGATAATGGTAAGATTAAAGTACTGCGATGATCAAGATATTTTATACAAAAGAAGATTGGGATTACGAACTTTTGGATACTGGCAATGGCGAGAAACTAGAACGCTTTGGAAAACACACCTTTATTCGTCCATATGAAAGTGCAGTTTGGTCGAAAACTTTAGAAAAAGAGTGGAAACAAATCGACGGGAAATTTATAACTTCCAAAAAGGGAGAAAAAGCGGGATGGACCCTGTCGCTCGCGAGCGACGGGGTGGAAAATTCAAAAAAGATGAAAAAATGGGAAATGTCTTATAAGGGTATAAAGTTTTTTGCTTTTCCTACGCCGTTTCGACATTTAGGGTTTTTCCCTGAGCAGGCAAGTCATTGGGATTTTATCGAAGAAAAGATAGCTTCGCAGAAAAATTCAGTTAAATTTTTGAATCTTTTCGGCTATACCGGAGTGGCCAGTTTGTTTGCTTTGCGAGCGGGAGCGGAAGTGACCCACTTGGATGCGTCGAAACAAACTCTTGCCTTGGCCAAAGAAAATCAAAAACTTTCCGAATTAGATAATTTACCAATGCGGATTATTTGCGATGATGCTCTGAAATTTCTAGATCGTGAAATAAAAAGAGGCAATAAATATGACGCCATAATTATGGATCCGCCCAAATTTGGCCGAGGGCCGAAAGGGGAAATTTGGAAACTGGAAGAGCGTTTACCGGAGCTTTTAGAAAAAATCAGAAAAATTTTAAGCGACAAGCCGCTCTTTGTGATTTTAACTTCTTATGCCACTGATTCCTCTTCGCTTTCGCTTGGCTATGCGTTGGAAGAGACAATGAAAAGATGTGCTGGAAAAGTTGAAGCAGGAGAGCTTTGCGTCCTTGAAAAATCGAAAAATCGTACAATATCGCTTGCCAACACTGTTGTCTGGACCCCGTCGCTCGCGAGCGACAGGGTGGTGGCTCTAGAAAAATAGCTTTCTTTAACGATAAAGTGGTAGTAATTATTATTTATCGTAGTATAATATAAACATTATAATTAATAAATTATTTTTTATGGAACAAACACCAAATATAAATTCTTCACAAATGAATACAGGACCTCAACCTCAGTATCAAATGCCACAACCAAATTCGTCGCAAGAGATGATGCCAAAAAAGAAAAAACCACATACTGCTTTTCAAATTCTTATTGGTCTTGCAATAGCGGTTCTTTTTGTGTTATTTTATTTTTATTCTTATCAACTGGCTTTCGAGGGGCAAAAAAATAATCCGTCAGATTATCAAAAAGCATCCGAAGCTTGTTATAATCTTCAAAATAATCAACTTTATGTCAAGAATCAATGTCTTTCACAGGGTGGGGTTTGGAATGAAAATCCAGATGGAAAAGCAAGTGGATCTATTTTGATTAACGGTCAAGAAGTACAGATTACAGGGCGATGTGATCTGTCTCAAAAAATGCAAGAATGCATACAAAAAATATCTGCCACAAACCCATATTCTTCTTATGGTAACTCTAACACTTACGAGAATAATAAATATTTAGGAGCGCTCATATTCGGCATTATTCTTATAGTGCTTTCTATGTTTATTAAAAGAGTACTAGCTCTTTCAATTGGGCTTGCTCTGGGTGGTGTTTTCATGCTTATTTCTGGAATATTCCATTTCTGGGCTGATATTAATGGACTATTTCGTGTAATTATAATAGCGGTCGGCCTCGCTATCATTATTTTTCTTGCTGTGAAAAAGTTAAAAAGTGACTAAAAGAAAATTTCTAAAAATCCCTCGCTTTTGCGGGGGATTTTTGGTATTATTTTATAGATAAATGAAATCATACGATCATAAAAAAATAGAAAAGAAGTGGCAGGATCTTTGGGATAAAAAAAAGATATATCAAGCCAATGATAAATCAAAAAAACCAAAATTTTATTCCTTGGTTGAATTTCCTTATCCATCTGGTGATGGGCTTCATGTGGGCCATCCGAGGAGTTATGTTGGAATGGATGTTATCTCTAGAAAAAAACGGATGGATGGGTACAATGTTCTTTACCCAATGGGCTGGGATGCTTTTGGGTTGCCCACAGAAAATTTTGCTATCAAAACTGGTAAACAACCAAAAGTTATAACTAAAAAAAATACTGATACGTTTCGTAGGCAAGCAAAATCACTTGGGATTTCCTTCGATTGGTCTAGAGAAATAAACACGACCGATCCAAATTATTACAAATGGACCCAGTGGATATTTTTGCAATTTCTGAAAAAAGGCTTGGCATATAAAGCCAAAAGTGAGATAAATTGGTGTCCAAAAGACAAAATTGGCTTGGCCAACGAAGAAGCGGTGGGTGGTATTTGCGATCGTTGCGGGACACCAACTATTAAAAAAGAAAAAGAGCAATGGATGCTTGCTATTACAAAATATGCAGACAGATTGGATAAGGATTTAGATTTAGTAGATTATCCAGAACGGGTAAAATTATCTCAGAGAAATTGGATAGGGAAAAGTGAGGGTAGTGAAATTGAATTTAAAACAAGTATCAATAGAAATATAAAAGTTTTTACCACTCGAGCGGATACTTTATTTGGGGTGACTTATGTTGTGCTTGCGCCAGAGCATCCAAACATAGGAGAGTTTCTTGTTCAGTCGAAAAATATGGCAGAAGTATCTCAATATATTAGGGAAGTAAAAAGTAGAACAGAAATAGAAAGAACAGCCGAGGATAAAGAAAAAACAGGGGTAGAATTGAAAGAAATATATGCAATCAACCCCGCAAATGGGGAGGAAGTCCCTGTGTGGGTTGCGGACTATGTTTTGGCAGGTTATGGCACAGGGGCAGTGATGGCGGTGCCACAACACGACGCTCGCGATAAGGAGTTTGCAGAGAAATATAATCTGCCGATTATTGATAGACCATTAGTTAATGCCGAAGAGATTACCCAAAAAGTTGGTGGAAAAATGGTTACTAAATTTAAATTACGTGATTGGGTATTTTCACGTCAGAGGTACTGGGGTGAACCGATTCCGGTAATAAATTGTGAAAAATGTGGTCTTGTGCCGGTGCCGGAAAAAGATTTGCCGGTAAAATTGCCGGAAGTAAAAAATTATAAACCGACAGACACGGGGGAGAGTCCACTGGCTTCTATTTCAAAATGGGTGAATGTAAAATGTCCCAAATGTGGAGGCAAAGCAAAAAGAGAAACCGACACGATGCCAAACTGGGCAGGAAGTTCATGGTATTACTTGCGTTACGTTGATCCGAAAAACAAAAAAGAATTTGCTAGTAAGAAAAATTTAAAATATTGGACACCAGTTGATTGGTATAACGGGGGAATGGAACATACTACCTTACACTTATTGTATTCACGATTTTGGCATAAATTTTTATATGATTTGAAACTCGTTCCGACCGTTGAGCCATATAAAAAACGAACTTCGCACGGAATGATTCTTGGTGAAGGGGGAGTAAAAATGTCGAAATCGCTTGGGAATGTTGTGAATCCGGATGAAATCGTAAAAATATATGGCGCGGATACTTTGCGTGTTTACGAAATGTTTATGGGGCCATTTGAAGAAACCGCTGTGTGGAATACTGACAGTATAATCGGCGCGAGAAGATTCATAGAAAAAGTTTGGCGAATAGGGGAAAAGGTAATTAAAACAGAATCTTCCTTGTCGGGGTCGCTGTCTCCGCGTGCTCGCGGAGCGCTGCCTCTCGGCTCGACAGCCTGCGAGACACCCCGCCAAGAAAATTCTGTTTTACTTACCAAGCTGTTACACAAAACAATTAAAAAAGTCTCGGGTGACATTGAAGCAATGCGTTTTAATACAGCAATTTCGGCGATGATGATTTTGGTGACGGAAATGGAAAAAGAACAAGGATTGTCCTTGGAAGATTATAAAAAATTCCTGCAGATTTTAGCTCCATTTGCTCCTCATGTGGCGGAAGAAATATGGCACTTGTTGGGCGATCCCACTTCGCCAAGGCTTCGCGGGGCGAAGGAAAAAAGTATCAATATCTCCGATTGGCCAGAGTGGGATGAAAAATTAATCAAGGAGGATGAAATGAAGATTATGATACAAGTAAATGGCAAGGTGAGAGGGGAAATAATGGTGGGGAGCAACGAAAATGAAGAAAAAATTAAAAAAGAAGCGCAAGAACACCTCTCTGTGAAAAAATTCACAGAAGGAAAAGAAATCAAAAAAATTATTTATGTTAAAGGGAGGTTGGTTAATATTGTGATCTAATGAACAAGATTTTTAAAATTTTTACTAAAGAATTTGGAAATATCAATCAGGCCGCCATCCTTTTGGGATTTTTTACTTTACTTTCTCAAATTTTAGCGCTCTTTCGGGATCGCGCGCTGGCTCATTTTATTGGTCCGGGAGCGACGCTCGATACTTACTATGCCGCTTTTCGGGTTCCGGATCTTATTTTTATTTCTATCGCTTCACTCGCTTCCATCACTGTGCTGATTCCATTTATCGTGGCCAAGATGAATGGAGAGGAAGTTACAGTTGAAGCCAAAAAATTCTTAAATGATATTTTTACCGTATTTTTTATCGCCCTCTCTCTCACGGCTCTGGTTGTTTTTTTCTTGATGCCTCATTTGGTTTTTTTTATTGCTCCGGGTTTTACTCATGCCATGCAAATAAAAGTGGTTTTCATGTCGAGAATTATGCTTCTTTCTCCGATTTTTATGGGACTGTCAAATCTTTTTGGAACAATTACTCAGCTTTTCCGTAAATTTTTTATCTTTTCTTTAAGCCCGGTTTTTTACAATTTGGGCATTATTTTTGGGGTAATCATTCTTTACCCAATTTTTGGAATCTATGGTCTGGCGATCGGAGTCGCGTTTGGAGCCTTGATGCATATGCTTGTGCAAGTGATAGCATCTTTTGTCTGCGGACTTAGCCCGAGATTCTCTCGTTCGATTAATTTTAAAGATATAAAAAAAGCAATTTTAATTTCATTTCCGAGAACTTTAGGACTGGCGATGAACAGTATTGCCTTGATTGTGATTATCGCCATGGCTTCATATTTGAAAAGCGGTTCGATTTCGATTTTTAATTTTTCATACAATCTACAAACTGTGCCACTCAATATCATCGGCGTATCTTATGCCGTGGCTGCATTTCCGACACTCGCCAGATCATTTTCGGCCGGCAAAAAAGATGAATTTAAAAATCACTTAAAATCTGCCGCCAGACAAATAATCTTTTGGTCACTGCCCATCACTTTTCTTTTTATCGTGCTTCGGGCCCAAATCGTGCGAGTAATTTTGGGAACAGGTGCTTTTTCTTGGCAAGATACACGCTTAGCCGCCGCCGCCTTGGCTATTTTTTCTTTTTCTATCTTGGCTCAATCGATGATCGGACTGCTTTCCCGTTCTTATTATGCGGGAGGCAAAACTATTCGTCCACTTTCCGTGAATGCTATTTGCTCGGTCTTGATTATGATTTTAGCTCCAGTGCTTCTTTATTGTTTTAATACTTTTCCTTATTTTCGTTATTTTACAGAGTCCTTGCTAAAAGTTACGGATATTCCCGGTACGGCAATTTTGATGCTTCCGCTGGCTTATTCTATCGGCACGATCCTAAATTTCATATTGCATTGGATTTTTGTCAAAGCGGATTTTATGGATGGAGAACCGTTCATAGCCAAAAGTTTTTTTCAGAGTTTGGGAGCATCATTTTTTATTGGCTTTGTCGCTTATCTTGGTTTGAATATTTTTTCCTCAATTTTTGGCACAACTACTTTCTTGGGAGTTTTGTCGCAAGGGTTAATTTCCGGTATTTTAGGAATTTTAGCCGGAATTCTCACTTTGTATTTACTGAAAAATGAAGAATTGAAAGATCTGATAAAAGTATTTAAGACAAAAATCTGGCGCGCCAAAATCATCCTACCCGCTCAAGAAGAGCTTTAAAAATATGGTTTTTCGGCTTTTTGTGGTATAATAAAAAAATCCATATTTTATGGATTTTTTTATGTTTAATTTCAGAAAAACAATTTCATATATTTGGCCCACCATCATGAAATACAGATGGCAATTTTGGGTCATCTTTATTCTTTATGGATCAAGAATTTTAGTTGGTAATATTTTAAGCCCTCTTTTTTACAAGAAAATTATCGATTTAATTTCAAATTCTGGTAATATCGACCGAACTATTTTATCTCCTTCGCTTTTCCATTACGTAATCCTGATTGCAGTGACGCTTGTTTCTGGTCAAATAATTGCTAGATTGGGACAAAATTTAGTTTCTAAATTTCAGGCATCAGTAATCAGAGACTTGCATGACCTTTCTTTTGCCAAACTTCAAAACCATTCTTATTCTTTTTTTGCCGATAATTTTTCGGGCGCTTTGGTAAATAAATCAAGGAAATTTGTGCGTGCTTTTGAAATGATGCACGATATTATCGTAGATACTTTTTGGAATACTTTTGTTGCTTTTTCCGGAATGTTTATTGTATTTTTCATCCAAGCACGTTCTATTGCTCTGATATTTCTGGCTATGTCGATTGTCTATGTATCGATTATTTTTCTAATGTCCAGAAAAAAAATAGAATATGACTTAGCTAGATCAGCGGCCGATTCAAGAGTAACCGGTTATTTGGCAGATACTATTACTAATGTTATGTCTATTAAGTCATCTTCTGCTTTGAAAAGAGAAATCAACGGCTTTAAGAAAGTTACTGAAAACGAATACTTTTTGCGTCTTCGAGCTTGGCTTTTTGGAAATACACAAAATGCGATTCAAGGTGCGATTCTAGTTGTTGTCCAAATTATAGCAGCTTTTCTTACCGCGCACTTATGGCTTACTGGCCAAATATCCGCTGGGATGTTTCTTTTGGTGCAAAGTTATACGGTAATGATTGGCGGATATTTTTGGGATCTAGGTAGAGCTATGTCAAAATTTACCGAAGCGATGTCTGACATGGATGAAATGGTAGAGATTTTCAAAAAGACTCCGGATATTTTAGATGATCCAAAGCCAGAAACATGCAAAATTAAAGAAGGAGTTATAGAAATCAAAAATATTTCCTTCGATTACGACAAAGGTGCGGATGTATTTCTAAACTTTTCGCTCCAAATAAAATCCGGAGAAAAAATCGGGCTAGTAGGGCATTCCGGTTCCGGCAAGACGACCATTACCAAATTGCTGATGCGTTTTGTGGATGTTTGTGACGGAAGTATTTTGGTAGATGGTCAAGATATCAGAAAAATAAAACAAGACGATTTGCGCAAAAATATTTCTTTTATTTCGCAAGAGCCGGTCTTATTTCACCGAAGCATTAAAGACAATATCGCTTATAGCTGGCCTAGTGCGACAGATGAAGATATAATCGAAGTTGCCAAAAAAGCTCACGCTCATGAATTTATCTCGGAACTTCATTTAGGTTATGAAACCTTGGTGGGTGAGCGTGGAATCAAACTTTCCGGCGGGGAAAGGCAAAGAGTGGCTATTGCTCGCGCGATGTTGAAACCGGCGCCGATTCTTCTTTTGGACGAAGCGACCAGTTCGCTCGACAGTATCAGTGAGTCTTATATTCAAGACGCGTTTAACGAATTGATGAAAGGTAAGACTGCCATAGTCATTGCTCACCGGCTTTCGACAATCCAAAAAATGGATCGGATCATTGTTCTTGACCATGGGAAAATAGTGGAAGAAGGTACACACAAGCAACTTTTGGAAAAGAAAGGTTTCTATGCCGATCTTTGGAATCATCAAACCGGCGGATTTATGTAAAAATGTCAAAGACCGTCTTTGACACATTGGAAGAATAAAATTTTTCTGTTAGTATGAAGTTATGGACCTAAGGCATATTCGAAATTTTTCAATCATTGCCCATATTGATCATGGGAAGTCCACCTTGGCGGACCGAATGTTGGAAATAACTCACACTATTGAAGCACGCAAAATGCGGGCGCAATTTCTCGACTCTATGGAGCTTGAAAGAGAGCGGGGAATTACTATAAAAATGCAGCCCGTTAGGATGGAGTACGTTTTAAACGAGCAAAATTACGTTTTAAACCTGATTGACACCCCTGGGCACATAGATTTCTCATACGAGGTTTCCAGGGCCTTAAAAGCGGTTGAGGGCTCGATTTTACTAGTGGATGCTACACAGGGAGTTCAAGCCCAAACCTTGACGACCTTAGAAATGGCCAGAGAAAGTGGCCTGGTTATTATCCCGGTTTTGTCCAAAATTGATTCACCGCTCGCACGGATTGATGAAGTAAAAATGGAAGTGGCGCTACTCCTCGATATTGACCCCGATGATATCTTGGAAGTTTCCGGAAAAACTGGCGAAGGCGTAGAGCGTTTACTTTCTGAAATAATAAAAAGAATACCACCACCCGAGCACGACGAAAAAACCAAAGACGGGGTGCGGGCGCTAGTTTTTGATTTTAAATATGACAATCATCGGGGTGTGATCGTCTATGTGCGAGTGTTTGATGGACATCTGAAAAAAGGAGACTCACTACTCTTTTCTGTCTCAGGCGAAAAATTTATTTCCCTGGAGGTTGGGATTTTTTCGCCGGAAGAAAATCCGAAAAGTTCTATTGATGCAGGAGAAATCGGATATATCGTGACCGGGATCAAAAGACCAGGTATAGCTTCTGTTGGTGATACCATCACGCTTTCCAAAAAACCACTCGAAGCCTTGCCGGGGTATATGAATCCCAAACCGGTTGTCTGGGCTTCCATTTATCCGGAGGATGCAGATGATTTTCCCAATTTGAAACTGGCGCTTGGAAAATTGCGTTTATCTGACTCAGCCTTTTCGTATGAAGAAGAATCTTCCGGCACCCTTGGAAAGGGTTTTCGCTTGGGATTTTTAGGAATGTTGCATCTTGAAATAATAACAGAACGCTTAAAAAGAGAATTCGGACTTCACTTAGTCGTAACAATGCCTTCCATTACCTATAAAGTTATTTTGAAAAGTGGGGTGGAAAAAATAATTTATTCTCCGCACTTTTTTCCGGAGGATGGACAAATCAATAAAATTTATGAGCCTTGGGTAAAAGTTAAAATTATTACTCCGGTGATTTATGGAAGTTCCTTGATGCCATTTCTTTTTGACCATGAAGCGGTAGTTCACAGAACGGAGAATTTTGGAGACAATCGTTCGGCGATCAGTCTAGAAATGCCTCTGCGAGAATTGATGCGCAATTTTTTTGATGATTTGAAAAGTATTACTTCGGGCTATGGTTCTATCTCTTATGAAGTCGGAGAATACAAAGAGGCGGACGTGGTGAAGCTTGATATTTTAGTGGCTGACGAGGAGGTCGTTGCCTTTTGCCGAGTGGTTGCTCGTAAGAGAGTGGAAGAAGAAGCTCGCAGTCAAGTAGAACGTTTGAAAAGCATTATTCCGCGCCAGCAATTTCCTTTTAAAATCCAAGGTAAAGCTTTAGGGAGGATTATCGCTTCTGAATCTGTTTCCGCCTTTAGGAAAGACGTCTTAATGCACGGCTCGAAAGTGGTTGGCGGAGGGGACGTAAGTCGCAAAAAAAAGCTTCTGGAAAAACAAAAAAGAGGCAAAGCCCGCATGAAAGAGAACGCCAAAGTAAACATTACCCAAGATGTCTTCTTGAAAATGATGCGCCGGGGGGAAAATTAATTATTTTAAACTAAAAATCGGGGAATAGAGCAGGATCATACTGACAATAATGAGGACCACCAAGACTGACCAAATAATCCTTATTTTCTTTTGATGTTTTTTATCGAAAAGCATATACTTATCTTATCATATTATGAGAAATTTTCAACAAAAAAGAGGATTTAAATATTACCTACAATCAAAACCAGTTTTGGTATTACTCGCAATCTTGGTGACCCTCTTTGCTTGGAAGATTTTTAGTCTTTCGGGGAAACTGGGAGAAACGTATAAAAACAAAAAAATGGAAGAAGCAAAAATTTCTGATTTGGAACAAAGGAAAACGCAACTCTCAGGGGATATCAACAAACTTAGTACCGATAAAGGTAAAGAAGCAGTCATCCGAGAAAATTTTGGCTTAGTGAAAGAAGGAGAGCAGGTAATAGTGATCGTGGATGACAAAAATAAAGCTCCACTTCCATCTCCACCAGAAAAAGGCTTTTTTGCC
>CAITSL010000014.1 GCA_903895055.1 uncultured bacterium
GCCAAATAGCTTGTGGCGACATAACTGTAGGCATAATAGGTAGGGTCTTTATCCCGGATCGGCACCCGGCAGCGCTCGATATCATGACCGGTTTGAAAAAATTAAAAGAAGAAATTATCAAATAACATTAAAAAAATTATGAGCGCGAATACAACAATAGAAAATTTAAAAAAGAAAATTGCAGGCTTCCAAGGAGGTGTCGAAACTTATGAATATGGCACAGTGCTTTCCGTCGCGGACGGAATCGCCAAAGTTTCCGGGCTTGCCAAATGTCAGTCATCCGAAATGGTTTCCTTCGAATCGGGATCTCTCGGGCTCGCGCTCAACCTGGAAGAAGATTCGGTAGGAGTCATCGTCCTTGGAGACTTTTCTAAAATCAAAGAAGGAGAGACGGTAAAAAGAACCAATAAAATTCTCTCAATTCCTGTCGGTGACAAATTCATCGGCCGGGTGGTCAACCCGCTCGGAGAGCCGATTGATGAAGCCGGTGCCATTAAATCCGACGCCACCTATCCGGTAGAAAAAATCGCTCCCGGAGTTATGACCCGAGAAGGGGTGAAAACTCCGGTGCAAACGGGACTCAAAACAATCGATGCCATGATTCCAATTGGTCGTGGTCAACGCGAGCTTATCATCGGAGACCGCCAGACTGGTAAAACCGCTATCGCGATTGACACCATCATCAACCAAAAGGGACAAAATTTGATTTGTATTTATGTTGCCATTTCACAAAAGCAATCCAAAATTGCCAGAATTGTTTCTAAGTTAAAAGAAGCGGGTGCGATGGATTATACTATCATTGTTTCCGCCGGAGCGTCCGACGGTCCAGCTTTTTCATATCTTGCTCCATATTCCGGTTGCGCTCTGGGAGAATATTTCTTGGACAAAGGGAAAGATGTTTTAATAATTTATGATGATCTTTCGAAGCACGCTGTAGCTTACCGAGAAATTTCACTCTTACTTCGTCGACCGCCAGGCCGTGAAGCGTACCCAGGAGACGTTTTCTATTTGCACTCTCGTTTACTTGAACGCGCATGCCGTTTAAATAAAAATCATGGAGGCGGGTCCATTACCGCGCTTCCTATCATCGAGACCCAAGCCGGAGACTTGTCCGCTTATATTCCGACGAACGTTATTTCCATCACCGACGGACAAATCTTCTTGGAAACGAGTCTTTTCAATAAAGGAATCAGGCCAGCGATCAACGCCGGACTTTCTGTGTCTCGTGTCGGTTCTGCTGCTCAAATCAAATCCATGAAAAAAGTTGCCGGAAAAATGAAACTCGATATGGCGCAATTCCGAGAAATGGAATCTTTCGCGCAATTCGGTTCGGACTTGGATGCAGACACAAAGAAATTAATCAACCGCGGACAACGCGTGACCGAACTTATGAAGCAGAATCAATATGCGCCGATTCCAGTCGCGAAACAAGTTTGCTCAATTTATGCCGTGAATGAAGGGTATCTAGATGAGCTTGAAATCACTGAAATCAAATCTTGGGAAGAGAATTTCTATGCCTTCTTGGAACGTTCCAAAAAGAATATGTTGGCAGAAATTGAAAAAGATTGGAATGATAAAACCGCAGCCGAATTAAAAGAAGCCATTAAGGAGTTTATGGGAAATTAAAATATGCCGTTAGCAACCAAAGCCATAAAACAAAAAATAAAGTCAGTTGGGAGCATCAAGAAAATCACCAAGACGATGGAGATGGTTTCGGTTTCCAAAATGCGCCGAGCAGTGGATCATGCGCTCGCATCTCGTGCTTATTCGCACTATGCACTTGAGCTTCTGGTGAACCTTTCAAAAGATAAAAATGTTGCAAACCCACTCATGACAGCAGGGAAAGAAAATAAAGAATTGATAATATTTGTCGCAAGTAATAAAGGTCTTTGCGGAGGGTATCACACCAACCTTTTCAAGGCTCTTAACTTGTATGTTAAGAAACACGAAGGCACAAACAAAGAAATAAAAGTGATAACTATCGGCAAATACGCAGAAAAGATTTCTAAAAAACTAAATCTTTCGGCTTTCGCTGGGTTTAATACTTTCTCAGAATTTTCAACTATCGATCAAACTCGAGAACTTTCGCAGCTTGCAATCAAAGAATACATAGAAGGTGGATACAGTAGTATGAAAATTTTATATACTGAATTTTTGAAATCAACCACCTACAAACCAGTTTTGCGAGAAATTTTCCCAATCAATATAAATACCATTCAAAATATTTTAGAAGAGGGAACACCAGAGGCACTATCTGGAGAGGAGTCTCAAGGAAAAGTAGGGGAATTTAATTTTACTGATTATAAATTTGAGCCAGACATAGATTCGATTTTAGAAAATATTTTGCCAGGACTTGTGGACGTAGTTATTTATCAGACCCTTGCGGAAGCGTTTGCCTCAGAACACTCTGCTCGAATGTTTGCTATGAAAAACGCCGGAGACAGCGCGACGACAATTCTGGATGCACTTACACTTTCATATAACCACGCAAGACAAGATGGCATTACTCGTGAGCTTTCCGAAATAGTCGCCGGAGCAGAGGCATTAAACAATTAGTTAAGTTTTTATAAAAAATTATTAGTCGTAAATTATTAAAATTAAAATTATTAATAGGATGCAAAAAGGAAAAATATCACAAATTATAGGAGCGGTCGTAGATGTAAGGTTCGATGGGGAACTTCCTCCACTTTTAAATGCGCTTACTGTTAAAAGAGAAGGCAAGACTGATCTCGTGCTTGAAGTCGCCGGACACTTGGGTTTGAGCGAAGTGCGAACAATTGCTATGACTTCCACGGACGGACTTTCTCGTGGAGATGAAGTTGCAGATACAGGTGCATATATTACAGTACCTGTCGGGAAGGAAACTCTCGGAAGAATGTTCGATGTTACCGGGAATCCTATTGATGAAATGCCAGCGCCAAAAAACTCAAAGAGAATGCCTATTCACCGAACGGCTCCTACTTTTGCCCAACAATCTCCAAAGACGGAAGTATTGGAAACTGGTATTAAAGTTATCGACCTTATGTGTCCATTCTTAAAAGGTGGGAAGGTTGGATTATTCGGAGGTGCAGGAGTAGGAAAGACTGTCGTCATACAAGAGCTCATCAGAAACATCGGTGCTGAACATGGAGGATATTCTGTGTTTGCTGGAGTTGGGGAAAGAACTCGTGAAGGTAATGACTTATATAAAGAAATGACTGACTCCGGGGTACTCGACAAAACAATGCTCGTGTTCGGGCAAATGAATGAACCGCCAGGAGCTCGTGCTCGTGTCGCGCTTTCAGCCTTGACCATGGCGGAACACTTCCGTGATGTTGAAGGAAAAGATTTGCTCCTATTCATGGATAACATTTTCCGTTTTACTCAAGCCGGCTCTGAAGTGTCCGCACTTTTAGGCCGTATGCCTTCTGCTGTAGGGTATCAACCAACTCTTGCATCCGAAATGGGAAATTTACAGGAAAGAATTACGAGTACTGACAAAGGTTCTATTACCTCTGTGCAAGCGATTTACGTTCCGGCCGACGACCTCACAGATCCAGCTCCAGCTACGACCTTCTCGCACCTAGACTCTACTGTGGTGCTATCCCGTCCGCTCTCTGAGCTTGGAATTTATCCAGCAGTGGACCCACTTGACTCGACTTCCACCATTCTTGATCCGAACATTATTGGTGAAAGACATTACAATGTGGCTCGTAATATTCAGAAAATTTTGCAACGCTATAAAGATTTGCAAGACATTATTGCGATCTTAGGTATGGATGAACTCTCGGATGACGACAAACTAGCTGTTTCTCGTGCCCGCAGAATTCAAAAATTCCTTTCCCAACCGAACTTTGTGGCCGAACAATTTACCGGACGACCCGGCAAGTACGTACCTCTCGAGGAAACCATTAAAGGTTTCGAGGAAATTCTGGAAGGAAAGTATGACCACATTTCCGAACAAGCTTTTTACATGAAAGGAAACATTGAAGATGTATTAAAAGATAGCCAATAGTTATTAGTTTATAGATTTTAGTAAATTAAGAAACTAACAATTATTATCAAAAATTATAACTAATGACTAATTACTACTAACTATGAACTTAACTGTAACAATCATCGGGACTGATAAAATTGCTTATGAAGGGGAAGCAGAGTCTCTCTTCGTGCCGACCAAATCCGGCATAATTGAAATATTGCCGAACCACACTCAGCTCGTTTCTGCGCTTGCTACTGGAGAAATTATTTTAAAAACAAACGAAAAAGAAATTAAATTTAAAGTTACCGGCGGTGTTCTTGAAGTCCGTCCGAACAGCAATATCATAATCTTGGCGGATCTAGTGAAAGAATAAAAATCTGTTATACTCAAAATATGTCAAAATTTTACGTAGTAGCGACGCCGATCGGTAATCTGGGAGATATTACTCTTCGGGCTATTGAGACGCTTAAAAGCGTCGATTTGGTGCTTTGCGAGGATACCAGGACTACAAAGAAGCTTCTCGACAAATATAGTATAAATAAGCCGACGATGAGCTACCCGTCTGATGATGTCAGCCGGGCAGGCCATGCTCAAAGTTCACCCGAACGCAGCGGGCGGGCGGGCAAGCTTTCCAAATTTGATAAAATTCTAGAATTATTACAGGATGGCAAAAATCTTGCCCTTGTTTCTGATGCTGGCACGCCAACTATATCTGACCCAGGTGCAATGCTGATTTCGAAAATCAAAGCCCATTCGGCAAGCTCAGGGTCTAGCGAAATAATTGAAGTGATTCCGATTCCAGGGGCATCAGCAGTAATAGCTGCGCTTTCTGCGTCCGGCCTTCCAACTCACGAATTTACTTTTCTTGGATTTCTTCCACACAAAAAAGGCAGAGAAACTTTATTTAAAGAAATTGCCGGAGCAAAACGCACAATGATTTTTTATGAATCTCCACACAGAATTTTAAAAACACTGGAATCTCTAAACAAATTCTGTCCCAATAAAAAAGTTTGTGTCGCAAGGGAGCTCACCAAAATCTATGAAGAATTTAAAACTGGCAGTCCGGCTGAAATCTTAGAATATCTCATCAAAAACCCGGTAAAACAAAAAGGGGAGTTTACGGTATTGGTTAATTAGGTTTGTATAACAATTTTAGTTTCTCGAGTCCTCGATGCACTTGCACTGCGATAGAGTTTTTGGTTTGCCCGGTGATGAGCGATATTTCTTTTAAGGACAAATCTTGCACGTATTTCATTCGCATAACCCTTTGATAAGTTTCCGGCAGGTGTTTTATCAATAACATCGCAGCTTTTCCATCCAAAATATTTAAAATGCGTCCATGATCGTTCTCGCTTGGCTCATATCCTTTTTCGAGTAAAACATCGAGTGAAGTTGTTTTATGTTTTCGATATTAATCAACAATGAGATTGTTGAGAACATGATAGAGAAAAGCTTTCATAATATCAATTTTCCCTCCTTTAACAAGATAAATCCAGGTTTTTATGAAAGTATCTTGCACCAGGTCTTTACTAATCGCGCGGTTATTCACTTTAAAAAATGCGCGAGCGTTAAGCCCCTTATCGAAATCATGATGCGCTAAGGTCAATATTCCTTGTAGTTTTTTTTCTTCTTTTGGAGTCATCTTTATTTAAGCCGTATTAGGGCTTCTTATTATTACACAAAGATTACAACGACCTTGTGCTAATGGCAGTAAATCAATCTCTGTATGTATAATTTGGGAGGGAGATAGAAAACGTTATTACAGTAGGATTACTGTACGAGAAAGAATCACTCGAGCCATAAGCATAGCACGTTGTCAACTTTATAGCTAACTGTAATCATCTTACAAGATATGCGTCATAACAAGTATGAAAAAAAATAAAAAAGAAATTGAGGAAGTTATTGAGAAAAAAGAAATCAAATTAGTGGAAAAATTGTGGGAAAAAAGTTGGACTTATATTAAAACAGTAGTTGACGTAGTGCGCGAGCCGGTTTTGATTCTGGACAAAGATCTTCGGGTGATGACCGCCAACGAATCTTTCTTTCGAACTTTTCAAGTAGAAAAAAAAGATACTGAGCATAAACACGTGTATGAACTCGGAGATGGTCAATGGAATATTCCTGCTTTAAAAAAACTACTTGAAGACATTTTGCCCAAAAATACCTTTTTCAAAGGCTTTGAAGTGGTGCATGAGTTTCCTTTTATCGGACGCAAAATAATGATCCTAAATGCCCGGCAAATTCATTTCAAAGAAGATACTACTCTTGAGACGTTTCCTCCTATCATCCTGCTGGCTATGGAAGACGTTACTGAAATAATGCTCGTGGCTGAAACACTGGCCAATCATGCCAACAATGTAGAAACCAAGTTAACAACCGAAACAGAAAAACTGGGGCTTCATATTAAAAAATTAGAAAAAGAGATCAATGAACTCAAAAAAAAGAAATAAAAATATAATATTGCTCGTTGCCATTTTAGCTTTCTTTTGTTCTCCAAGCGTGTTTGCTTCCAATATAAATAATTCGAGCCAAGATAGTA
>CAITSL010000015.1 GCA_903895055.1 uncultured bacterium
AAAAGATAATTTCCAAGAAATTGCCAAAAAAGCTTTTGCAAAAAATAATGTTCAAGATAATACCAGTCCAATAAAAACTGGAACTCCTAAAATAGAAAATATTTTCAAGATAGAAAAAGTTGATTTCAGTTCAAAAGGAGCAATCCAAACTATTGAGAATCTGAAAGCGCAAATCCTTAAAGACTACCAAAGTGATATTTCCAAAGCACCCCACAGTGTCCAAGAATTTATGCATACAAGTTCTGTTCAAGAAGCGATCAAACTTGGTTTTTATAATCCCAATGATCCAAGTGGAGCAGAAAGCGCGCTCTTGATAAAAGGTTCCTCTCTCGGATTCGACGAGCATGGCAATCTTTCTTTCCATGATATTAAAACTAATCAGGATCATGTCTTGATCCATGAACAAAATAATACCGAGGCAATAGAAAAATATCAGGGGAAAATGTTTGATTCGGATCATTCAAACGACAACATTCTGCCAAAGAGTCAAACAAGCCCAGAGACAATACCTCATGTTGAAAGTGGAACAGATTTGCAAAATCAACAAGTAAATCCGGAAACGTTACCTCATGTTTCTGACGACGGGGGCGTGTCATCTCAAGTAGAACCAGAAAAGATTCCACATATGGTGGCGCCAATTGAATCGACTGTTCCTAGTGAAAATCAATCTATTTTTGGCAAAGATGAAGATTTTTCAGTAAAAGAAGCGGATTTAGGAAAACACCTGGTTGAACCGCACGCAAGCCCGGGAGAATACCATCAGGATACAACCGGCGGGATCTCTGAGGTAAAACATGTGACCATGGGAGATGAGAAAATTGGATCGCACAATGAAATTAATGGCATTCTCAATTCCAGCCAACTGGAAGAAGTGAAACATATCTATAGTTCAAATATTAATCATATGTTCCCGGACGATAAAAGTCTACAAACTTGGGAGACAATAAAGAATTCAAGCGATTTGCATCCTGCCCAACAATTTGTGTCCTGGAAAGGGCCTATTGATAAATCATTTGAACCTTTACTTCACCATATACAAACATTGCATGAGATTACAGGACTTGACCCAATAACAAATACAGCAATATTTCCGCCAACTCCGGAAACTCCTGAGGAGTATATCCTACGCGCAACAGAAGAAGCGGCAAAATTGGGACCAGAATACTTAGAAAAAATTAAAGTATAATTTATTATTAACAAAAAATATTATGAGTACAATCTAATATAGGTTGTTTTTTGTGTTAATATAAATCCATGGAAGAACACCTGAAGGGGTTAAATAGCATGCAAAGGGAAGCGGCTATGCACAAAGATGGCCCGCTTTTGATTGTGGCTGGAGCCGGAGCCGGAAAAACCAAGACCATTACGCATAGAATTGTAAATTTAATCAAAGAAGGAGTGGCGCCAGAGAAAATCCTGGCGGTCACTTTTACCAATAAAGCAGCCAAAGAAATGCGCGAGCGTGTAGTTGCTGAAATTGAGAAAAACACCAAAGGACAAAATACCTTGCCCTTTATTAGTACTTTTCATTCATTGGGAGTCTATATTATTAAGGAAAATGCCCGGATTTTGGGTCTAACCAAGTATTTCACTATCTTGGATGAAGGGGATACAACGACATTAATAAAAGACACAATTAAAGAAATAGGCTTGGACCCGAAACAATATGACCCAAGAAGAATTAAAAATATCATCAGTCGAGAGAAAGGAAAGTTTACCGAGATGACGGATTATGTCGAAAACTCGACAGACCCCGCCTCTGACGGGGCAAGTTTTTTAGGTAAAATAGTGGCGCAAGTTTGGCAGATTTATGAAAATAAAAAAATAAAAGAAAATTCTCTGGATTTTGATGACCTGCTCTTAAAAGCAACAAAATTATTAAAAGAAAACGAGGTAATCAGAAAAATTTATCAAGAAAAATGGGAATATATCCACATCGACGAATATCAAGACACCAACGAAGTGCAATATTTGATGGCTCGACTTCTGGCAGGAGAGAAAAAAAATATTTGCGTGGTGGGAGATGCGGATCAGAATATATATTCTTGGCGCGGAGCTAACTTGAAAAATATTTTGAATTTTGAAAAAGATTATCCGGGCGCGAAAATAATACTACTCGAAGAAAATTACCGCTCCACTAAAAATATTCTGGAAGCGGCCAACGTGATAATCAAAAAAAATATTTATCGACCCGATAAAAATTTATTTACTAAAAATATCGTCGGCGAGAAAATTTCTCTCTATGAAGCGCTCGATGAAAGCGACGAAGCAGAATTTGTCGCTACAAAAGTTTTAGAGATTTTGGATGGTTCTGTCCCTTCCCATTTTTCGTCCCTGCGCCCTTCCCCTGAGTACAGGGGCGGGACCCTCGGGAAGCTCAAAATAGGAAGGGACTTCACCAAAGACGGTCTAGCTGGGCCGTCAGGAATTTTGTCTGAAATAGCAATTTTGTATCGCGCGAACTTCCAATCTCGAGCGCTCGAAGAAGCGATGCTCGCCTACAACATCCCGTATCAGGTGCTTGGCGTTAAATTTTTTGAACGCAAAGAAATCAAAGACACGCTCGCATACTTGCGCGAAGCACTCAACCCGGAAAGTTTGTCTGACCTAAAAAGAATTATTAATTTCCCGGCGCGAGGCATCGGTAAAG
>CAITSL010000016.1 GCA_903895055.1 uncultured bacterium
AAGAACTCGAAAAAGAGATGCCTCAAAATGAAAAACTCCTATATTTACAAAATTTAAACAATGCGACCAATAAACTTTTGGAAATTGTTGATTTGATCGCGGGCATTAAAGATATTAAAAATACTACCGGTTATGTTTTTACGGCTACTTCCATCCGAGATATTGTGGAGCATTCCATCGTAAAATATCGAGATGAAATAAAAAAGAAAAATATTATTTTTCAGGTTTCCACTTTTAAAGATATCCCCCTCTTAACAATTGATTTAAAAAAAATAACTTTTGTTATAGACGCTTTGATCGAAAATGCTATTATCTATACACCTTCCGAGGGGAAAATTTTAATTGACTGCATTTTAAAAAATCATAAATTAATTTTTTACATTACAGATACAGGAATGGGATTGAGTTTTTACGATAAGTCCAGAATTTTTTCAAAATTTTACCGTAGTAAATCCGCAGTGCTCGCTTATCCTGACGGTATGGGACTTCGACTTTACTTGTCAAAAGAAATTATTGCTCGTCATAATGGGAAAATTTATGCCAAATCAGAAGGTAAAAACAAGGGAGCAGTTTTTTTCATTGAATTGCCATTGAAAAATAATTAAATTTTATCTATTGTCTTTTCGTTTTTTGAGCCAAAAAAGTAAACCAAAAAGTGGTGCCTTTTCCAACGCCTAAAGATGAAAATCCAATAGAACCACCTTGGCGTTCAATGATGTTCTTGGCCATAGAAAGTCCCAGCCCGACTCCTTCCGTGTCGGTATGTCTTGCCAAATCTCCTCGATAAAAACGACTAAAAATACGCGCTTGATCTTTTTCATCAATCCCTATTCCACTGTCTGTGATAGAAAATTTCACCGTATCCTTTTCCCGTAAAAGTTTAATTTGAATTAAGCCATCCTGTGGGGTGTAAGTTATCGCATTTTCCACCAAGACGTGGACAGCAGAATCTAATCTTTCTTCGTCAACATAAATCAGAGGCAAATCCGGAGCAGTTTCAACCGAAAGATTAATATTTTTTGAAGCAAGATAGCTTTTAAAAGATACTACTACTTTCTCTACGATTCCAGTTAAAGCAACATTTTTATAAGAATAACGATAGGTTTCTTGTTGACTGGAACTGATAAGTAAATTTGAGAGACGAATCAGTTCCAAGGTGGATTCATTAATTTGGGCTATTTCAGTACGTACTTCGGAAGACAAACCGGATTCCTTGGCAAGCTCATCGGTCTGCCACCTGATCCGGGTAAGCGGAGTGCGAAATTTGTGCGTTACCACTGTAATAAATTCATATTTTAATTGTTCCTCCCCCTTTTCTCTTTTGTAGTAAATAAAGCCGATAACCACCAAAACCAGCGCAAATAATAATGGCATCATCCAAAATTTGAAACCAGGCACGCTGGCTATCAACAAATTACTCAAAAACGAAACTATGATTAGAAAAATGGCAACAAAGACGACGAGTCCAAGTACGACAATAATATGGCGAGCAGCAATTCGAATATCCATCAGACCTTTTTTCATCATGCCGTACGCAAGCGGAATAACAAATAGTCCCATTAGTCCGGAAATTCCCGGATCTATCGATAAATTAAAATCTGGCGTGAAAGCAGTAATCCCGGTTAAACAACAGAAAGTGATGGCGACAATAAAATAATCAACCCGTTTCCTTCCTTCTTCTCCGAGATGCGCTCGCTGGAAAAGCAAAACATAATAACTCAGCAACATTGCCAGAAAAAAATATCCGTCTACGAGATAATAAAATGGTCCAGTTGAGTTAACATAAGAACGAAGATACAGTTTCGGAACAATATCAACCAGAAAAGAACTGGGGAAAAGGACTGATGCTCCGATAATCAAAATGCCCAAGCCGTACATAAAATAAAGCAAATGTTTAAATTTTCCTAATCCATCTGACGCTAA
This sequence comes from uncultured bacterium, assembly GCA_903895055.1. Lineage (GTDB taxonomy): Bacteria > Patescibacteriota > Minisyncoccia > Phycocordibacterales > UBA9973 > UBA9973. The sequence goes on from CAITSL010000016.1 coordinate 1,924, forward strand.
AATTAAAATATGAATGGTAAATAAACCAATCAAAATATCTTCAGCAATATTGGTATACCAGATCCAATAAGCAATTTTAGAAGTGGCCGGAGTGTTTACCCCGATAATAAAAGCAAGCTGGTAAAATGCCAAGGCCAGAGTAAAACCTAGCCAAATATAATTGACCGTCTTGCGTTCTTTTTGGAAAAATACGAAAAATCCAAAACCAAGCACCACGAGCATCGAAATAACATAGCCCATCGTGGTAATCAATAAATGCAAATGTGTTCCCATAGATATTTATTATACAATATTTGCTAATCTAAATCTATTTCTTTGCTTTTTTCGGTTTCTTTATTTCTTTTTTTGGATGACTATTTCCTTTGGCCATATATTTAACCACCTCTGGCGGTAGTTTTGGTTAATCGAATAATACTTTTATTATAACATAAATTAATGACATTAAATTGTCGGGTTAAAATGTTTTTTGACTAATTCTATAAAGGTCTCTATGTCATCTATATGAATTTTCATATCTGTGTAATTCCCTGATTTGCCTTCATATCTTATTTTTTTACCTTCTTTTCCCGGAAGATTATATTCAGGGGATGTTCCTTCTTCGCCATCAAGCAAACCAGCTATATTCTTTACCTGCCTGCCACCAAAATCACCTCTTTCAAGATCACCAAGACGCACATATCCTTCAGGGTTTGCTTTTAAAAAATATTTTGCTCTAATTGGTAATTTAAATTCTTCTTGATTCATGGTTTTATTATAACAGATAATCTCTGATTGTTTTTAGTAACGGTCCTCGAGATTTTCCATTAAAGTTATGATCACCATTTAATGGTGCTAACTTTATTTTTGAACTAAGATTCTTCAAATCAACCTTGGGTAATAATTCATCTTGATTTGCTTCTATTATGATTAACTCGGTTTTTTCTGCAAGCTTATTATACTCTTCTAATGGTTTTACATTCTTACGTTCAGTCCAATATTCTTTAGGAACAATTCTCACTAATCCATCAATCGGGGAAAGTTTCGAAATACCTTCTAAATTTATATCAGAATCTGGTCTAGAACCATATCTTTTCAACGTACGTTCAAGACTCATATCGAAAGGTGGTGAAAGTAGAATAGTTTTTCTGATACCTTCTGGCTCTGCAAGCCCAGCTACAATTGTTCCTTGCGAATGACAAATTAAATCTATAATTGCCCCTGGATTCAATTCTTTAGTTTTATTAATAATATTATTAAGCATTTTTACTTGTTTACTAAATGGACAAGTTGTTAGAATTTTATTTTTTTGATCCACATCATAATAATCAAAAAGTATTGATTCCACTTCAGGAATTGCTAGGGCTATATCAGTAAGCAAACCAAGGTCGTCTTTACGTACCCCAAAACCATGAGAAAAAATTACAATGTGTTTTTTATTTTGCATATTTTCATTATGTGGTAATTTTTTTATGTATGATAAAGATCAACCCCACAATCATTAAAATAAGTATTATCATCTTTGGAGACCCTTCAGATTCTATGTCACCTAATTTAAAGATGAAAAAAAGTGCTACACAGATAGCCACTACCAGCCAACCTTGCCAAGAAGCTGGAAGAATCACCATACCCCTTCTTTTAAACCAAATTTTGTTCATAACTTTACTTTTTCCAGCGAGGAGCAAAGCCGATCATCCAAGTGAAAAATTTTGCTTTCACCTGACCCATTCCTTTGGCGCGCATGGCATCATAGGAATGTTTTTTGAATTCTTTCACATCATTCCCCTCGTAAGTCAGTTTCCCATTTTGGAAACAATAACTGCAGTATTGCTCCGATTCCCTAGTCCCCGGATCTTTACTAAACGGCATTAAACAACTTTCACATTTTTTGTTTGGCATATTATTTTTTGTGATTAAAAAAACTATTAATTTGTTAATTATAGCAGATTTTAAAACAAAAGCGTTGTTTTTTTGTCTTTTTTAGTGTATTTTATATAGGTGCACACATATTGGGAGATCGTCTAACGGTAGGACAGCGGCCTTTGAAGCCGTGAATCTTGGTTCGATTCCAAGTCTCCCAGCCAGCGTTTTTTATGTTAATATAAAATTATGAACATATTTTATCCCGTGCAATTATTTTCTAATTGGTTAACCTATAACATCTTTAACATAGATCCCAATTCCCTACTTGCCGGGGCGGTTAATTTTTTTATTTATGATACTGTAAAAATATTTATTTTATTAGCTGTAATCATCTTTTTTGTTTCAATCATTCGTTCGTATCTTCCAAAAGAAAGAATTCGGGTAATTTTATCTCATAAAAATAAATATACTGGGAACATTACTGCTTCTCTCTTGGGAATTATCACTCCGTTCTGTTCTTGCTCCGCTATTCCCCTATTTTTGGGATTTATTCAGGCAGGTGTTCCTCTTGGAGTTACTTTCTCTTTTTTAGTAGCTTCCCCTATGATTAATGAAGTAGCTCTTATTTTACTTTTGGGAATGTTTGGATGGAAAATCGCATTAATATATATAGTAAGTGGGCTTCTGATTTCAGTACTCTCCGGAATAATTATTGGAAAAATGAAAGTAGAAAGTTTAGTAGAGCCTTTTGTCTATGAAGAAAATACAAAAGGAAATACTATCTTTCCGGAAATGACCCAAAAAGAAAGAATACTTTATGCAAAAAATTATACTTGGAATATTTTAAGGAAAGTTTGGTTATATATCCTAATTGGCATTGGAGTTGGAGCTTGGATTCATGGTTATATTCCTGCTGATTTTTTAGCGCAATACGCCGGAAGCGGTAAATGGTATGCCGTTCCCCTTGCTGTTCTTATTGGAATACCCCTCTATTCAAATGCTGCCGGGGTTATCCCCCTTGTTTCTGCTTTAACCGAGAAAGGTGTATCTATGGGCACTACCCTTGCATTTATGATGTCTGTGACAGCTTTGTCTCTGCCTGAATTTATGATTTTAAAGAAAGTAATGAAAACCAAGCTTATCCTTATTTTTGCGGGAATTGTGGGTGTTGGAATCATGCTTACTGGATACTTATTCAATCTTATTTTGAATTAGCTCTTTCTATTTAACTATGTAATAACTTTATTAACGAAACGGCTCTATGAGAGTAAAGGTCGGATTAAAAGTAAATAAAATAAAAAAATATGTTATCTCAAATACCCATTGATTTTGAAAAAATAAAAAAAGAAGATTTAGATAAAGAAATTTTAAGAATAGGAATGATGGCTGAATTAGATGCTGTGAATCTTTATGAACAATTAGCGGCACATACCCAAAATAGTGATCTAAAGAAAGTTCTTCTCGATATCGCGAAAGAAGAAAAGACCCACTTGGGAGAATTCCAAGCGTTATTGTTAGATGAAGACAAGGAACAATTAAAAGAATTAGCAAAAGGTAAAAAAGAGGTCGAAGACTTAACTAAATAAAATATTTGTAAACATAAAACCAACAAGAGTGATTCTTGTTGGTTTTTTTTGGGATGATTATTAAGTATTAATTTACTTTGTTTCTTCCACTGCTTCCCCCTTACTTTCACTTATATTTTTAGTAGCACCACATCCATCACATTTCATAGTATTCCCATCTATTCTTTTCATTGCACCACCACAACTTTCGCACTTCATATTTTCTTCCATAATTTTTTTAAATTTAATTATTTTTTAATTTCGACCAATACTATTCCACCGTATGGAGCCGTTTCAAGGACAGAATCCTTACAGGATCAAAAGTTTTAGTTTTACTCATAAATATGTTAAACTAAAGAGGTACTTTAAGCCTTAAGTACTTCTCGATGAATAATCAAAAATCAGAACTTTATTTTTTATTTTTTCTCCTAGCGGTAGTATTTGCGCTTACCTTTTTTATTTTTAAACCTTTTCTTTACATTCTTATTTTAGCACTGATTTTTACGACTGTTTTTGGTTCGATTCATAAAAAAATTCTTTTTTTAACGCATCAAAATAAAGGATTGGCGGCATTTTTAACCACTATTCTGGTTATTGTCGTAACTATTGTCCCTTTCGTTTTTTTAATTATCCAAATGTTTCGAGAAGCGACAGTACTATACTCTGCTATCGCCAGCAATGGCGGTTTGGTGAATCTCTCAGGTTTTATTGCAGGTAAATTGCAAGGTTTAGCAAAATTTGTTCACATATCGGTTAATTTTTCTTTTAATGTTGACCAATACCTTAAACAAGGGCTGGATTGGTTGATTCAAAATATCGGATTTTTATTTTCGAATATAATATACACAGTGGGTAGTTCAATAATTTTTCTTTTTGCGCTTTATTATTTATTTAAAGATGGCAAGAAGTTAAAAGAATCCATTACTGCCTTAAGTCCCCTAAAAGATGCTTATAATGAAAAAATTTTTTCTAAATTGACCTTGTTCATTAATTCAGTAGTTTTAGGAAGTCTTTTAATTGCCGTTATCCAAGGAATCCTGGCAGCCATCGGGTTTTTCATCTTCGGAATTCCGAATGCCGTATTTTGGGGCAGTCTAGCGGCGGTAGCCGCTTTGATTCCAGGGATTGGCACATCGCTCGTAATTATCCCAGCTGTTATTTTTCTCTTTTTCAAAGGAAATATGCTTTATACTATTGGCTTTCTTATTTGGGGATTTACGGCAGTGATTCTGGTTGATAATGTTTTAAAACCAAAGTTTCTACAACGAGGAATGCTGATTCATCCTTTTTTGATTCTTCTTTCTGTCCTGGGCGGAATAGTATTTTTGGGACCAATCGGATTCTTGTTGGGTCCATTGATCTTAGGTTTATTTTTTATTTTACTTGAAATTTATTCTTCTATTCATAAAGAGAATTGATATGCAAGTAAAAACAATAATTTCAATTTTCAAGGCCTCCCTCTATCATTGGCAAAGTCATCGCGCTCCGCGCATGGGAGCCGCACTTTCGTATTACGCTATTTTTTCTATTGTTCCATTATTAATGCTTATGCTGATAGTTATTGGTCCATTTCTGGGTAATAGCTATATGGAGGGAGCCATCGTTGGACAAGTTCACACACTCATAAATGCCCAAAGTGCCAATTTTATTCAATCAATTCTACAAGGACTGAGTGAAATGAAAGTTAATTTTTTTGCAATTCTTGTCAATATTGGAATGCTCATTGCGGGAACAGTAGGGGTTTTCTATGAATTGAAAAATTCACTGGACGATCTTTGGGATACAAACCAATCTGGAAAAGAGACAAGGGGCTGGAGATATTATTTTTCTTCTCGTCTTTTGTCACTTTCAGTAATTCCCATTCTTGGTTTTCTATTGATGATTTTACTTGTTTTTAGCGAGCTTGTGAGCTTCGTTTCCGAACACTCACCTATCTTTGCCAAAATGACATTTTTATTTCAAGTCGGTACATTCATATTTTCTTTTTTTGTGCTGGGTTTCCTCTTTACCTTTATCTATCGTTTTTTACCAAAAAGAAAATTGCCTTGGAGAGAACTTGTCCGTGGCGCACTCGTAACGACTGTCCTTTTTGTGCTCGGAAAATTTGCTATTGGTGTCTATATTACAGATCTTGCAGGAACGTCGTTTTTTGGAACAGCCGGAGCGTTTGTTGTTCTTCTTTTATGGGTGTACTACTCTGTGCAGATTTTCTTATTTGGCGCATCGCTTACCTATGTGTATTCCAGACGATATGGGCGTTTGAAAGATAAGTGAGTTAGAATGTCAATATAAAGATTATCCTAAAATCTTTATAAGAGCCAGCTCGAACGGAAGTTCGGAGATGAAAGCTCGGTCGATGTTTTGATAGGCCTCTAAAAGAATTGTTAGGGTGGAAGAATTAATCATTTGGGGATCTTTTTTTATTAATTCTTTCAATAATGCCAAATCAACTTCGGACAAATCGGTATTCATTTCTTTTTCCAATTTGGGCGCATAGCGCAAAATTATAGCCATCCGGAATTTCTGGATGATTAATTTCAAATATAACTTCATGTCCAGATTCTCACTGGAAGCTTTCCCGACGACGAGAATCCCCTCTTCGATATTTTTATTTACGATGGCCGATAAAAATTCATTCACTAAGGTAGTTTTCGGCGCGCCGGTAATTTTCTCCACATCTTCTAATTTTACTTTCTTGGTCTTGCCTGCCACTCCGGCGGGTAAAGAAAAATTTACCACTTTTTGGAGTATGCCTAGCGCATCGCGATACGAACCATCACCTAAAATTGCGATAAGTTCTGTGGAACCACTATCTAATTCAAAGCCTTCACGGCTTGCGACATCCGAGATCATTTTCTTTAAAATGACATCTGTTGCTTTTCGAAAGGTGAAAACCTGACAGCGGGAAATAATAGTCTCCGGCACCTTATGAAATTCCGTTGTGGCTAAAATAAATATTACATGCTTGGGCGGTTCTTCCAGAGTTTTGAGCAATGCGCCCCAAGCGTCTTTCGAAAGCATATGTACTTCGTCGATAATATATATTTTATATTTTGAATCAAAAGG
>CAITSL010000017.1 GCA_903895055.1 uncultured bacterium
TATGTCAACAATCACATTTAAACCAAAACAAGTCACCAAAAAAATAACTTCAAATTTACAAAATAGAGCCAATGATGTCATCATGAGTCGTTTTGGTTTGAATGCGGATGCCGAAAGAAAAACTTTGGAAGAAATCGGAAAGAAATATAACATTACTCGAGAGCGAGTCAGGCAAATCGAAGAAGCGGCTCTCTCTTTGATTAAAAAATCAGAAGTTTTTAAAGAAGAACAAGCTGTTTTTGACGAACTGAAGCAATTGATAAATTCTTTAGGCTCTATCGTGGCCGAGCATGAATTATTGCCTCATATTTCCAAAGACAAAGCTACTCAAAATCACATTCATTTCTATTTAGTGCTCGGCGATGCTTTTACCAGGCACAAAGAAGACAATCATTTTCATACCCGCTGGAGTGTGGATGATGAAATGGCGGAAAAGGTGCACGAATCTCTCAGGAAACTTTATGCTTCGCTCAAAGATGAAGACCTGATTGTAGAAACAGAAATGATCAAAAAGTTTTTTGAAAATATCAAAGATTTGGCCGAGCAATATAAAAATGAAGAAATTATCAAACGCTGGCTTTCGATGTCGAAAACTATTTCCAAAAATCCCTTGGGCGAATGGGGTCGGGCTTCTTCTCCCAACATCCGTACTCGCGGAGTGAAGGACTATGCCTACTTGGTGATGCGCCGCCATGGTTCCCCGATGCATTTTCGGGAAGTGGCCGACAGTATTTCAAAAACTTTCAACAGGAAAACTCATTACGCTACTTGTCACAACGAATTGATTAAAGACCCTCGTTTTGTTCTGGTAGGACGCGGGATGTACGCGCTTGCCGAATGGGGCTATAAAGCGGGGATTGCCAGAGAAATCATTCATGATATTCTTAAAAGAGACGGTCCGATGACCAAAGAGCAAGTGGTGGAAAAAGTGATGAAAGAGAGATATTTCAAGAAAAATACGATTCTGGTGAACCTGGTAAACTCAAAATATTTCAAGAAAAACAAAAACGGACTTTATACTTTGGTCTAAAAACCAAACAAATGGCCCTAGACTTCGCGTCTGGGGTTTTTGTTTTACCCTGTCGCTCGCGAGCGACAGGGTTTTACTTTCCTTTCCATTTATACTAAAATATAAGGGATGGATAATATTTTAGGATTCTTATTTACTGTTCTGTTTGACATCGTATATTGGGTCTTGCCCCTGGTCGGGACCGTTCTTTTGGGCATCATTGCTTGGAAAGTTTGGGTGCATTATATCCAACAAGATTTTATTTCCGGGATTGATTTTGTGATGCTGGAAATTATTCCGCCTCGCGATGTTCTGCGTTCTCCGAAGGGTATGGAGCTTTTTATTACCAATGCTCTGTATCAGTTTAGTTACAAAGGAGGCATGGAAGAATATTGGCAAGGAGCAGTTTGGTTTTGGTTTTCGCTGGAAATTGTTTCCATCGATGGTCAAGTGCATTTCTATATTCGCACCCCGACCCGTATTAAAGATTTAATTGAAACTCAAATGTATGCTCAATATCCTCAGTCGCAAGTAAAAGTGGTTGAAGATTATACTTTGGCAGTTCCCGAAATTTCGGAAGAGTCTGGCTGGAATCTGTGGGGCTGTGAATTTAAATTGCTAAAACCGGAAGCCTATTCCATCAAGACTTATGCCGATTACGGTTTGGATAAAGATCCGAAAGAAGAATTCAAGGTTGACCCGATCTCTCCGGTGATCGAGCTTTTTGGTTCTATAGGGAAAGGAGAACAAATGTGGATGCAGATTTTAATTACTCCTTCTAAGAAAAGATACATTACTCCCGGTTCTCATTTTTGGCAAAAGCCCTCTAAGAGATATCATGATTGGGTAGCCCAATCGGAAGTAGAAATCAGAAAAAGGTTGGAAGAATTCACCCGTTATCACGAAAGGCCGGACGGTACTTTCGCCAAAGAAATTCGTTCCCCGGATTTCTTGAAAAATGCCCTTGAAGAAGCCGGATTGAAGATGACCAAACTTGGTTTTGATACGGGAGTTCGAATTGCTTATGTGGCCAAAAACGAAATATTTCCTCATGGTACCAGAAACAATAATTCCAGAAACATTCGTTTGATTTTCCGCCAATATGAAAATCCTTTCGGGAACGGTTTTACTCGTACTAATTCAACCCAAGGAGACCAATATAGTGGCTTATTTACGGCATCTAAAAAAACAGTGGAACTTTTCAAGAGGAGGCATCTACATCTGTATCGGGAACGAGAATTTTTCCATCTTTCCTTGCGACACCTTATTTTTAATAAACATACTATTATTTGGCCTTTTTCTATCTGGTTTAAACCATATTTTCATCCGGAGACTTTCGTTTTGAATGCGGAAGAATTGGCCACCATTTGGCATTTCCCGGGTCAGATCTTGAAAGTGCCAACTTTAGAACGTATCGAATCAAAAGAAGCTTCTCCGCCTCCGAATTTACCGACTTAAAATTAGAATATGGATTTTTCTCAACAAAAACTTTTTTATTATACTGTTATTGTTTTTTTAGCTGTAGTTTTAAGCTATGCCCTGTTTTTTAGTCCGCCGGATAATTTCCCTAAAGGAATTATTGTGAACATTACCTCGGGAGAAAATTTAAGGAATTTGTCTTTTAATTTAAAAGCGGAAAAGGTGATTCGCTCGAGGGTGGCCTTTGAGGCTTTTGTCATTATGGATGGAGGCGAAAAACATCTGGCTATGGGTGACTATTTATTTGAAAACAAAATTCCTGTCTTTTTGGTTGCCGAGCGGATTGTCTCGCATGATAGACATTTAGCGCCAGTCCGGGTTACCATTCCGGAAGGTTTTAATATCTCTCAAATAATCGGGGCTTTTGTCCTAAAGTTAAAAAATTTCAATCAAGTAAATTTTTTGTCGGAAGCAAAAAATAGTGAAGGCTATCTTTTCCCGGACACTTATTTTTTCCCGACTACTGCCAATGACCAAGATGTTTTCACTTATATGAGTAAAAATTTTGAGAAAAAAATCATGCCGATTTTACCCGAGATAGCATCTTCCGGAAAAACCGAAAAAGACATAATCACTATGGCTTCTATTATTGAGCGTGAAGCAAGTGGCGCCAGCGATCGGAATATTATTTCCGGAATTTTATGGAATCGAATCAAATATAGCATGCCCCTGCAAGTGGATGCCGTGCCCGAAACGTATCTAACAAGAGGACTGCCGGCAAATCCGATTTGTAATCCAGGGCTCGAAGCGATCAGGGCCGCGATTCATCCGACTAATTCTCCATATCTATATTATTTGCACGACAAAACTGGCGTGATCCACTATGCTCGGACTTTCGAAGAGCATAAAATTAATAAATTTAAGTATCTATAATGCGCAAACACGATTTAGCTTTTATCGACATAGAAACCACTGGCCTTAATGTAATAGAGCATGAGATTCTTGAAATTGGATGTGTCATCACTGATTATAAACTAAAAACGAAAGAAGAATTTGAAATAAAAATAAAACCAAAAAATATAGAAAGTGCCGATCCGACAGCCCTAAAAATAAATCATTATAATGAAAAAGATTGGCAAGACGCATATGAGCTGAAAGAAGCCTTGAAAATTTTTGCCAAAAAAGTAAAAGACTGCATCATGGTTGGGCAAAATGTGGCTTTTGATTCGGGCTTTTTGGAATATAATTTCGCCAAAAATGAATTGAAAAATACGATGCATTATCATCGGCTCGATACGATATCAATGGCTTGGGCGAAATTTCATCAGAATAAAGATTTTGAACATTTTTCTTTACGCGAAATGTGCAAATACTTTGAGATAGAAAACGAAAATCCCCATAGCGCTCTTTCGGATGCCCGGGCTACCTATCTGCTTTACAAAAAACTTATTGAACTGGAGTAGAGGCAGGAGGTGTTGGCGGGATTGGAGAAGCGGGAACACTTTTTGGATTAGGCCCATATTTATTGTCGCCAGGATTACTGTCTTTGCACATAAGAATCGTGTACCAAACAAGAGCAGCCAAACAAATTAAAGAAAGAAAACCAAGAATAGGAATAAAAAAGATAAACAAAAGCAAAAAAGGAAGTGGTATTATCAATAAAGTTAGCAATACCCACCAACCACTTTTTCCCGTATCGTGTAATCTTCTTATTGAAACCGCTATCATTGGTAACAATATTGCCAAAGAATACAGACCGCCAAGAATATTTCGATTATCAACAATTATTTTACTAATAATACTGAGTACTATACCTGCAATAGCATTAAACAAAACAAAATACCAATATTCCGCTCTTCTTGCGCGCCCACTAAACACAGCATAATTTTTTAGCACTCCAACATAGTAATTCATATTTTTAATAATTTATTTTACAAACATTGATAATACGGTTATTATAACACCAATGGCAAAAAATATAAAAAATAAGACCGTTTTCGTTGGTTTGTCGGGCGGCGTTGATTCTGCTGTAAGTGCGGCCATCCTTCAAAAACAAGGCTACTATGTCATAGGGGTTTTTATCCGTACTTGGCATCCTAATTTTTTAGAATGTAACGAAGAAACAGAAAGACTTGATGCAATGCGGGTGGCGACCCATTTGGATATTCCATTTCTCACTTTTGACTTGGCGGATGTGTATAAAAAAGAAGTGGCAGATTATATGATTGCCGAATACAAAGCTGGTCGCACACCTAACCCGGATGTGATGTGTAACAAGGAAGTTAAATTTGGCGCATTCCTAAAAAAGGCGCTTGCCATGGGAGCAGACTTTGTGGCCACGGGACATTATGCTCAAACATGTGACACTTCTTCTCATTTTTCGTCCCTGCGCCCTTCCCCTGATTACAGGGGTGGGACCCTCGGGAAGCTCAAAATGAAAAGAAGTGTCGCATGTTTGTGTAAAGGGAACGACCCTTCCAAGGATCAAAGTTATTTTCTGTGGACTTTAAATCAAAAACAACTTGGGAAAATTCTTTTCCCTGTGGGACATTTGAAGAAAACCGAAGTGAGAAAACTTGCTCAGAAATTTAATTTGCCGGTGGCGGAGAAAAAAGATAGCCAGGGGATTTGCTTTTTAGGCGCGGTGGATTTGAAAGAATTTTTAAAACACTACATTAAAGAAAAAAAAGGTGAGGTAATAAATGCCGAAGGTCCCGAGTATCCTCGAGGGAAGAAAGGGGAAGTTATTGGCTTTCACGATGGAGTATTTTTTCACACGCTCGGCGAGCGCCATGGTTTTACCATTACCAAAAAAAGTCCTAAAGATGGTCCTTATTACATAATCGGAAAAGATATCAAGAAAAATATTTTGTATGTGTCGCAAGACCCCTACCCAGCCTCCCCCTTAGCTAAGGGGGAGGAGCGAGGAGGGGGTCTTAAATTAGAAAATGTAAATTGGATTTCTGAATTTCCCAAAAAAGACAAAATATACCAAGCTCAGATCCGTTACCACGGAGAATTTTTACCATGCCAAGTTAAAATTACGGGAAAAACAAAGGCCGAGATAATTTTTAAAAAAACTGCCTTGGTTGCTTCCGGCCAATCGGTGGTTATTTATGATAAAAATGTTTGTCTTGGAGGAGGAGTTGTTATATAATAAAGACATTATGGAACAATTTTTTATACAAAATAGCGACCTTATTTTAAGATTAGTAGTAGCGGTAGTTTTGGGTATGTTGATTGGGGGAGAGCGCTTACTGGTGCATAAAGAAGCTGGGATGAAAACCCACGCACTGGTATCGATGGGCGCGGCGGTTTTTGTTTTAGTTTCGGAAGCACTGGCCGAAAAATATGCCGGGCACACTGGATTTAATCCGGCGCAAATAGCTTCCAACATAGTGGTAGGCATCGGTTTCTTGGGTGCTGGTACGATTATTCTGCAAGGTTCTCGCCTGAAAGGCATCACCACGGCTGTGGGCTTTTGGGTTACGGCAGGCATTGGGATGGCCACTGGTTTCGGACTTTTTAGCTTAGCTATCATTGCGACTGTACTTGTCCTTTTGATTTTTATTGCTCTGAATATTTTAGAAAAACCAATTTTAAAAATTTCCGAAAAAAACATATCTTCTGATCAAGAAAGTTAGCTTTATTAATTAAATTTTCTAATGGGATGAATTCAAATGAAGTCAGATCAAGATTTTTAAAGTTTTTCGAAAGTAGGGGACATAAAATAATTCCTTCCGTTTCGCTTATTCCCGAAAACGATCCTTCGGTGCTTTTTAATATTGCCGGGATGCAACCGCTTATGCCGTATCTTTTAGGCAGAGAACATCCTGCCGGCAAGCGTTTAGCAAGTTCTCAAAAATGTCTTCGAACCATTGATCTTCTGGACGTCGGTGACAATACTCATAATACTTTTTTTGAAATGCTGGGCAACTGGTCGTTCGGTGACTATTTCAAAAAAGAAGCGATAAAGTGGAGTTATGAATTTTTAACAGATAAAAAAAATGGGCTGGGCCTTGATCCAAAATATCTTTATGTCACTGTCTTTGGGGGTAATGATGTTATTCCGAAAGACATGGAATCGGTAGAAATTTGGAAATCACTTGGCATTGGAGAAAACAGAATTTATTTTAAGAGTTCTAAATCAAATTGGTGGAGTGCCGGGTCAAACTCCCCGGCTGGTCCTTCGACTGAAATGTTTTATGATCTTACAAAAAAACTTGGAAATATGACTCAAGTTGAATTTGAAAAAGCTGAAGATGAACAAAAAGTGGTTGAAATCTGGAATGATGTTTTTATGGCATATAAACAGGAAAATGGGAAAGTTGTCGGAGAACTTCCGAATAAAAATGTAGATACCGGGGCAGGGCTTGAAAGGATAACGGCAGTGGTGGAGGGGAAGCAAAGTATTTACGATACAGATATTTTCTTGCCGGCAATAGAAATGATTAAAAAAAATTCTAAAAATTACGAAGAAAAGTCAGCGAGGATTATCGCAGATCACTTGCGGAGCGCAATGTTCTTGATTTCTGATGGGGTTTTACCCGGCAATAAAGATCAAGGATATATTTTGCGTCGTTTGATTCGTCGGGCAGTTTTTAAGATGAAAGTATTAATGCTTGATTCTTTGGTTGGAACTGAAATTATCGATAATTTTGTCGATCTTTATTCCGGAGTATATGAAGAATTAAAAAAAGTTAATATCAGGTCTGTCTTCAGGTTAGAAGAAGAAAAGTTTTTAAAAACTTTGAATGAAGGAATGAAAGAATTCGAAAAGGGGACAGACCCATTTGTTCTTTTTACTACCTACGGTTTCCCGATTGAATTAACGGAAGAATTGGCGGAAGAAAGAGGAACGATGATTGACCGAGAAGAATTTGATAGAAAAATGGCCGAGCATCAAAAACTTTCCCGTACTGCGGGAGCTGGAATGTTTAAAGGAGGGTTGGGAGGAGTTGGGGAAATAGAAATTAAATATCACACCGCCACTCATTTATTGAATGCCGCGCTTAGACAAGTTTTAGGGAATCAAGTGATGCAAAAAGGAAGTAATATTACTAAAGAACGACTTCGTTTTGATTTTAGTTATCCACAAAAAATGACCGAGGTGGAAAAGAAAAAAGTAGAAGAAATCGTGAATGACAAAATTGCCGAAAAATTGCCGGTTAGTTTTATGGAAATGCCGAAAACTGAAGCAGAAAAAATCGCTCTGCATTCTTTCAATGAAAAATATGGTGATATTGTCAAAGTTTATTTTATCGGAAATGAGCAGAGTGGATATTTCAGCAGGGAATTTTGTGGGGGGCCACACGTTTCAAATACTGGGGGACTTGGACATTTCAAAATAATCAAAGAAGAAGCCGTCTCAGTCGGGGTCAGGAGAATCAAAGCTGTACTGGAATAAGTTTTTTGTGGTATAATTTTAGCAAATGAATATTTTTGGAAGGGGAAAAAAGAAAGAAGAATTAGCCTTAGTCTTTGACATCGGTTCTTCGTCGGTCGGGGGAGCGCTAATTCTTTTGCAAAAATCCAATGTTCCAAAAATAATTTATTCAATTCGTGAACCTATCCCCTTGGAAAAAGATATAAGTTTTGATAGATTCCTAACTCACACACTAAAATCACTTGAATTTGTGGCAAATAAAATTTGCATGCAAGGCCTTGGCTCGCCGGAGAAAACTTTTTGTATGCTTTCTTCTCCCTGGTATGCCTCTCAAACTAGGACGATAGTTTTAAATAAGAACATGCCATTTATTTTTAATTCGAAACTGGCAGACAGTCTGATAGAGAAAGAAGTGAAACTTTTTGAGGAAGAATGCATGGAAAAGTATTTGCATACAAAAAATAAAGTGGTGCCGATTGAACTTCGAAATATGCAAATAATGTTGAATGGATATGTCATACCGAAACCATTAAATCAAAAAACTCGAGAATTAGAAATGACCATTTTTATTTCCATGAGCGGAGAACAAGTGCTTGAAAAAATAAAAGAAACAGTCGGGAAACATTTTTATTCGGAAAATATTAAATTTTCTTCTTTTGCCATGGCGTCCTTCGCTGTAGCCCGAGATGTTTTTATTCATCAAGAGAATTTTCTTTTAATTGATATTGGAGGAGAAGTCACAGATATTTCCATGATAAAAAAAGATGTCTTACGTTCCTCAATTTCTTTTTCCCTAGGTCGCAATTTCTTAATCCGAAGAGTCGCTTCTTTGCTTGATTGCACACTTGCCGAAGCGATATCGTATCTTTCTCTTTATAAAAATGAACATGCGGCAGATGCTACTTTTAAAAAAATTAAACCGGTAATCGATAAATTAAAAAATGAATGGCTCGATAAATTTCAAGAATCTTTGGTCAATCTTTCAAATGATATTTCTATTCCTTCGACTATATTTTTGACCACCGGCAATGATTTAGCGGATTTTTTTACCGAAACAATTAAAGCGGAACAATTCAATCAGTACACTTTAACAGAATCTAAATTTAAAATAGTTGTTTTAAATAATCA
>CAITSL010000018.1 GCA_903895055.1 uncultured bacterium
AAATTAATTAATAATTATTATTTCCTATATTATTATCAAATACGAAAGTATTTAGCAATAGAAAAAGAGCAAAACTGTGGATAACTATCTAAGGCAAGCAGATGCGGTTAACGCGCAAGCTATTGCATCTAGTTCGTCGTCTGAATCTTGTCCGCCTTTGGAGGATTTTGGTTTATCGATGTCCACTAACAGCCTGACCATTTTCATCACTTGTTCTTTATTGGCCTTGCCGTAGCCGGTAGTGGCAATTTTGATTTGGGGAGGGGAAGCCTCGAATATTTTCATGCCGGCTCTGGCGCATTCATAAATCACAACTCCGCGCGCTTCAGCCACATGCATGACTGTTTTTTGATTGGTGGTAAAAAACAGAGTTTCGATTGCCAAAACCTCTGGTTTGTATTTTTTGATTATTTTTTTTACTTCTTCGCCGATAAGGGCAAGCCTTTCGGAAAATTCCAATTTAGCCGAAGTCTTAAAACATTCAGAAAAAAGCACCAAATCTTTAGATTTATTTTTTTCTATTATTGCTATTCCAAGTCTTTCAAACCCTGGGTCAATTCCTAAAATACGCATGGGTTTATTATAGTAAATTATTCTGCATTAGTATAAATTTCTTGGATGTCATCTAGCTCTTCGAGTTCATCTACGAGCTTGTCTAGTAGTTCTAGATCAGAATCAGAGAGGGGAATAGTGGTCGTTGGTTTCCAGATTATTCCTTCCGGAGTTGTTTCCTTGGCAAAAGACCAAACAACAGAGCCAATCCCAGCAAGAGCAAAACCATTTTTTACTAAAATATGTTTTATATCTTGCACAGTTCTATTTTTGCTGTCGGTCAGAGTTTCAATCATAAGACCCACTCCTCCTGGGCCATAAGCTTCATAAAGAACTGCGTCCATATGCGCTCCCGGCTCAGAAGCCTTTTTTATTGCTCTTTCAATCACATCATTGGGCATATTTACTTTTCTGGCTTTTTCAATCGCAGAGCGAAGCCCTGGGGAATCTTTTCCACCCGAGAGTTTTGCTTCTACGGAAATAAAACGTACCAACTTAGAAAAAATTTTACTTTTTTTAGCATCAGTGATACCCTTTTGTCTTTTGATTTGTGTCCATTTATTATGACCAGACATGAGAATTAGTTATAAGTTAAAAGTTATAAAGTTTAATTATAATAATTTTTTTTGTAAATTGGCTGGAATGTCGAAACCAATATGCTGATATGCTTTTTCTGTCGCTACGCGTCCTCGAGCAGTACGCTCTAAAAGGCCAAGCTGGATTAAATATGGTTCTACCACTTCTTCGAGAGTTGCTTCTTCTTCAGACAACGCGGCTGCCATAGTTTTGAGTCCCACCGGGCCACCTTTAAATTTTTTAATTAAAACTTCTAAAAATTTTCTATCAGAACTATTTAATCCAATATCATCAATTGCAAGCATACTAAGGGCGCTTTTTACCGTTTCCTTATCTAATTTCTTTTTATTTACCTGAGCGTAGTCGCGAACCCGTTTCAAAAAATAATTAGCGGTACGGGGAGTGAAACGGCTGCGCTTTGCTATTTCTTCTAACCCCTCTTTTTCTAATTCTATTTCAAGCAAACGGCTAGACCGTTTCACTATTTCCATGATTTCACCATTCGAATAAAATTCCAAACGAAAAACTCCGCCGGAAAAACGCGAACGTAGGGGAGAGGAAACTAATGCGACTCGAGTAGTAGCTGCGATTAAAGTGAAAGGAGGCAGGTCAAGTTGGATAGTGCGAGCGGATGGACCTTTGCCGATAATAATATCCAAAACCCCAGACTCCATCGCCGGGTATAGAATTTCTTCCACCATTTTATTCAAGCGATGGATTTCATCAATAAATAGAATGTCCCCTGGAGAAAGATTCGTGAGGATAGAAGCGAGATCACCGACTTTTTCAATCGCCGGACCGGAAGTTATTTTCATTTGTTTGCCGGTTTCTTTGGCGATCAGATGCGCCAGAGTAGTTTTTCCCAAGCCCGGAGGTCCATAAAAGAGGATATGTTCCGGAATATGGCCACGCTCCTCCGCTGCCCGAAGCAGGATTTTAACGTTGTCTTTTATGTGTTTTTGGCCAATATACTCGTCCCAACGGGTCGGGCGGAGAGTCTGATCCAGTAATACTTCTTCAATTTTTTCCTTTTTTTCGCTTGACATTTATTTTTGAATATGCTATACTCGAGGTAGTTCTTTATCAACAGGGTATCCCCAGAGGTATCCACATTATAGCATTTACATGTATTTCTTTATAGTATAATCAAATAAGAGATTAGTTATTTTTATTTGAAGAGAAGAGGACACAAATCTCTAAGCAATCAGCCATCGGTTATATAAATTTACGTAGGACATTCTGGTTATTTTTTAAATTTACTGGAATTATCCTTCAAGGGTTTGTTACTTTCGGAGTTTATCTCTGAAAGGATTGTTTAGAGATTTGTGTTTTTTTATTTTTTATGAAATAAAAAATACCCTGAGCGAAGTCGAAGGGTTATTCCTCCGTTAGATCAACTACGCTTTGCACTTCTTCAAAGGAAGTGATGCCATTGATTATTTTTACCATGCCGTCTTGGCGCATGGAGAGGATGCCTTGAGTTTTGGCCACTCTTTTTATTTCGCGCTCGCTTGGATTTTGAGGAATTATTTTTTCAATTGCTTCGTCTGTTTTAATTGCTTCAAAAATTCCAATACGCCCCTTATAACCAGTCATATTACATTTTTCACAACCAACTGCATCGTATAATTTAAATGATGCATTCGGATCAATATGATAATTGGAAAGGCTTTTGCCTTCTTCTTTAATGCTGTCAGTCACCGTTTTCATAATTTTTGCTTCTTTTTCACTCGGAACTTTTTCTTTTTTACAAACTACGCAAAGTTTTCGAACCAGACGCTGAGCCATAGAAAGAGACAAAGCCGAAACCATAATCTTTGGATTTACGTCCAAATCAATTAGGCGAGGAATAACCCCAGCGGCATTATTGGTATGTAGAGTGGAAAAAACCATGTGCCCGGTCAGCGCGGACTCTATGGCAATTTTAGCCGTTTCGGCATCTCGAATTTCTCCCACCATCACGACATCTGGATCTTGGCGTAGAGCGGAACGGAGTCCTTCCAGAAAGGTATAACCCTTTTCTTCATTTACTTGAGTCTGAGTAATACCAGGTAAATGATACTCGATTGGGTCTTCAATGGTAATAATTTTTATTTCCGGAGAATATATTTTCCGCAAAAAGGCATAAAGAGTGGTAGTCTTTCCGGAGCCAGTCGGACCGGTTATTAAAATCAAACCGTTTGGTTTTTTAATTTCTTCTTCAATGACCGAAAAAAGAAATGGCTCAATGCCGATTTCCTCAAGATTTACTTGAATAGATTTTGGGTCCAAAATACGCATCACGATGGATTCTCCATAAGCCCCGGGAATCATGGAAGATCGGATACTAATTTCTTCGGCTCCTTCTTCAATACTGAAACGACCGTCTTGGGCGACCACAGAAGTTAATTTCATGCCAGACAAAAGTTTAATGCGCGAATTCAATAAGTGATATATTTCATGACTAAAAAACATTACATCTTGAAGCACTCCATCGAGGCGCAAGCGCAAGCGCGCTCTGTCCTGTTCTGCTTCAATATGAATATCAGAAGCTTTAATCGCGATTCCTCCCGCTAGGATTATTTCCAGAATGTGAGAAATTTTGTGAACCTGATTCCCTTCGATCGCTCCGGCGACGTACTTTTCAATATCTTGTATCTTCCCTATATCTTTAGCCGTATTCCTCAGGATCTCCGCAGAGATTTCTATTCCCCCGGACTTGGAACCTTCGGCCATTGAAATTTCTTTATATCTTTCCCAAATTTTATTTAAACTGGCATGAGAAATCATGTAAAAAGTGGGAACTAAACTTTTTCTTTCCATTTCTTCTTTCAGTTTTGAAATAAGATCATTCGAGGGAGAAAGGATGCCAATGAAAATATTTTTTCCGGATAGTTTGAAAGGTCCGACATTCAATTTGTGCGCATCGGCCTCATCTATGGCTCGCAAGGCTTCAGTATCTACCCCTAGGCGAGACATATCAACATAAGGGAGATTATATTTTGATTCAGCTAATATTTGAACCAATTGCTCTTCCTCTTCCTTGTGCAGGTCGTCTAATTGCTTCTTTTGTTTTTCTTCGTCAAAATCTGATGGCATAGGGAAATTATACCCCATTTAACTTTAAAACTAAAGATGTTATCATCAAAACATGATAAGTCGTTCAAGCAAAGAAACAGAAAAAATAGCCAAAGAATTCTTAATTGGGTTAACCCCACTTAAAAACAAAGCTACTGTTGTTGGATTGTATGGCGAGCTTGGAACAGGCAAAACTACTTTTACGAAAAGTGTGGCAAAAATACTTGGAATAAAAAGTAAAGTAAATAGCCCGACATATGTGATAATGAAAAGTTATAAGTTAAAAGGTAAAAGTTATAAGAACTTGTTTCACATAGACGCCTATCGTTTGAAAAATGAAAAAGAATTATTGCATTTGGGCTGGAATGAAATTATTGAAAATAAAGAACACCTAGTTTTCATTGAATGGCCGGAAAATGTCATTAAAGCTCTGCCCAAAAAGCATCATCAAATTCATATAACTCACACCAAAGAAGGGCATAGGAAATTTAGGATAAAAAAAGTGTAAAATGCTATAATTTTGGGTATGGCAGACAAAAAAGATAAGAAAAAACTGCTGGTTTTGCTTGATGCGCATGCGATAATTCATCGCGCTTATCATGCCTTGCCGGAGTTTTTGTCTTCTAGTGGAGAGTCAACAGGAGCTTTATATGGTCTTGCGAACATGCTGATGAAGATTATTACCGACTTGAAGCCTGATTATATCGTCGCTTGTTATGATTTACCACAAAAAACTTTTCGGCATGAGGTCTATAAGGAATACAAAGCAGGACGCGCCAAAGCGGACGAAGCGCTTATTTCACAATTAAAAAATTCTCGCCAGATTTTTGAAGCTTTTAATATTCCGATTTATGACGCGCCGGGCTTTGAAGCAGATGACGTGTTAGGTACCATAGTTGAAAAAATACACCCCCTCCGTCATTCTGACACCTCCCCCTTAGCCACGGGGGAGGCTGGTAGGGGTGATATAGATATTATCATTGCCTCCGGCGACATGGATACCATGCAACTAATTGATGATAAAAAGGTGCAAGTCTACACTTTAAAAAAGGGAATCAATGACACTATTTTATATGATGAAGAAAAAGTGATTGAGAGATTTGGACTTAAACCGGAACTTTTGCCCGACTACAAAGGACTGAGAGGAGATCCGTCGGATAATATTATTGGGATAAAAGGCATTGGAGAAAAAACAGCTACAGAATTAATTGTGAATTTTGGAACGATTGAAACAATTTATAAAGAATTACGAATTACGAATTACGAATTAAAATTCAAGAAGTTAGGTTTTTCTGATCGGATAATTAATTTACTGAAGGAAAACGAAGAAGAGGCATTATTCTCCAAAACCTTAGCAAAAATCAGACGGGATGCACCGATAAATTTTGCAATGCCCGCGAAAACTTTTTGGGAAAATGCCGATTTTAAGAAAATTGAAGAGACTTTTATCCAATTTGAATTCAGAAGCTTGATTTCAAGAATTAAAGGTTTTTTTGGTAATAACCAGAATACAAATTTAGCAGAATTTTCTCAGGTCCTCGGATCTCCGGGGCCCCACACCCCGGCCAGACCGTTCGAAAATTCTCTAAATTTGTATTCTGGAGAAGAGATTGTTGACCCGAACAAATTAAATGAAGCCTCGATCGCTCTTTGGCTTATCAATTCAGACATGACTAGTCCAACCAAAGAAGACATTTTGATTTATGCCAAAACAAATGATTTTGAAAAAGCTTATGAATTTATTTTTAATAAATTAAAAGAAAAAAAGTTGGATAAGGTATATGAAGAGATCGAGCGTCCAATTATGCCAATCGTAAAAGAAATGCAAGACTATGGTATTTTGATAGATAAAAATTATCTGGCAAAATTATCCGAAGAGTATCACAAAGAGCTCGACAAACTAACCAAAAAAATTTATACAATGAGTGGCATGGAATTCAATATCAACTCACCGAAACAACTGGGTGAAGTGTTGTTCGAAAAAATGGGTTTGAAGTCAAGTAAAAAGCGCAGAGCGAGTGGCTCTTTTTCGACCAAGCTTTCTGTGCTCGAAGAGTTGGGCGAAGAAAATGCAATTGTGAAAGAAATTTTGGCTTACAGAGAATTACAAAAACTACTTTCCACTTACATCGATGTTATTCCGAGGATGGCAGAGGAAGACGGCAGACTGCATGCCAAATTTATTCAAAATGGTACGACTACTGGTCGTTTTTCTTCTCAGGATCCTAATCTGCAAAACTTGCCTATCAAAACAGAACTGGGCCGAAAAATCCGTGGTGGCTTTATTGCAAAAAATGGTTATAAGCTGGTTGCATATGATTACAGTCAGATTGAGCTTCGAGTGGCTGCGATTCTTTCGGGGGACAAGAACATGACTCGAATTTTCCGCGATAAAAAAGATGCACACACGGGAGTGGCGTCTTTCGTCTTTGGGGTGCCGATGGACAAAGTGGACAGTGAAATGCGCCGTCAGGCAAAAGTAATAAATTTTGGAATTATTTATGGTATGGGGGTGTCTGCTTTGCGCAAAAATCTAGGAGGCACTCGGGAAGAAGCGCAAAAGTTTTATGATAATTATTTCAATCAATTTTCCGGTATCAGAGATTATTTAGAAAGTGTTAAAAAATTTGCCATTAAAAATTCTTACACCGAAACATTATTTGGCCGACGCAGATATTTTCCAAATATAAATTCTCGCATTCCATTTTTAAAAAATATGGCCGAACGAACTGCTACCAATGCACCGATTCAAGGCACGGCGGCTGATATTATCAAGCTGGCCATAAGGTATGCAGAAGAAGATTTGGCAAAAGCCGGGCTTTTAAATAAAGCGCATTTGGTGCTTCAAATTCACGATGAATTGGTTTATGAAATCGAGGGAAATATCTTAGAAAAAGCAAGTAAAATAATAGAAGGTGCGATGGAGGAGGTCTTAGAAAGGTCATTTTTGCACTACCGGACCGAGATTCCCCTTTCCGTGCATTTTGGCTTGGGGAACAACTTAGCGGAAGTAAAATAATTTTTTTGTAGTATAATTATGAATGTGAATCCAGATAAAGACAAAGTCCATATAGTTTTGGCGCATTCTTATTCCGTTTACTTTTTGTTGTTTTTGGCAGGTGTTTTTTTGGACCTTATTTTTAATTTGAAAATCTTTAATTTTCCCTTTATGATGCCTCTTGGTGTTGTGCTTATTCTTTTGGCAACTCTGCTTATTTTTTGGGCGCAAAGGACTTCTCGAAATTTAAATAAAGAAACTCTGACTCCCGAGACTTTCATGAAAGGTCCTTACCGATATTCTCGTAGCCCGACCCATTGGGGACTTTTCTTTTTAATGCTCGGCTTCGGACTTCTGAACGGGGCGATTTTTATAGTAATTTTTGCTTTTATCGCTTTCTTTCTTACTAAACTTGTTTATTTAAAGAAAGAAGAAGCAATCCTTCTAAAAAAATATGGTGCTCCATATTCGGAATATAAACAAATAGTGAAATTTTAATTTATGATTTATCTTTTTGCGGGGGAGGACACAAAAAAGAAGCTTGCGATTTACGAAAAATTTTTAAAAACCCTGCCGAAAGAGGTGGAGATTTTTTTTATTAACAAAAATGATTTCAATCCCGTGCAAACCGAGAGTTTTTATTCCGGAGCGGGACTTTTTTTTAACAAATGTGTAGTTGTCTTTAAGGGTGTTTTTGAACGGGAAGAAGCGCGCGATTTTCTTTTAAAGAAATTAGATTTGATGAGTCAATCGGAAAATATTTTTGTTTTTTTAGAAGGGAAATTAAAAAAAGCAGAGCTTGATATTTTTCAAAAAACACAAGCAAAACTCAATATTTTTGAATTACCCAAAGGAAAAAAAGAAAAATATAATAGTTTTTTGTTGGCAACTGATTTTGAAAAAAGAGATAAATTAAATTTATGGATTCATTTCAGGCAAGCGATGGATCAAGAAGTGGGAATGGAAGAGCTTGTCGGAATTTTATTTTGGAAAGCCAAAGACATGCTCTTAAAGCGGAATTTTAGTAAGTTTTCCGAGCAAGAATTGAAAGATTTCGCCGCCAAGCTCTCTTACTTACTCCCCGAAGCTCGCAAAAGGGGCCTCGACGACGAATCGGCCTTTGAGCAGTTTTTACTTGAAGCTTTTTGAAAATCTGTTATTATAACAACATTGTTTCAAAAAAGCCGTTTTTATATTTTCCGCCCGTAGCTCAGCTGGTAGAGCAGATCCCTTTTAAGGATAAGGTCCTCGGTTCGATCCCGAGCGGGCGGACAGATTTTTGAACCATATTTCACAATGGTTATTTTTTACGTCCCGACAGGGAACCGAACCGCTTAGTATTAATCTTCTAAAAAATTTGTTAAAATGATTAGCGTAATGAATGACAGCACAGAAATCAAAAAGATAAAGGAGGGCTACTACAGTTTTAAAGCGAAATTAGGTGATATTTTTAGTAGAAAAAAAGCACTAATGAAAAATTATCGTTCAAAATTAGAGGAAGCAAAGATAAAAGAAATTAAAGAATCCTTGAATAACCAATCGAAATAAATTATGAATCAAGAAAATTTACAACAAGACGAAGCAGATATTGAGGTAAAAGAGAAGCCCAAAATTGCTTCTGTCGAACAGAATAAAACTAGTCAAGAATTTGCCGATGAAATATTGGGTAAAATTGAAAATGATTTTAAATCGGTTTCTAACAACAGAGAAGAAATTGAAAAAGTGGAAAATTCTATTTTACTGGAAAATCAATCTTTAAAAAGCGAAATAAAAAATGAACTTGATTTAGATAATAAATTAGGAACTTTAGATACTGAAGCAACGACCGCCAAAGAAGAGGCAAAATCAACAATTTCTGAAATTAGCGGTTTTAGTAAAGCATATCATCATCCAGAGTATCGTAAAGATATAGCTAAACAAATTTTAGAAGCTAGGAAATCAGGAGAGAATGCCGAAGAGGTTAGAGCAAAATTTTATGAAAAAACGGGAGGTGAAAAAGAAAATCTTGAATCTCAAGAAAAAGAAAGAAGTGTGGCGGAAATAATGAAAGAAAAAGATTTGGTTGTAGTTCACGGTATGCTTATGCCAGAACTGAATCCTCATACCTTAAGGGGATCGGATTTTAATAATAAGGTTTTAGATAATACTCGAAAGGATATTGGATTTGAAGATACATATAATGTAGTTGCTGGTCTTAGCCCGACTATTTCTGCCTCAATTCCATCTCCCGATAGGCCCAATAATGGTCTCGCATTTCGCCATGGAGTTATATTAGTAGAAGGACAAATTCTATCAGCAAAAAAAGAAGATTCTGGGTCAGTTGCTTTTGGTTTACACAAAAGAATTCCTAAATATGGGAACGAGGATCATAAACATTCAGCAATTCAACCAAACATTGACATAGAATCCATTGTACCGAGTGCAGGGCCGAATAGTTCCACATGGAATGAATTGACTGTTGAAAAACCAAAAATTGCAGGTTTATTCCAGGATTTATCAATAAATAATGAATACTACAATATCAACAATCCAGAATCTAAGTGGAAAGTAATATTTCCCGATAAACAAGAAAGTGAAATACTGGAAGAAATTGAAAAAGAAAAAGCAGAAAGAAAAGAAGAACTAAATAGAGAACTATTTAAAATGAAGGAATATTCCGAAAAGTTAAAAATTCCACTATATGCTTTTAAAAATGAAGAGGGAGAGTTAAAAAAATACAAAGTGGAATTTACTGAAGGGAAACATAAGGATTCATATTTAAAGAAAATAAAATATGGATTTACTGACGACAGTATACCAAGTGAAGAAAAAGAATTAATTTGGTCATATAATTTATTACCAGTCACGGCTTTAGAAATACACAACAAGCAAACAGAGGCATCAGAGGATGAGCAAAATCAGATTACTCAAAACTTAAAAGATAAGAAGGTTTTTTCTCAGAATCGATAATTATTACCACTCCCTTACTATTGCAAAATAATCAGGATATAAGCTTCGAATAGCGGTTCTGACGTGGTATAATTGGGCGGACAATGAAAAGAAACTCAATTTTAATTCTTCACGATATCAGAAGCGCGCAAAACGTCGGAGCGATGTTTCGCACAGCTGATGCGGTGGAAATAAATAAAATTTATTTGACGGGATATACTCCCGCACCCATCGATAGGTTCGGTAAAAAAAGAAAAGATATTGCCAAATCTGCGCTGGGGGCAGAAGAATTTGTTTCATGGGAGAGCAAAAAAAGTTTACCAAATTTACTTACTAAATTAAAGAAGGAAAAATTCAAAATTATCGCGATTGAGCAAGATAAAAATTCTGTTGACTACAAGAAGATAAAATTACAAGAGAAAAATGTTTTTATTGTGGGCACAGAAGTTACCGGAATTCCCAAAAACATACTAAAAAAATGCGACCTGATTACTGAAATCCCAATGAAGGGGAAAAAAGAATCACTAAATGTATCGGTGGCTTGCGGGGTTGCTCTGTTTAGAATCCTAAACATTTGAAAGATGCTTTTGAAATTACATTTTCAAATGTTACTTAGCTGTTGGTTCTGGGATATCTCCAATATTTGTAGAGGGAGTCATGTATGGTTTCTCATTTTGGCTTCTCGAAGGACCACCGGTAAAAAACCAAATTACCCAAAGCAAGACAAGTATTAAAATAAATCCTATTAATTCGTTTTTGGCATTCATGATTAAATTTGATGTCGGGAGCAAAAGTGCGCGCTCCGACTATTAATAACTTCTCTCATTATAACACCTCCGCAACCATATTTCCTGCATTTTTCCCCAGCGCGCTGGTAAGCATTATGATGCAGTTGAAATTTCCCGGGCAGTCCATAAATATTCAGATAATCCGAATTTGAATCTCCCCCGAAATCAATTCCTTTTTGGAGGGTTGTTTTCATTGCCCGAAATATTTTTTTCAACTCCGGCTCGGTTATTTGAGAGACTTTTCTTTTTGGGTGGATGCCGGCTTGCCATAGAATCTCATCGGAATAAATATTCCCAATTCCGGCAATGATTGTTTGGTCCAATAAAACAGTTTTAATTTTAGTATTTGGTTTTGTTTTAATTCGTAATTTGAAATTGTTAATTGTAAATTGTTTTTCGAGCGGTTCTGGGCCAAGATTTTTTAAATGCTTGGACTCATATGCCTCTTTAGTATTAAGTAAAGTAATTTTGCCGAATTTTCGCACGTCGGAAAAAGCTAACTGTTTTTTGCCTGCCCCGAGCGTAGTCGAGGGGTCCAATAAGTAAAAAATGGCGTGAACAAATTTATCCCATTTTCCTTTGCCGTAAAACAAACAGCCGGTCATTTTGAGATGGATTAAAATAGTTTTGTTTTGTGATATTTTTATTAAAATATTTTTTGCACGTCTTTCTACCGATAGGATTTTTTTTATTTTTAATTTCTTTTTTAAAAAACGAAAAATAACGTGGATTTGAAATGCTATCCTTCTTTCTTTTATCTTTGGTTTTTAAGTCAGTCCAAACATCCAATATTTTAAGGCCGATAATCTCCTTTCTGAGACCTTTCACGGTTGTTTCAACTTCTGGTAGCTCTGGCATGGTATCATTATACAATGGTTCAAAGAAAAATATTGTTTTTAACAATTCTATTATTCCTTCCGATGTTCTATGCCCACGCTTTACCCATTAAAATTTTGATTGTGCCCGGACATGATAAAGAAATTTGGGGGGCAGAATATGGCAATATCAAAGAGGCTGACATGAATCTTAATTTAGGGACCCAGCTTTTTAACATTCTCAAAAAAGATAAAAGGTTCGAGGTTTACATTACTCGCGGAAAGAATGGCTATACGAAAGAATTTTCGGACTATTTCTCTAAGAACAAAGCAGCAATAATTTCTTTTAAAAAGAATGCGAAAGAAGAAAATCAAATTAAAATTGACAGTGGAACCTTTCTAAACAAAACTGGAGTGGTGCATAATGCGGTGAATGAAGAAACTGCCATTGAATTATACGGGATTAATAAATGGGCAAATGAAAACAAAATAAAGGTGGTAATTAGCATTCACTTCAACGATTATCCACGTCCGACTCGTTGGACCATCGGCAAATATAAAGGCTTTGCTATTTATCTGCCGGACAGCCAAATGGCAAATTCTCCGGAAAGCACTAAATTAGCAAAAAGTATTTTTACCGAACTTTCTAAAAAATATACTCCAAGTACGTATAAAAAAGAAACAGGTGGGCTTGTTTCAGATGAAAACCTGATTGCCCTCGGGGCAAGTGGCACTCTCGATCAGAGTGTCGATTCGGTGCTCATAGAATATGGCTATATTTATCAAAAAATATTTCGCAATACCACTACGCGACATCAAGCTTATCTTGATATGGCCAAGCTAACTGCCAAAGGAATTGGAAATTATATCATCTCACTTTCCCCCTAAAATCTTTAATGCTTCCTTTATTTTTTTGCCGGTATCTTTTTCAGTCGATACTTTCTTTAAAGCCTCTCGCGCTTCCATTTGGGAATAACCTAAAGATTTAAGTGCTTCCAGCACATCTATTTCCCCTTGCAGGGAAACACCTTCCTTTTCTTCGCCTACTTTCTCTCGAAGCTCCAGTACTATTTTTTCAGCTGTTTTCCTGCCAATCCCGGAAATTTTAGTTAAATAGGAAATATCTTGAGTACTGATTGCCCTTTTTAGTGTTTCAATCGGGGCGACGGAAAGAATGGCAAGCGCTCCTTTCGGGCCAATGCCCGATACACCGATAAGCATTTCAAAAAATTCTAATTCCCCATATTCCAAAAACCCATACAAGTCTTGGGCATCTTCTCTGACATGCAGATGAGTAAATAAGTGGACTTCCTCACCGATTTTTATTTTTAAAAGAGTATCCGGAGAGGCGTTTATTTTATAACCAATCCCGCCCACCTCCACGATGATAAACTTATCTCTTTTTAAAATTATTTTTCCTTTAATGCTACCGATCATGCGTTCATTATAACACCCCATACGAAAATTTCACAGATTCAGCTTTTTGGGCAATTTACTTTCTGCTGATTTTCGTACGGGGCACAGTATTTGTGTTTTTGGATGTTTTTTGATAAGATATAGATATGCCAATAATTAAATCAGCCAAAAAGGCCGTTCGAGGCTCACTTCGCAAGAAGGCTTTTAATGATCGCCGGAAGCGAACCATGAAAGAAATAATAAAAAAGATTGAAAAAGTTGCCAAAACCGATAAAAAAGAAGCGGGGAAAATGTTGAGTTCGGCTTATCAAGCGATAGATAAAGCGGCCAAGAAGGGTGTGATCAAGAAAAATAACGCTGCCCGCAAGAAGTCACGATTATCAAGATTGATTAAGTAATTCCAAACAAGAATTCAATTTTTTAGGGCACAGATTTTTTGAAGCTTAAAAAATCCTGAAGTTCTCAGCTCGACAGCCTCGAAACCCCCTAAAAAACAGAATTCTTGTTTGTCTTAGAATATGTCACACTTATTAGAATTTTATGGAACTGAATGCCCTTATTGTGTTGTAATGCACGACTTGGTTGTTCGGCTAGAAAAAGAGGAAGGGATAAAGGTTGAGTCGGTAGAAGTGTGGCACAACAAAGAAAACGAAAAGCGTTTGATAGATTTGGATAAAGATTTTTGTGGAGGTGTTCCTTTTTTTTATAACGAAAAAACCAAAAAATGGATTTGCGGAGAGGCAAGTTATAAAGAATTAAAAGCTTGGGCGCAAGGAGAATAATATGTCTATTATAGAAGTAAAAAATTTAACTAAAAAATTTGGAGATTTTACTGCCGTGAAGGACGTTTCTTTTTCTGTGGAGAAAGGGGGGATCTTTGCCTTTTTAGGACCGAACGGCGCCGGCAAATCAACCACTATCAAAATGTTGACCACTTTACTTACGCCAACCAGCGGGGAGCTTTTTATTGACGGACACGATGTCAAAAAAAATCCGAGGGAAGTACGTCATTCTTTCGGGATTGTTTTTCAAGATCCGAGTTTAGATGATGAACTTACCGCCTACGAGAATATGGAAATTCACGGAGTGCTCTATCATGTGAAAAAAGAAATTTTAAAGGAAAGAATAAAACAACTGCTCGAATTTGTGGAACTATGGGACAGAAAAAACAGTTTAGTCAAAGAATTTTCCGGTGGAATGAAACGCCGACTTGAGATTGCGCGCGGACTCCTCCACCACCCGAAAGTTTTATTCTTAGACGAACCAACTTTGGGCCTAGATCCTCAAACCAGGAACCACATGTGGAAATATTTGAGCGAATTAAATAAAACCGAGGGCATCACCGTATTTTTTACTACGCATTATATGGAAGAGGCGGAACGAATCGCGGACCAGATCGCTATTATTGACCATGGAAGCATTGTTGCCTCAGGGAATGTAGAACAATTAAAAACAAGTACCGGAACGAGTTCTTTAGAAGAAGCATTTTTAAAATTAACGGGGAGAAATATCCGAGACGAAGATGTCAGTAAAACCGATGCGATGCGGATGCGCCATCAGGCATGGTCAAGAAAATAAATAATAAATAAAAATATGCAAATCATTTATATTTTATGGCAGAGACAATTAAAAAGATATCTGCGCTCCAAATCCAGAGTGATTGGATCACTCGCGCAGCCACTTTTCTTTTTACTGGCGCTCGGAGCAGGTTTTGGGCCAGTCTTTTCGAAAGCCGGGCAGGGGAATTATATAGAATTTCTGGTGCCTGGAATTATCAGTATGACGATTATTTTTACTTCAATTTTTGCCGGGATGGAAATTATTTGGGATAAACAATTTGGATTTTTGAAAGAAACATTAGTTGCACCAGTCTCGCGCCTCAACATCATGATCGGAAGGACTCTCGGTGGGGCAACTATCGCAACCATGCAGGGTACTCTTGTTTTATTTTTATCTTTGATTGCTGGATTTCGTCCGGTGTCTTGGGCTTTGGTGCCTGTCGCCATTTTGGTGATGTTTCTATCTTCACTTTTATTTACTGCGCTTGGCACTGCTATCGCTTCAAAATTGGACGATATGCAGGGTTTCCAGATGATTATGAACTTCCTGGTCATGCCACTCTTTTTCCTCTCAGGTGCAATCTTCCCGCTGGATCGGGCGACTATCCTTGGCACTATCGCTTCCTTTGATCCGCTTTCCTATACAGTAGATGCCCTGCGACATATCCTCACCAATACTCACTTCTTTACCCTGGCTTGGGATGTTTCAATCCTGGCAATTCTCACCGCTCTCTTTCTGGCGATTGGAAGTTACTTTTTCTCGAAGGTGCAGATCTAAAAACCTCAAAAATATTTTTAGTGGTTTTTTTATTTTACCCCCAGCGTATTCAAAAAAGTTTCCAGCTCTTTCCCTTTGATTTCACGAGTAGAATTGGGACCAAGTTTTCCAAGTTCTATATTCATAATGCGAGTGCGTTTTAAGTCGGAGACTTCTTGGAAAAGAGCGGAGCACATTCGGCGGATTTGATGTTTTTTGCCTTCGGTCAAAATAACTTTAAACATGCTTTCGTTTATTATTTGGACTTTGCAGGCTCTCGTTTTGTAATCCTCGATTTGAACCCCGGCTTCCATTTTTGCTTTAAAACTAGAACGAAGTTTTTCTTTAGTCTTTACTACATATTCTTTTTCGTGCACGTATTTTGGATTGAGGAGCAAATCGGTAATTCGTCCATCATTGGTCAGAATTAAAAGTCCATGAGAATCTTTATCTAGGCGGCCCAAAGGGAAAATATTGCGGAAGACACCTTTCATAACGGAAATTTCCGGAGTTTCCAGTCCTATGGGTTTATGGTATGCGAAA
>CAITSL010000019.1 GCA_903895055.1 uncultured bacterium
ATTTTTTCTAATATTTTTATTGAATCGGGGTTTTTCTTCGGTTTTTTCTTGCCGGGAGACACCTTACTTTTTACGGTTGGCTTTTTGGCTTCAGGTGGACTTTTAAATATCTGGATTTCTTTAACGGGATTGTTTCTGGCGACTTATTTAGGTGGAATGGTGGGATATTTCTTTGGTAAAAAAGTGGGACATAAAATTTTCTTTAAAAAAGGATCGTTATTGTTTGACCCGAGAAACCTAGAAAGGACAAGGGTTTTTTACCAAAAATATGGTAAGTGGACAGTGGTGCTCTCTCATTTTGTGCCATTTGCCCGAACCTTTGCGCCGATCCTAGCGGGAGTCGGGGAAATGAATTTATTTGATTTTTTAAAATTTAATTTTTTAGGATCCGCTCTCTGGCCAATTATTGTAGTCTCGGTAGGATATTTTTTTGGTAGCCAATTGCCGGCAATTCACAAATACGTGATGCCGGTGGTAGCCTGTTGCTTCCTATTAACCCTCGTCCCAATCTTTTGGGCAATGTTTAAAAGAAGGAAAGAAAAATAATTAAAATGTGGTAATATAAAAATATGAAAATAGGTATTTTTGATTCAGGAGTCGGGGGGCTGATTATTGCGCGGGCGATAAGAAAAGCTATGCCCGAATATGATTATGTATATCTAGGGGACACAAAGAGAGTGCCTTATGGAAATCGTTCGCATGAGACAGTTTATGAATTTACCCGCGAAGGCGTGAATTATTTATTTAAAAAAGAAAATTGCGCGATCGTGATTATCGCTTGCAATACTGCATCGGCAAAAGCTTTGCGTAGAATTCAACAAGAATATTTAGTAAAAAACTTCCCCGACAGAAAGGTTTTAGGAGTTTTGGTTCCTACGGCTGAAGAATGCGCGAAGTATAAAAAGGTTGGAATAATAGGGACGAGCGGAACCATTGCTTCAAATTCATTCCCAATTGAAATAAAAAAAATACTTGCCCGCCGAAGCCTTGGCGGAGTTGGGAATACAAAAATAAAAGTTTTTCAAAATCCGGCACCGATGCTCGTGCCTCTTGCCGAAGCGGGGGAGAAGGCACTCGCGATTCCGTTTTTGAAAAAGTATTTAATGCCACTTGTCGCGAAACATCCAGATGCAATAGCACTCGGTTGTACGCATTATCCATTTTATAAAAAAGAAATTAGGAAAATTTTACTTGCCCAGCGAAGCCTTGGCGGAGTTGGGGGCAAAAATATCAAAATAATTTCTCAAGATGAAATTGTGCCGAAAAAATTAAAAGAATATTTTGCAAGACATCTTGAAATAGAACAAAATCTTTCAAAAAATGGCAAAGCGAAAATTCTCGTCACCGACATAACTAAAAATGTGGAAAAACTAACCAAAGAATGGTTTGGTCAAAATACAAAACCGGAATTAGTGAAACTTTAAAAAATAAAAAACCAGTGTTGCAGATGAGTGCAAACACTGGCTGTGAAAAAATTTACTCAATTTATTATAATTTTTTTATTCACCATTTCCTTTTTATTGTCTTTGAGAAAGAAAAAGTGAATACAATACATCCCCGGAGGGTTAGGCTGAAGATTCACATTTACATCAGTAATAATTTCAGTGATCAGCTTACTCGACTCATATATTTTTGTGCCGAGTGAGTTGTAGATAGAAACTGTAACTGTTTGTCCGACCCTACCATCAAAGGTGATAGTAAATGCACCATGGCTGGGATTCGGATAGATAAAAATAATGCTGTCAGCAGAAATGGCTGAACTAGGAGGATTAGAGCCCTGTGCTCTCATTGTTGTTGCCAAAAAGATGGCAACCATAAAAATAAAAAACAAAATCTTTTTCATGTTATACTGGGTTTTAGGATTTTATTCTTGAAAACTAAGAGGGACAGCTTGTGATGCAAGCTGTAGAATATCTTTTACTTTTCTTTTTTCAAAGAAAAGGTGACTCGTAAGAAGTATAGCAGAAAAAAGGTTTTTTAGCACTCTTTTATTTGTGGGCGCGGAGGGATTTGAACCCTCAAGGATTGCTCCATACGCTCCTGAAGCGTACGCGTATACCAGTTCCGCCACGCGCCCTTATTCAATTTCCAGCCAAATCGGGCAATGGTCCGAGCCGTAATAGTCGGATAGCATGCCAGTGCCTTTTATCTTATCAATAATTTTTTTATCCGCAAAGAAATAATCCAAGCGCCAGCCGACGTTTCGGTCGCGGGCGCGAGTTTTTTGATCCCAGTAAGTATAGGCGCCAATAAGTCCTGGATAAAATTTTCGGAAAGTATCCACAAAATTATTTTTCACCACTTTGTCAATCCAAGCGCGTTCAATCGGCAAAAAGCCGGTATTTTCTTCATTTTCTTTTGGGCGAGCGAGGTCTATCGCTTCATGAGCGGTGTTTATATCTCCGCAAAAAATAACATTCTCACCGTTCTTTCTAAGTTTTAAAATAAATTTTAAAAATGCGACATAGAATTCCAATTTGTATTTTAAGCGGTGAGGGCCTGCTCCGCCATTTGGAAAATAGCCGGTGATGATGGTGAAATTATCAAATTTTGCGCCGAGTAATCTGCCTTCAGTATCAAGTTTCTTTATTCCCATTCCGTAAAAAACTTCTTTTGGTTTTTCTTTGGTGTAAATTGCCACACCACTGTAACCCTTTCTTTCTCTTGAATGTAAAAAATAAGAATAATATTCTTTTATGTTTCGGATTTCTTCAGGAAGCTGTGTTTCTTCAACTTTTGTTTCTTGTAGGCAAAGAATATCGGGATTATATTTTTCAAGCAAGGGCATTAAATTACCTTGCTTTGCAGTTGCCCGTAATCCATTTGTGTTCCAACTGATAATTTTCATTGTTCTATTATAGCAAATAATATTTTATATTTTTTGCTACTATTTCTTGGAATGAAACTTTTTGTGCACATCAAGAAGTTGCTTGTCCGTGACGTGAGTGTAAATTTGGGTGGTGGCAATGTTCGCATGACCCAGCATCATTTGGACCGAACGGATATCGGCGCCGTTGGAAAGCAGGTCGGTGGCGAAACAATGGCGGATAATGTGCGGAGTGACTTTTTTGGAGATGCCGGCCTTGATGGCATATTGTTTTACAATTCTTTCAATGGATCTGCGAGTTAGGGGGCCAACTTCCTTTTTTAATATTTCATTATCCACTTGCACGAAGAGGGCATCACTCATGTCTTTCCGCAAAGCCAGATATTTTTTGATAGCATTTCTGGCTTCTTCGGACATAAAAACAACTCGCACCTTTCCGCCTTTGCCTCGGATTGAAAATTCATCAGCTTTTAGATCAAGATCGTTGGTTAAGGAACAAAGTTCTGAGACACGGAGTCCGGTGGAAAATAAAAGTTCCAAAATCGCTTTATCGCGCAGAGATTTGATGTCAGTTCCCTTGGGTGCTTCCAAAAGTCTGGAAAGTTCAGCGCTGGTGATTAGGTCAAGTGAGCGCTCAGAAACTTTCGCCAGTTCTATTTGATCGGCCGGCATTGATTTGATCCCTTTTTTGGTTAAGTGTTTTAAAAACATCCTGATAGCTATCAAATAATAGTTTTGAGTTTTTTTGGATAGAGTTTGACCGGTAGCTCTGTTGTTCCCGGCAGATTGACGATTTAAATATAGCCGAAATTCTCGAACCAGGGAATCGGTAATATCTTCTGGATTTTTTACTTGCCCTGAACCTGTCGAATGGGTTTTTGCGAATTCCAAAAAGCGAATTAGATAGCGGTCGTAATTTTCAACTGTTTTCAAGCTGGAACCTTTTTCGATTTCCAGATATTCCAAAAATTCGCGTTTTAATTTTTCTATCTCCGTTGCCATTCCCATATTTTAGCACAAATATTGTGCGACATGAGATCCCTACCCAACCTCCCCCTTGGCAGGGGGAGGGGTTCTTGCAATTTTTTGGGGTTTATGCTAGTATAAAAAAATGTTAGCAACAAAGAAAAAGCAAACAATTATTAAGAAAAACCGCATTCACGAAACGGATACAGGTTCTCCTGAGGTGCAGGTGGCTATTTTATCTACTCAAATCAGTGAACTTACGAAACATTTGAAGAAACACAAAAAAGACAATCATTCTCGCCGAGGACTGATCAAGATGGTGGCTGACCGACGTACCCAATTGAAATATTTGGAACGCAAAGACAAAACTCGTTACAACGTATTGGTGAAAAAAATGGATCTAAATTAAATACAACCCCCTAAGTCCCCCTTGTCAGGGGGACTTTGTGGTATACTAATTTATACTTGTCCCGTACTAAATTTTTGATTATTCGAAAGTTTAGAAAAAAATAAAGTCGGACGGAATAAGTTGTTTTCATATTATTATCAATTTTAAAATTTTAGTACTGGGATGACAGTTATAAAACATAAAGAACAAAGAGTCGGAGTTTTTATAGATACACAAAATCTATATCACTCAGCTCGTAATTTATATAAAGCGCGTGTTAATTTTGGGGCCGTTCTGAAAGATGCAGTGGCGGGCAGAAAGCTGGTGCATGCGGTAGCGTATGTTATCACGACCGAAGCAGGCGATGAAAAACATTTTTTTGAAGCATTGGAAAAATTAGGCATTGAAACTAAAACAAAGGATTTGCAAATTTTTCATACTGGAACCAAAAAAGGAGATTGGGATGTCGGACTGGCGGTGGATGCGATCAAGACCGCTCCACGACTCGATACGATCGTGATCGTTTCCGGTGACGGAGATTTTGTTCCACTAGTCCAATATTTACAAACGATGACCCAAGTGGAAGTAATTTCTTTTGGTAAATCCACTTCCGCGAAACTCCGTGAAGTAGCCGATGATTTTGTGGACCTTTCCGAAAATCCAAAAAAATATTTGCTGGGGAATTTCGGGAGATAATTACCCCTCCGTCTTTCGACAAGCTCAAGACACCTCCCCTTCGCAGGGGAGGAAAACGGGCTTGCAAAAAATTTAATTTGTGGTAATCTAAAAGTAAAATTTCTCGTACTTTGAAAATAGGTTTTTGATTAATCTTGTTGGTTGTTTCCAGAGTCTTTATGGGCTTTGAGAATAACCAATATTGTTAAACCAAAACCAAAACGCATTATGAAAACAAAATTATGGTTGTTCCGGATAATCTCTTTGATTGTTTTGACAGCGGATTATTATTTATTTTTTAAAAAATATCCCGATGAAACTATTGTTCCTGGCGATATTGCTCTTCTGCTTTTCCTGGCGCTTATTGCTGGAATTATCGCTTTTGGGTTGCTCTTTGTTTCCGTTGTTCTTCCTAAAGATTTTCGAAAAAGCTGGGAGAAAAATGGTTTTTGGGCCGTACTTGGCGAATGTTATTTTAGCTAAAAAATAGATACAAGATAATGGTATCCTGTTGTGAAACACGATGCCATTTTTTTTATTTACTTTTCCCTCCCCTTGTGCTACTATAGTAGATGAATTATTAGTTAATCCGGTTTGCTTCCAGACATAAAGTAGTGTTTCCAAAACCCTTCGACCTTGCTCAGGGTAAAGAACAATACTGCAGTCTGGACACAAACTAAAACCACGATTATATTCGAGAACCCCTCGACTATGCTCGGGGCAAGAAATTATTATGCAAAAAAAAGAATTTAGTGTAGAAATTGGCGGAAAAAATTTGACCGCTATTTTCACGGACCTGGCGGAACAAGCCCAAGGGTCGGTGTTATTAAAATATGGCGAGACGATCGTGCTTGCGACCGCTTGTATGTCGCACGACAAAGAAGTGGGTAAGGGATTTTTTAATTTAACGGTGGACTATGCGGAGAAATTTTACGCAGCCGGAAAAATTTTGGGCTCAAGGTTTTCTCGCCGAGAAGGCAGACCTTCCGAAGATGCGATTCTCGCCTCTCGAGTAATTGATAGAACCTTGCGTCCGCTTTTTGACCAATCTATGCGCCATGCGGTGCAAATAATTGTCACGGTTATTTCCGTGGATGAAAATGATCCGACGATTTTAGCAGTGAATGCCGCTTCGCTTGCACTCATGGTTTCAGATATTCCTTGGGCTGGTCCTGTCGGATGCGTACGTGTCGGAACATATGATAGTGATGTCCTGACTATTAACCCATCGCAGAAATTGCGCGAAAATGATGAGCAATACAAATATGACCTGACGGTTTGTGGAAAAGATGGCAATATCAATATGATTGAAGCGTCGGCTCATGAAATAAAAGAAACGGAAATAGAAGAAGCTTTGAAGCGAGCCAGCGAAGAAATAGGAAAACTAGAAGATTTTCAGAAGAAAATCGCCAAAGAAATCGGTAAAGAGAAAAGAGTGATTGAAAAAGAAGAAGTATCAAAAGACTCAGTAAAATTATTTAATGAAAATATATTGCCAAAAATGGAAGAAGCGATTTTTACTGAAGTGGGGAAAAAGAACATAGACGAACTTCATAATGTTTGGAATAAATTAGTGGCTGACACGTATTCAGATAGAAGTGATTTTTCTCTAGAAGATGATTTGTTCGATGAGACAGAAAATAAAATGTTGCACGAAAAAGCAATCAAGGAAAATAAACGAGCGGATGGCCGACCGATGGATGGTTTGCGCGAACTGTATGCCCAAGCGGGAGGAATCTCTTCAATTCTGCACGGTTCCGGAATTTTTTATCGAGGAGGCACGCACGTTTTCTCGGCGCTAACTTTGGGAGGACCGGAAGACAAACATTTAGTCGACGGGATGGAAGGCAGAGAAGAAAAAAGATTTATGCATCATTACAATTTTCCCCCGTACTCTGCTGGAGAAGTCGGGCGATCTGGATTTACCAATCGTCGCGAAGTTGGCCATGGCGCACTGGCTGAAAAATCTCTGGCGATGATATTACCTAAAGTTGAAGATTTTCCTTACACCATTCGAATTGTTTCCGAATCGATGGCATCGAATGGCTCTACTTCTCAAGCTTCCATTTGCGCTTCAACTCTCGCGCTGATGGATGCCGGTGTCCCGATTAAAGCGCCAGTGGCTGGGATTGCGATGGGCTTGATGTATGAAAATGATAAAGAATACAAAATTTTGACTGACATTCAAGGACCGGAAGATCATTATGGCGATATGGATTTCAAAGTTTCAGGAACGCGCGATGGAATCACCGCAATTCAACTTGATGTGAAAGTAGAAGGCGTTCCAATTAAAATTTTAGGTGAAGCGATGTTGCAATCCAAAAAAGCACGGCTTGCTATAATTGAGACAATAGAAAAAGAAATCCCAAAACCTCGCGCCGAAATATCTCCGAACGCGCCGAAAATTTTGATTATCAAAATAAAGCCGGATCAAATCGGCATGGTGATTGGTAGCGGTGGAAAAACTATTAAAGAAATTAAAGAAAAATCCGGAGCAGAAATAACCGTAGAAGACGATGGCACGGTGTATTTTACCGGCAAGGGTGAATCAGCCGGAATTGCCAAGAAAATGGTGGAAGAAATGACCCATGAGTTCAAGCCTGGAGAAACGCTGAAAGGTGAAGTGGTCAAAATCGCGGACTTCGGAGCCTTTGTACGACTCAATCCTTTTACTGACGGCCTAGTGCACATTTCTGAACTTGCGCCGTATCGTGTGGAGCGAGTGAGCGACCTAGTGAAAGAAGGGATGATCGTGCCGGTCCGAGTGCTCAAGGTGGATTCGGAAAATAATAAAATCAGTTTGTCTATCAAGGCGGCGGACAAAGATTTCTTTTCCGCGAAAGGGAAATAAAAAATTATTAAATAAGAACTAGCAATCCCGAACGGATCAAATCAGTAGGATTTGAGCCGTTCGGGATTTGCTGATATAATAGAGCGGTATGGAAAATGAAAAGAAAAATAATTCTACTCCGAGTGAAGTTAAAAATGCCGTGGTGGAAACCTACGCTGAAGACATGGCGCGGATAGTCGGTGATAATGAAGATGGAATTGTGAAAAAAATTATCGAAGAGCAGGAAAGAGCCGACATGCTTGATGAAAAAAAATCTCCCGAAAGTAAAAAAAATAAAATATTTTTGTATTTGGGTATTTTCTTGGTGGTGCTGGCTTTTGGGGCGGTATCTTTGGTTTTTCTTTTTAGAAAACAAATTTTTACTGTGCCGGTGGCACTCCAATATATGCCGATTATTTTTACGGACAAAACAGATTCAAAAGAAATAGCAGGGCTTGGCAAAGATGAAATAATCCAAACTATTTTGAATGAAGTAAATTCCGCAGAATTTAAAGCGGGCGGGATAGAAGGAATTTATTTGACGGAAAATCAAAAAGTTTTGGGGCTGAGAGAATTTTTGAAATTGATAGAAGCAAGCCTGGACCAAACAAAAATTGATTTCATGAATGACAATTTTATGATTGGGGCGGTGGACAGGGGAAGTGCGCCTATTCCATCCTCCGGCAATACTATTTCTTCACCAGCAATTAGTCCTGATTTAGGGGTGAGTAGAGATTTGTTTATTTTGCTTAAAATGCGTTCCGTGGTAGATGTCTTTCAACCAATGCGAGATTGGGAAGGTAAAATGTTTTCGGATTTACATGGATTGTTTGGAATAGAGATAAATGCCGGTACGAAATATTTACTCCAAAAAGATTTTGAAGACGGAGTTATTAAAAATAAAAATGCCAGAATTTTATATGATAATACTGGCAAGATTGTGCTCTCGTATATCTATGCCGAAGATGATTCCATCATTATTACCAATTCCGAAAATGCAGTCGGTGAGATAATGTCGCGGCTAGCCTCTGTCCAGATAAAATAATAACAAAAACTTGCCCCCACACCTACTAAAAGTAGGTGTGGGGGCTTGCTTTTTAAATTTCTGATGCTAAGATACTGGGATGCCATTAGACAAGAAAAAAATTAAAGACAAATTGGAAAGCGAGCGAGATGTTTTAATTGATGAAATGAAAGATATGGGGAAATTGAACCCTGAAACGAATGAATGGGAAGCTGTGCCGGAAGAAATGAATTATATAGAGACCGACCAGAATGATATGGCGGATCGATTTGAAGATTTTGAATCTAAGAGTTCCATGATGAAAGTGCTGGAATCAAAATTAGGAAATATCCTGCACGCCTTAAAAGGTATTGGCCGAGATTCATTCGGTAAATGTGAAGTTTGCAAAAAAGACATTGAGCTTGCCCGCATGGAAGCAAACCCAGCAGCTAGAACTTGTAAAAAACACATAAACGAATAATAAAATGAGCTTCGCAAGAGTATATTCTGCCCAAACACATTTGCTAAAAGGTAAAATTGTTACTGTAGAAATTGATATTACCAAAAAAACTTTGCATGCTTTTACTCTCGTGGGATTACCGGATAAGGCGGTGGATGAATCCAAAGACCGGATGAGTTCCGCTCTTAAAAATTCCGGCTACCAGTCGCCCAAAAATCAAAATCAAAAAGTAGTTATCTCCCTCTCGCCGGCGGATCTCAAAAAAGAAGGTCCGTATTTTGATTTAGCCATTGCGCTCGCATACTTGCTTTCAGCCGAAGAAATAGATTTTGACCCGAAAGGAAAAATATTTTTGGGAGAACTTTCATTAAATGGAGAATTACAACCAATCAAAGGAGTGTTGCCTCTTACGGAACATGCTATGCGTTTGGGTTATAAAGAAATTTTTGTGCCGATTGGCAATGCCGAGGAAGCTGCCCTGGTGGAAGGGATTACCATCTATGGCGCCAAGACCTTAAAAGAGGTGGTGAACCATATTTCAAAAATAAAATCTGACCGAAAAGGAAATCCACTTGAACCGGAACGCCCAAAAATTTTACCGCAAAAGCCGACCGAAATAATTCGCAAAGACAAAATTCACGATATAGATTTTTCTGATATTCGAGGACAAGAATCCGCCAAACGCGGGCTTGAGATTGCGGCGGCCGGCGGACACAACATTGCTCTTTCTGGGCCACCCGGGACGGGCAAGACCATGCTTGCTAGGGTTTTCTCGCATATTTTGCCGGAGCTGGATAATGATGATATTTTAGAAATTACCGGTATTCATTCTATTGTAGGATTGCTGGAAGATACTTTGGTTACCGAACCGCCCTTTCGCGCCCCGCATCACACGGCGAGTTATGTTTCGATGATTGGCGGGGGAGCGAATCCGAAACCGGGAGAAGTGACCCTTGCGCACAAGGGAGTGCTTTTCTTGGATGAATTTCCGGAATTCGAAAAAAGAGTTTTAGAAGCTCTGCGTCAGCCACTCGAAGATAACATCGTATCTATTTCCCGAGCCCGAGGTTCAGCCATTTTCCCATCCAATTTTATTTTAATTGCTGCCATGAATCCTTGCCCGTGTGGAAACAAAGGCAACAAAGACAAAGTTTGTATTTGCAAACCAAATGATCTGGAAAGATATGCTCGTCGGATTTCCGGACCGATTATTGACCGAATAGATTTATGGGTGACCGTCGGGAATGTGGATTATACTAAATTGAGCGATTCTATGCCGAGCGGGGAGCGGACCAGTAGCATCAAAACACGAGTAAAGACTGCGCGATTGATTCAAGACAGGCGATTTCGAAATACCAAAAGAAAAATAAAAACCAACAGCGATATGAATGTGAAGGAACTCGGTATTTTTGCTCCACTAACACCTGAAGTGAAACAACTGCTAAACAATAGCGCTGAACATTTGGCACTTTCTGCTCGGGCGTATCACAGAGTGATCAAAATTGCCCGTACGATTGCCGATTTGGAAAATTCTCCGGACATCAAACGAAATCATATTCTTGAGGCTCTCCAATATCGACCGAAGGTGAATGCATAGTTATCCACAGTCTACTTGTTGACAGTGAACGAGCGTTCACATATACTATATACGTTGGTCGTTTATAAAAAATAACTATATATAATATGTCACAAAAACAATATTTAAAAATGCTGGAGAGGGAAATACACAAGATTAATCAAGAGATTGATTTTAAAATCTTACGTGGGGAGAATTATCGTAAAGAAGCTCGCGATCATAAGCTTCTGCTTAAGAAAGTTCGCTATAACTCTAGGAGAAGTTTCTTTAAGAGTTTGACTGAGAGATTTTTCCCTACTTTGGTATCTTTTTAATTTGATAAGATGCAAAATATCTACCAAACAAAACTAGAAAATTTCTATCGAGAGAATAAACGGATGCCTACGTATTCAGAAATGTTGAAACTTTTTAATTTCAAATCCAAAAATGCCGTGGCGAGAATTGTAGAAAAATTAAAAGATGCAGGTCTCGTGGCCAAAGATCATTTAGGTCGACTAATTCCAACTGAAAGTTTCGGAGAGATTCCCAAACTCGGATTGGTGAAAGCCGGTTTTCCGTCCGAAGTGGAAGAATTGCAAGATACCATAAACTTGGATGATTTTTTAGTTGGGAACAAATCGCTTACTTATATGCTCGAAGTGGATGGCGACTCGATGATTGATGCACATATCGAAAAAGGGGATACAATTCTTGTTGAAAAAACCAATCAAGCGAAAGACGGCGAAATCGTGATTGCCGAAGTGGACGGGGAATTTACGATGAAATATTTTCGCCGTGTTGGAGCGAAGATCTGGCTCGAACCAGCTAATAAAAATTTCAAACCAATTTACCCAACTCAGAGTTTAAATGTGATAGCGAAACTGAAAGCGGTGATTCGAAAATACTAAAATTTACAAAAAACAAAAACACCCAGAGTATGGGTATTTTTGTTTTCCTAATTCTCTCGAGAGAACCCGCCGGAGGCGGGCAGGAATTTATGCCACAGAGTCCTTCAAAGCTTTGGCAGCTCTGAATTTTGGAACTTTCTTGGCAGCTACTTTTACTTGCTCTCCAGTTTTTGGATTGCGAGCCATGCGAGCAGCGCGAGCTTTGACGGAAAAGATTCCGAAGCCGGCGATTGAAACTTCACCACCCTTTTTCAAGGTTCCGATGATAGCGTCAAACATTCCGTCTACGAGTTCCTCAGCTTGCACCTTGGTGCCACCGAGCTTTCCGTGTACCCATTCAGCTAATGCTTGTTTATTCATAGTTTTTTTATAGTCTTTTTATAATATTTCGACCTGCCCCGCCGTGGGCGGTGGCCATTTAGCTAACAA
>CAITSL010000020.1 GCA_903895055.1 uncultured bacterium
AAAGAAGAAGAAAGAGTAAGAAAAATGATGAAAGATGCTTGGATTGATTTATCAAAAATTATTTTTTATCATGTGAAGTATTTGGATGTTTGGGTGCGTGACTATGGCCCGATGTTTATTAAAAATGGCAAAGAAAAAGCTTGGGTAAAATGGAATTACAATGGTTATGGAGAGAAATTTCCGGAGCTTATGGGAGACAATAATATTTTTTTAGATTTAAAAGATTCAATAAATTTCAAAAGGATTGACGCAAATATTGTGCTCGAGGGTGGTGCGATAGATGTGAATGGTTTGGGAACATTACTCACGACGGAACAATGTTTACTTCTATGTCGCAATAAAACAAAATCCAAAGAAGAAAATAATTTATTTTTGGAAAAATTTCTCGGAGCGAAGAATGTTATTTGGCTCAAATATGGGATAGTGAATGACCATACGGATGGACACATCGATGATGTGGCTCGCTTTGTTGGTCCTTCAAAGATTTTGTGCGCTTATGAAGATGATGAGAAGAATGAAAACTATAAAAGGTTAAATGAAAATTTTGAAATTCTTAAACAGGCATTAGACCAAGATGGAAATAAATTTGAAATAATAAAATTACCCATGCCGCATATGTTTTATGATAAGGGAGATAAAGGTCATAGTGAAAAGCAGGCTCCTGTGTCGTATGCCAATTTTTATATTGGCAATAAGACTGTTTTGGTTTCTACTTTTAACGATCCGAATGATGAAAAAGCTCTTACCATAATAAAATCTTGTTTTCCAGACAGAGATATCGTGGGGATAGATTGTCGAGATCTGATTTATGGTGGCGGAGCGATTCACTGCATTACTCAGCAAGAATTTGATTAAAAAATAATTTTTAGCGTATAATGGATTTATGCAATACGATATCAAAAACATAAAATTAGCCGAGGA
Source organism: uncultured bacterium (assembly GCA_903895055.1). GTDB lineage: Bacteria > Patescibacteriota > Minisyncoccia > Phycocordibacterales > UBA9973 > UBA9973. Next base: position 922 of record CAITSL010000020.1, read on the forward strand.
GGGTTTAAGGAAAATAAATTGGGCCAAAAAGGATATGCCGGTTTTGCAAGGAATTGCGGAGAATTTCAAAAAAAAGAAAATATTTAAAAAAGTTACTATCGGCGCCTGTCTGCATGTGACCGCGGAAACCGCCAATCTTATTATTGCCCTTAAAGAAGGAGGAGCCAATGTCGCGCTTTGTGCATCCAATCCTTTTTCAACTCAAGATGATGTGGCGGCGGCTTTGGTAAAATATTATAAAGTTCCGGTATTTGCGATAAAAGGAGAAAACACTAAAAAATATTTTTCTCATATCAATGCCGTACTTGATGCCAAACCAAATATCACCATGGATGATGGGGCTGATTTGCTTTCTGTCCTTCATAGCGAAAGACCCAAACAAGTAGGAAATGTAAAAGGTGGAACCGAAGAAACCACTACTGGAGTAACTCGATTGCGAGCCATGGCCAAAGAAAAGGCGTTACACTATCCGGTAATTGCGGTTAATGATTCTATGACCAAACATTTTTTTGACAATCGTTATGGGACCGGGCAGTCTACCTTGGACGGCATTATTCGCGCGACCAATAAATTAATTGCCGGCTCTGTCTTTGTGGTGGCAGGTTATGGTTGGTGCGGTAAAGGACTTGCCATGCGGGCGCGGGGCATGGGCGCAAATGTGATTGTGACCGAGATTGACCCCGTTAAAGCGATTGAGGCTTCGATGGATGGGTTTCGAGTGATGAAAATGACGGATGCGGCGCGCGAAGCGGATTTTATTTGTACTGTCACCGGCAATACCAGCGTCGTAAGTATTGATGTTTTTAAAACAATCAAAGATGGATGCATTGTTTCAAACTCTGGACATTTTGATGTTGAAATAGATTTGCCGGCGCTTGCAAAAATAACCAAACAGAAAAAAGTACTTCGCAATATGGTGGAAGAATATGAATTAAAGAACGGCAAGAAGATTTTTGTTTTAGCCGAAGGAAGACTGGTAAATCTAAGTTGCGCCGAAGGCCATCCCTCGAGCGTGATGGATATGAGTTTTGCCAACCAAGCATTGGCGGTAGAATATATTTTGAAAAATTATAAAAACTTATCATGCGAGGTGCATATATTACCTGAGGTTCTCGATCGAAAAATTGCTGTTTTAAAACTAAAAAGTTTAGGAATCAGAATAGATACCTTAACCAAGCGCCAAGAAAAATATTTATCAGGCTGGCGTGAAGGGACAATTTAATTTTATAGTTGAATGAAAGATAAAAAAAGAAAAATTCTGGTGGTTGGTTCGGTGGTTCGGGATATTGTTCGTTCACCGGTAGGTTTAGAAAAAGAATTTCCCGGTGGCACTGGTGGAAATATAGCTTACGGGCTCGGAATGCTTGGGCTCGCGCCTAGTCTTTTTTCAGTAGTTGGCGAGGATTTTAATCTTAAATATTCCAAACATTTAAAGAAAAATGGAGTAGATTTGAAAGTTCACGTTGATCCGAGAGATAAAACCGCTGTATTTTACATCGGCACTGGCCAAGAAGGTGTCCATAATGAATCATGGAAACCGAATGTCTTCAATAAAATAGAAAAAATTCCCTTAGGTAAAAAAATCAATGAAAAGGAATTTAAAGAAATCAAAATTGCCATATTCTCGCCCGGCACGCCGAAAAGTACTGAACGACATATGCGAGAGTTTCATAAAAAGAAAAAAGAAGCGATAGTTATTTTTGATCCGGGGCAGATGATAAGTATGTATACAAAAAAACAATTCAAGACCTGTGTTAAACTCGCGGATATTTTGATCTTGAATGAATTTGAATTTGTCGAGGCAGAAAAAATCTTCAAATATGATTTACTAAAATCTCTTAAAAATAAAATTTTGATCAAAACCTTGGGGCATAAAGGGAGCACGATCCATAAGAACGGGGAAGTTATTTTTATTGAAGCAATTAAACCGAAAAAAGTGGTGAATGCCGTTGGGGCAGGCGATGCTTACCGAGCCGGACTTATTTTCGGACTCTCCAATGAAATTGCTCTTGAAGAAGCCTGTAAATTAGGCGCGCTTCTTGCCTCAAAAAATATCGAATATCACGGTTGTCAAGAATACAAAATATAAAAATGTTTGCTTAAAAATTTAGATTTGTTATTATTTTTAAATATGATTAAGACAGCAGAATTTGTAAGCCCAGGGCACCCAGATAAAATTTGTGATTTTATTGCGGATTCTATTTTAGATGCATATTTAGAAGGAGATAAAGATAGCCGGTCAGGAGTAGAAGTGATGGGTGGCCACAATCTGATTGTCATCAACGGCGAAGTTACGAGTAAAGTCCATCCGGATTTAGAATCTTTGGTTAAAAAAATTGTCGGGAATGATTATAGAGTTATTGTAAATTTATCCAAACAAAGCCCCGAAATTGCCCAAGGGGTGGATACCGGTGGGGCAGGCGACCAAGGCATTATGAAAGGGTATGCGACCTCGGAAACAAAAAGTTTTTTGCCTAAAGAATATGAACTGGCTAGAAATTTATGTCAAAAAGTTTATGAAAAGTATCCCTATGACGGAAAAACGCAAGTCACCTTGGATGGCGACATTGTGAAAACAGTGGTGGTAAGTTTTCAAAATTCAAAAAATGAAGAATTACTTCCGTTAGTGAAAAGCATAATTGAAGCGGACGAATATTTAATTAATCCGGCCGGAGAATGGGATCTAGGCAGTTTTGATGCGGATACCGGACTCTCTGGCAGGAAATTGGTGATAGATAATTATGGACCGGAAATTCCGATCGGGGGTGGTTCTTTTTCCGGGAAAGACTATACCAAAGTGGATCGCTCGGGCGCTTACATGGCTCGCAAAATTGCACTTGATTTTGTCAGGGCAGGTGTTGCCAAAGAAGTTTTTGTAAAATTGGCATATGCGATAGGGAAACCAGAACCGGTTATGGCTACTGCAGTTCTCGATGGAATGGAAACAAAAATTGAAGGCTACGACCTGACACCAAGGGGCATAAAAAAACTATTATGTTTAGATAATGTCAAATTTGCCAAAACCGCCAAATGGGGCCACTTCGGCCACCCAGAATTTCCTTGGGAGCAATAATTTATATTTTATTTATTTTATATCCCTCGGAAGAGTCTTTTACTTCGTAGCCCAGCGAATTTATTTTGGCGCGAAGGTCGTCGGATTTTTGGAAATCTTTGTTTTTGCGGGCAAGTTCGCGTTCTTCGGAAAGTTTGATTATTTTACTTGGGATTTTTTCTTCTTTTAAATTTTTGAAACCCAAACTTAAGACTTTATCAAAATCCAAAATGGTGGCTTTTTTATCGGCTCCCGAAATATTTTCGTCTTTTATCAAATCCCACAAAAGCGACAACGCTCTCGGTGTATCCAAATCATCTCCCAGATATTCTTTAAATTTTGTTTGATATTCTTTGTTTACTTTTCCTTTTTTAATGTGGAGTTCAATGTACAAATTATAAAGGCGTTTCAAGGCTATTTCTGCGCCCTCCAGGGCTTCCCAGTTGAAGTTCATTTTAGTGCGATAATTGGCCATGAGTAACCAAAAGCGATAAGCTATAGGTTCAATATTTTTTTCAACTAAAGTATTTAATTTGAAAAAATTGTCATCCGATTTGGCCATTTTCGCTCCGGCAATATCCACAAATTCATTGTGGAGCCAATAGCGCACAAAGGGTCTTTTGCCTGTAGCGCATTCCGACTGAGCGATTTCGTTGGTATGGTGCACGAATATATGGTCAATACCTCCCGTGTGGATATCAAACTGTTCACCCAAGAATTTTATGGACATGGCAGAACATTCAATGTGCCAACCCGGGAAACCGTTGCCCCAAGGAGAAGGAAAGCCAATGCTATCCGAAAATTTCCAAAGAGCAAAATCTTCCGGATTTTTTTTCTCCACATTTTTTTCTAGACGAGATAGAGCATCATCTGTGTTTGTTTTCTTTCCCCGAAGTTCCCCATAATTTTTATCTTTCGATATGTCAAAATAAATTCCGTCGCTTATTTTATAGGTATATCCTTTTTTCTCTAATTTTTTTATAAGTTTTATGTCTTCAGCTATATAGTCACTCGCAAAATACATTCCGCTCGGCATTTCAATATTTAATTTTTCCAAATCTTCCTTGAATTTTTTGGTGTAAAATTCCGCCATTTCTCTCATATTTTCCAATGTAAGTTTTTTTCCTTCTCTTTCGAGTCCTTTGGTCATTTTATCTTCACCGGAATCTCGATCGCTTGAGAGATGCCCGATGTCCGTAATATTCATTATCTGGAGCACGGCAAATCCAGAATATTCCAAAGTCTTTCGCAAAACATCCGCAAAAACATAAGCGCGCAAATTGCCGATATGTGCATAGTTGTAGACTGTCGGTCCGCAAGTGTACATTTTTACCTTGCTTTTGTTTATCGGAGAAAATTCTTCCTTTTGTCGGGATAAAGTATTGTAAAATATTAATGACATAATTGAATTATAACAATAGTTTGCATTTTTTCAAAATATCGTGTAATATGGGGCAGTATGACTAAAGAAGAATTTGCCGTAATAAAAACAGGCGGAAAACAATATAAAGTCTCGGAAGGGAGTGTACTTTCTATTGAGAAGATAAAAGGGGAATATAAAAAAGGAGATAAGGTTGTTTTTGACAAAGTCCTTTTGGTGGATGACGGAAAGGACGCTACTATCGGTACCCCATATATTACAGGAGCCAAAGTTAATGCTGAAATCATGGAAATCGGACGAGAAAGAACAATCTTGGTTATGAAATACAAACAAAAATCACGCTATCTTCGTCGTAATGGCCATCGCCAACCCTATTTTCAAGTAAAAATAACTTCTATAAAATAATCCTGTCGTTCGCGAACGACGGGGTTTATTGTCTATTCTTGAGGGCGTTTTTTATTGTGTCGTTGTCGGAGTATTCCAGTTCCGTGCCGGTGGAAAGACCTCGGCCGAGAGAGGAAATTTTGATATCTAAAGATTCGGTAATATTTTTTAATTCATTTCTAATATAAAAATCAGTATGTTCACCTTGAGGATTTAAGGAAAAGGCTAAAATTATTTCCTTCAATCCTAACTTTGCTTGATTTTTTACTTGATTTACAAGTTCATTTACCCGAACCATATTTTTAGTATTTTTTTCCACAATCGGTACTAGTCCGCCCAAAATAAAATATTTGCCGTGGTAAAGTCTGCTTTTACGCACGCTTTCCAAATCGGAATCTTTTTCAATTACCATCAGAGTCGTGTTATCCGTATGTGGATTGGCGCAAATATCACAGAGTTTCTCGTTATCTTTTCTGATGAAAAACCGGAAACACTCTTTGCATTGTGAAATTTCTTTTTTCAGATCTTTTACCAGAAGCAATAAATTTTCGGTATAAGCAGAATTTTTGGACATCAAAAAATAAACAAAACGTTTCGCTTGTCGCTCGCCGATACCAGGGAATTCTTTAAATACTTCGGTTAGTTTTTCTATGGTATCCATATATAAGTTATAAGTTAATAGTTATTATTTAGAACTCGTCTAAAGAGTCAGCTATTTTGGCTGCGGAAAATTCGCTCATTCCGCTTTTTTCCAAGGAAAGGAAGGTAGTGGTTTTTTCATCAAAATAGAGTTCAATTTTTCCGGTGGGACCGTTCCTATGCTTCTCAATCAAAATTTCCGCGATGTTGGTTTTTTCCGATTCGTCTTTACCCTTATCTTCTCGATGAATAAACATCACCACATCCGCATCTTGTTCGATGGATCCCGAATCACGCAGATCTGAAAGTCTCGGCCTGCCACCTCTTGATTCTACTGCACGGGAGAGTTGGGACAGCGCCAATACCGGAATATCGAGCTCTTTAGCCAAACTCTTAAGGGATCTTGAAATTTCGGTCACCTGATTGACCATGGAATCGTAATTTTTGGAAGTAGTCATGAGCTGTAAATAGTCGACAATAATAAGATCCAATCCTTTTTCGGCTTTGAGTCGGCGAGCGATGGCTTTCATTCGGACAATGGAATTGCCGGGTGTGTCATCGATATAAATTTTCGCTTTAGATAATTTATCGAGCGAATCTCGTAGTTGGGAAAATTCTTTATCGGCCGACAATCTTCCAGTACGCAAATTCCAAGCATTCACCCGAGATTCTGCTGAAAGCATTCGGTCTACAAGTTGTTGCGAGGACATTTCTAAGGAAAAGATCCCGACAGATTTTTCGTGGAGAATCGCAGTCATGCGGGCAATATCAAGAGCCAGAGTGGTCTTTCCCATCGAAGGTCGAGCGGCAATAATAATCAAATCGGATTTTTGAAAACCGGAAAGAATGTTGTCCAAGTCTTTGAAACCGGTCGGTAATCCTCGAAGGGAATCTTTGTGTTCATGAAGTCGCTCGAGTCGCTCCCAAGCTTCCGGCAGCGCATCTTTCAAGCTGGTAAACTTTTGATTTTTTGGGGAAGAGACAACACCGAAGATTTTTTTCTCCGCTAAATCCAAAATATCATCCATGTGGTCGTCGCCTTCTTCAAAAGCAAGTTCCGAAACATAGTCGGCAGCGTCGATCAAACTGCGCAAAATAAATTTTTTCTGTACGATGCCCCCATAATGTTTGACATTAGTCGAAGAAGGAACTACATTTACGATTTCTGCTAAATATTGATTGCCACCAACAGCATCAAGTAATTTTTGTTCTCCAAGTTTGGTCGAAAGCGAAAGCACGTCGATTGGTTCATTTTTCATAGACAGATCAAGCATTGCTTGAAAAATCATTTTATGTTTTTCGGCATAGAAAGAGTCCGCGGTGAGCACGTCTTCCACTTCATGCATCGCGTCTTTGCGAAGCATAATAGAGCCTAAGACCGCTTTTTCGGAATCAATATTTTGCGGAGGAATTCGAAGTTCATTTTTTCTGGTTTTGACCATTTAGCCATTCTAGCATAGAGAAAAAAATGTCAAAGTAAAAAAGTGGGCAACCTGTTATTAAAATGGGGACATCCTCCAAAGGCGGACAAGAATATGATATAATATATATTATGTCTAAAAAGGTATTATTATCAGGCGTAAAGCCAACCGGTCTGTGCCACATCGGCAACTATTTTGGCGCAATGAAGCAATTTGTGGATTTGTCGGAAGACTACGAAAGCTATATTTTTATAGCTGATTATCACGCGCTTAATTTAATTCAAAACAAAGAAGAAATGCAAAAAGCTATTCTTGGCATTTTACTTGATTATCTAGCTATAGGTCTTGACCCTAAAAAAGTTACAATTTTTAAACAATCCGATATTTCAGAACACACCGAGCTTGCTTGGATTTTTGATACTTTTACCACTATGCCATATTTACAGCGCGCACATGCTTATAAAGACGCTTTAGTCAAAGACAAGGAAATAAGTGTCGGCACCTTTAATTACCCAATGCTAATGGCGGCGGACATTTTACTTTATAGTCCGGATATTGTGCCGGTGGGGCAGGATCAAAAACAACACGTGGAATATGCTCGCGATACAGCTCAAAAATTCAATAAAATTTTTGGAGACACTTTCAAGTTGCCGGAACCGATGATTATGAAAAATGTCGCAACTGTCCCAGGACTCGATGGTAAAAAAATGTCCAAAAGTTATGGTAACACCATTCCGCTTTTTGCCGAATATGAAGAAATAAAAAAATGCGTGATGAAAATTGTGACCGACTCAGGAAACGATATTCCGGAAAATGTTTTTGCGATTCACAAACTTTTGCGACCGGAAGCGGAATTGAAAAAAATCTATGAAGAAAAAAAAGGGAAGTATAAAGAGATGAAAGATTTACTCGTAGAAGATTTGGAAAAATTTATCGCGCCGATGCGAGAAAAAAGAAAAGAATTAGAAAAAGATATTCCTAAAGTTCTTGCGATCTTATCCGAGGGAAGTGAAAAAGCTAAAAAAATAGCTTCGGCTAAAATGATTGAGGTCCGCGAAAAAATCGGAGTGAAAATATAAATTTTTATTCACAAATATTAAATTTGCGTCTTTAGGCCTAATCGTTTATAATGGGTAGAAAGCTCAATGAGCTTTTGTTTTTCTATTATAAAGATGGAAGAAAATAAAGAAAATTTTAATAAAAAAGAAGGAGCTTGGTGGAAACCGGTCATGATTTTTTACGCTAAAACCACCTCCTGGATCATTTTCCCTTTAGTTTTAGGTGTTTTAGGCGGCCAATATGTCAGTAAGTCCGTCGGAAGCCAGGTGATATTTTTTATTTTTGTAATTCTGGGATTCCTTATAACTTGTCTTGGAATTTACCGTGAAATAAATCAGTATAAAAAAGGACTGGACCCCACTTCGCCAGAGGCTACGAAGGGGCAAGATATAAATAAAAATTTAAACAATGAACCAAAATAATACAACTACAACCGAAATAATTCACGAAGTGCCGATTTATGCCGAACCGATTTTTCATGTCGGAGGTTTCCAAATCACAAATTCACTGCTCACATCTTGGGCCACGGTTTTAATAATTGTAATATTTTCTATCGTACTTCGGATGAAATTAAAAAAAATCCCGGGGAAACTTCAACATATTTTTGAAGTAATGTTGGAAGGCGCTTTGTCTCTGGTGGATCAAGTTACCAACGATCGCAAAATTTCCAACAAAATTTTCCCCTTGGCTTTTTCTCTTTTTGTTTTTATCCTCATCTCGAACTGGCTCGGACTGATGCCGATCTTCGGCTCAATCGGGCTTTTGGTAAAGGAAGGCGGGGTGTCTACCTTTGTGCCGTTCTTGCGTTCCGGAACCGCCGACATCAACACTACTCTTGCTCTTTCAATAATGGTGGTGATTGGCTCGAATGTTTTCGGGATTATGGCTGTTGGTACATGGAAACTTTTCAACAAATATATAAATCTGAAAGCCTTAGCTGGCATTATCACCAAAGTCCGAAAGGACCCAGCCGTGCTTATCGTTGCGCCGATTACTTTCTTCGTGGGACTCTTGGAACTCCTGGGAGAATTTGCCAAAATAGCCTCGCTTTCTTTTCGATTGTTTGGTAATGTATTCGCAGGAGAAGTGCTTTTGGCGTCAATGGGAGCAATATTTGCTTACATTGTGCCAGGGCCGTTTTTATTTTTAGAGGTTTTTGTCGGTCTTATTCAGGCTTTGATTTTTAGTTTATTGGCTACAGTTTATTTTACGATAGCAAGTCAAGACCATTCGGAGCATGAAGAACATGAACATAAAGAAAAAGAAGTATTAGCAAGTGTTTAAAATTTATTATAAATTAGTCGAAAAAATTATTATTAATTATTATTAATATCCCGAAAGGGAAAAACAAAATTATGGATACAACACAAGTAGCAAAAACAGTAGTAGATTTAGTTCCTTTAGCAAAAGCTCTAGCAATAGGTCTTACTGGCATAGGAGCAGCATTAGGTATTGGCATGGTAGGAGCAAAGGCCATGGAGTCAATTGGCAGAAACCCAGAAGCAACAGGAAAAATTTTAGTTCCTATGCTTATCGTTTCAGCGTTCGCAGAAGCAGTTGCAATTTACGGTTTGGTTATCGCATTTTCAATAAAGTAATTAGAAGGACGGTCCTTAAAGAATTTTTCTAAAGGATTGTTCTTAAAAACACATGAACGAATTAATAACAACATTTCACATAGACTGGAAGTTGATGATTGCGCAAATCGTGAATTTCGGTTTGGTTTTGGGACTTCTCTATTGGTTAGCGGCCAAGCCCCTTTCTAAATTGATGAAAGACAGAACCAAAGAGATTACTGACGGATTAGATAATGCACAAATAGCTAAGACTGAAGTTCTGAATGCAAACATCAAGAAAGAAGAAATAATACGAGAAGGAAAAGAAAGTGCGAAGCAGATAATTTCTACATCAGCGGCAGATGGTAAGGAAATAGTAAAAGAAGCAAAAGATAAAGCAAATCTTGAAAAAGAAGAAATTATCAAACAAGCGCGTATTGATGCAGAAAAAGAAAAAAAGAATGCAGACGAACAAGTTCGTAAAGATGCTGCGACCTTAGTTTCTGATGGTGTTCGTAAGGTTATCGAAGGTTATGTAGAAAAAGGTAAAGGAGAAGATATTATCAAGGTAATGTTAAATTCGTCTGTAAGATAATGATTAAATCGAAACAATTAGCTCAAGCACTATTTGAACTTTCTAATGAGAAGGTTGAGAATCTTGATGCAAAATTTTTTGATTTTTTGGAAAAGAGGAATTTAAAAGCGCAGATGCCGTCCATTCTTTATCACTTAGAAAGAATTACAGAGCTTGATTTGGAGAAGAGGGGTGTACAGATAGAAGTCGCACACCAGATATCTGCCGACACAGTGAACAAAATAAAAAGTTTTCTT
>CAITSL010000021.1 GCA_903895055.1 uncultured bacterium
AATCTCGCCAAAAGAACAAAGTCGAGGAAAATGGAAATCCTAATCCCCAAAATTTTTGTTTCCATTTTCCGAGTCCATTTTGAATTAGCACATTAGTAGAGCGTAGTAGGAATATTGAAGAAAAGAAAAAAGTGGAGCGTAAACCTTAGCTCATTTGGAAACTTTTACAAATTTCTGCTAAAGTAGGTTCTAGCGGAGTTTAATAAGCACTCCACGATTGTGTTTGTACATCCTTTAAAGTTAAAATACTTAGTGAATATGGACAAAGAAGATTTACAAAAAAAAATAGATGAATTAGAACCGGAGACCGTTCAGCCTGATTTTTGGAATTCGAAAGACAGAGCGCAAGATGTCTTAAGGGAGATTGCAGAGTTGCGGGGAAAATTGGTCAAACAGCAAGAGCAACAAGTTTCGTCGAAAAATATTTTTCTCATTATTACTCGCGATGCAAGTATTTTTGACCCTCTCTTGCCCTCAGGCAAGCTGGTAGCAGACATTGCTTCAGTTGTTCCCGAACTGCATATTATCTACATCGGAAGAAAACAAGAATTATCAAAAAAAATAAATGAAAATACTTTCATATACACGGTGAGAAATATTCCATTTCTTAATTTCTTTACTGTATATCAAGTCATCTTGTCGCAACTAGTTTGGAAAAGACATTTTCTTCCAACCGTAGTTGTCAACATTGGAGATGAAGTCGGACTGGCTAAAATATTTTCAAAAAAATATCTTCGGCCTCTTTATGTTTTCTATTCGTATACAAAAATTTTGGGCAAGAGTAGAATTTCAATAAATGCCCTGATAGGAGCAAATTCGAAGAAGATTATTATTCCAAATGAATATATTGAGCAAACCATTAAAAATCATCCTAAATATAAATCTACCGAGACAGAAATAAAAATTCTCAACGAATACTTAAATATACCGGAGCTGGAACATGCTTTCGCCGGAGAGAGTATTGAGGAAGAAGTTGATTCAAGAAATAAAATTTTTAGTATAGTTATTTTTCCACACCATGCGGGCATTGACTGCTTTTCTACAATTAAAAAGATAACCAAGGAAGTTTCATCTTCAATTACGAAATTTCAATTTAATTTGGTTGTTAAGAGGGGCCAATTTTTGCAGGCCAAGATACTTCAATTTTTGTTCAAATTACCAGTTATCATTTCCAAAGAAAACAAGGATTCTGTTAATATATTCCGCACATCTCGCCTAATGCTTTATTTTGACAGTCCTAAAGTTACCTATGAGCCTATCCTTTATTCGCTTATTTCTAGTTGTCCAGTTCTATCTTCGGGCGATGAATATAGTAAAATAATTCTATTTAATTCCGGTTTTGAAGAATTTAGCCACCTAGAGCGAAATGGCAAAACCTTTGGTCTAGCTATAAAAAAACTTATTAATGATCCATATCTTTACTCAAAATACAAGATAAATTGTTCAGGATTTACCAAAACCGCTTTTACTCACGATCACAATAAATATATAACAGAACTACGAAACATTCTAGATACTCATGCTTGATTTACTTTGAAAAGCCGATATAGTTCAGTGGCAGAACACTGCTTTCGTAAAGCAGGAACGTGGGTCCGATTCCCACTCTCGGCTCAAAATGAATATCTTTTTTACAAAAATGCATGGTTTGGGAAATGATTTTGTCGTCATCGATAATTTTAATGGGCGGATAAAATTGGCTAAAGAAGAAATTGTGCTTCTGTGCGATCGGCATAAGGGGATCGGGGGAGATGGTCTCATTTTGGTTGAAAGCTCTGAAAAAGATTTGGACTGTTTTATGAATTATTACAATGCGGATGGTGGTGAAGCCGAAATGTGCGGGAATGGCATCAGATGTGCGGCGAAATTTTTGAAAAATGATTATTTAAAAAATCAGGATACTTTTTCAATAGAAACTCGTGCGGGAATAAAAAAAATAGCGTGTGAAAAAGATGGTACTTTTTCGGTGAATATGGGGAAGCCTGTTTTTATGCATCAAGATTTTCCAGATAGAAAAACAAGCTTAGAAGGTTTGGAACTAGATTTTGTTTCTATGGGCAATCCGCATGCGGTGGCCTTGGTAGATGATTTAAAATCTTTTGATTTGGAAAAAATTGGCCCCAAAATAGAGCGGGATTCACATTTTCCGAATAAAATAAATCTAGAATTGGTGGAGAAAAAAAACGGTAAAAAATATAAAGTTTTGGTGTGGGAAAGGGGCTGTGGGATGACTCTGGCCTGTGGCACCGGGGCTTGTGCTGTCTATGCTATAATGCAAAAAACCCGTTCGACAGGCTCAGGGCAGGCAAAAAAAGAAATTACCATAGAACTGCCTGGTGGAGAACTTTTTATCAAAGAAAACAAAGCTGGGGAGATTATCCTGCGAGGGGAGGCGGAAAGTGTCTATAAAGGAGAAGTGTACTTGTCCCGTTAGAAAAATAAGATGTTCCATAAAAAGAAAAAAATTTATGAGGGAGAAAATGCCATTAGGTCTTTTCTTTTACCAAGTAATTTTGGTTTAACTTCTGTGGTTGAATTACCCAAATTGCTTAATCCATTTTTAAAAGACAGAGTAAGAATTTTTGTGAAACTTGTTCACTCTGCTCCTCTGGGTAATATAAAGTCTTTGCCGTCGTATGTGATGTTGAAGAATATAAAAGAGAAAGATCGAAAAAAAATTAAAAATCTAGTGGAATATTCTTCCGGCAATACCGCTTTGTCTTTAACTGTCTTATCACAGTACTTTGGCATTCCCAAAATGCATGCGATCATTACTCCTGATGTGCCTCTACACAAGCAAAGATTGCTGCAGCTTGTTGGCACTAATCTTTTAATTTCGCATGGATCACCTTGTCCGGGAGTATTTGATACAAAGGGTGGGATTTATGATGCCAAAATATTTGGCAGGAAGCCTGGTTGGTATAATTTGAATCAATATGTTAATCCCGGGAACATAGAATCTTCTGCTTTATATGTTGGTGAAGAATTATGGCATCAATTTGGTCCGAAACTTTCTGTTTTTATTGCGAGTATGGGCACAGGGGGGACTATAACTGGAGCAGGGAGGTATTTAAAAAATAAAAAATCCAATATAAAAGTAATTGGGTCAGCTATTAAAAAAGGCTCAGCCATTCCTGGACCTCGGGGAGAAGTAGAAATACACAAATTGGGAATTGATTGGCAAAGTGTAGTGGATGAAGTAGTGCCGGTTGATTCAAGGTCTGCATTTCAAAAAAGTTTGGAACTGGTAAGGCTGGGGATTTTTGTGGGTCCATCTACGGGCATGCAACTAGCAGCTATTTTATTTAAAATAAAAGAATATAAAAAGAAAAAATTATTAAAAAGTCTTAGAAATAAAGATGGAGAAATTATTTGCTGTTTCCTGGCTTGTGATTCCATGGTACCTTATGTGGATGATTATTTTTCTGTTTTACCAAAAAGTTTTTTCCCGAAGGTGAAAGATTTATAATTTAAAAGAACCAATTTATGTCAGAAGAATTAAATATAGATGAAAAAATAAAAGAATTGGAAAAGGTGATGACTTCCCCTGATTTTTGGAGTGACAAAACGAAAGCCCAGGCTATTTTAAAAGAAATCTCAGAGCTGAAGAATAAGCTTGGCGGCGCCCAAAAGTATGATAAGGGGAATGCTATCATCACAATTATTTCCGGCGCGGGAGGAGACGATGCGGAAGATTTTTCTCGGATGTTGCTTGAGATGTATATGAAATATGTCGACAGAAAAAAATGGGGAGTTTCTTTTATCCATGAGCATAAAAATGACCACGGAGGATATAGAAATGTTTCTTTTGAAGTAGGGGAGAACCCTTCGACTCGCGATGCTCGCTCAGGGCGAAGTGGGCCTTACGGCACACTTCGAAATGAGTCCGGGGTGCATCGCTTGGTGCGTCTTTCGCCTTTCAATTCAAAAAAGTTGAGGCACACTTCTTTTTCTTTGGTGGAAGTATTGCCCAAATTTTCAAAACTGGAGGAAAAAGATTTTGTCATTCCGGAGTCTGATTTGAAAATTGAATTTTCGCGGGCCGGCGGTCCGGGCGGACAGAATGTGAATAAAAGAGAAACGGCTGTTCGAGTAGTGCATGTTCCGACCGGTATTTCTGTGCATGCGTCAGGGGAGCGTTCGCAAGAACAAAATCGCGAAATGGCGCTTTCCATCTTGCGCGCCAAGATTTTTAAATATGCGGAGAAAGAAAAAAAGACCATAGAAGAAGCAATGAAAAAAACATCGGGCACGGAGATAGAATGGGGGAGCCAGATTCGTTCATATGTGCTCCATCCATATAAAATGGTCAAAGATCATCGCACCCTCGCTGAGACTTCGGATGCAGATGGCGTCTTGTCCGGGAATTTGGATTTATTTATCGAAGCGGAAAGAAATTTGTAAACATGCTTTTCCACAGTTCGAGTTTGACTTATGTATAGACATTGTATATACTCTACCGATGACTACAACGATTCAAAAATGGGGAAATAGTTTAGCGGTGCGTTTACCAAAGGAACTTGCTGAAAGTCTTAACTGGTCGGCAGGGGCTATTGTTGGTTTTGAAAAAATTGGAGATAAGATTATTGTCACTACAACTCGTCCTATCTATACTATAGAAGATATGGTGAGGGGAATAACAAAGAAAAACCGACATAAACTAATATTACCAGATGATAAACCAAGAGGGAAAGAAGTATGGTAAAAAATGCCACGATTTTAGAGAGAGGTGATATTGTATGGATTGATTTTGATCCAACAAAAGGACATGAACAATCTGGACTTCGTCCAGCGGTGATAATTTCACCCTCAAGTTATAATTCTTTTTCAGGTATAGTTTTAGTTTGTCCTATGACCAGCAGACGGAAGGATTATTTTTTTGAGGTTCCGATAGAAGGACCAAAAGGAAAATCCTTTGTCCTAGCTGATCAAATAAGATCGGTGGATATTAAAGAAAGAGTCAAAAAGAAAGAAGGCAGACTGACAGAATCAGAAATAAATATGATTTTAGCTAAAGCTTCTGTTTTGTTTAAATAAAAAAAGCCGGCAGTCGCTCGGCTTTTGTAATATTGGCGAACAGAAAGGGAAAGGACTATGCCTAACCTAAATGTAAGTCATTAAAGAGGTTTTCTCCACTCCAAGCTTTCCTCCTTTCCTCTTTCTCTTTGCGTTTTTGCTCCAGCTCTCGCTCCTTTGCAATCATAACTTTTTGTTTTTCATGATATTTTCTCACCTGTTCAGGTTTTAAAAGAATACCATGGGCTATGGCATACTCTGGATCTTTTTTGGCCAATTTTTTTAATCGCCATTCTCGCAGTTTTTCTTTCGAAGGGATTATTCTTACTATCGCAAAGATGACGATAAGGAGTCCAAGAAAAATCCTACCCTGTAAAAAAGGGGGGGGCGGGGAGATGTGTTGCAATAATTAGCAATGATGCTAAAATCAGGCAAAAAATAAAGGCCGAAATGATGTCTTTTGTTCTCTTTTTCATATTACAGGGGTTTAAGGGTTTATTTTCGAAGAAATTTTAAATTCAATTTTAGTTTACCACCTTTAAGGAGCTCAGTCAAATGCAGATTTTTGGGTTTTTGTGATAGAATGAGAGAGTGATTTATTTTAACAATGTTTCAAAAGTTTACAACAAAGATTCGATCGCCCTGGAAGATGTCACTTTTACGGTGAAGGAAGGAGAGTTTGTTTCGGTGGTGGGTCATTCGGGCGCGGGCAAGACAACTTTAGTGAAAATGATTTTGGCGGAAGACGTGCCGACTGAAGGGACGGTGTTTTTTGAATCCTTAGATATTCATAAATTAAAAAGTAGCGATTTAACGAAGTTTCGTCGTCGGATCGGAGTGGTCTTTCAGGATTTCAAACTGCTTTCCAGTAAAACCGCTTTTGAAAATATCGCTTTTGCTATGGAAGCAGTGGGTAAAACGGAAGAAGAGATCAGAAGTGACGTGCCGCACGTGCTTGATTTGGTGGACCTCGGGAATAAAGCCAACCATTTTCCGTACCAAATGTCGGGCGGTGAAAAACAACGGCTTTCCATCGCGCGCGCGATTATCAACCAACCAGAAATTATCATTGCCGATGAGCCGACCGGGAATCTGGATCCGGTGAATACTTATGAGATTGTCCAAATTTTAAAAAAAATAAATGACTTGGGCACGACAATAATCTTAACCACCCATAATAAAGGGGTGATTGATTCAGTCAAAAAACGGGTGATAACCCTAGAGAGAGGGAAAATTGTCCGAGATGACAAAGATGGCAAATATAGTATATAATTAACAGGATGATTTTATTGAAAAGAATAATTAAATCAGGGTTTAAAAATTTCAAGCGAAGTGGTTTGATTTCTTGGGCGGCGATTCTGGTTGTGACCATTACTTTATTTGTTATCACCACTATCATTCTATTTCAAGCAGTCCTCCATTTTTCCCTGAATCAAATAAAAGACAAAGTGGATGTAACGATTTATTTTAATGTTGGAGCCTCTCAAGACCAAATAAACTCCCTCGAAGATTCACTTAAACAATTACCTGAAGTGGCGAGTGTTACTTATACCTCTAGCGACGAAGCGCTCGCGCTTTTCCGCGAAAGACACAATGCCGACTATTCCACGATTGCGGCGCTCGATGAGATAAATGCTAATCCCTTAGGCGGATATTTGAACATAAAAGCCAAAGAAATTTCTCAATATGAAACGATTGCGAATTTCCTAAAAGGAGATAGTCTCTCGGTTTCTGGTTTTAACTCTATTATCGATAAAGTAGATTATAATCAAAATAAATTAGTGATAGACAAATTAAATGGAATCATTGCCGGCGCGCAAAAACTGGGCTTTTTAATCACGCTTCTTTTAATCATCATTTCTATCATCATCACTTTCAACACTATCCGCCTGGCAATTTTCTTTTCGAAAGAAGAGATCGGAGTAATGCGCCTAGTGGGAGCTTCCAAAATGCGGGTTAGAGGGCCATTTATGATTGAAGGCGCCATTTATGGCATTGTCGCAACGTTGATTACCCTGGTGCTATTTTGGCCGATAACCTTTTGGCTGGGACGCAATATGACCAGTTTCTTGGGACTCAATTTATATAGTTATTATCTTTCAAATTTATTTCAGATTTTTATAATTGTTTTATTATCAGGCATTTTCTTAGGAATGGTTTCAAGCCTGTTGGCGGTTCGAAGATATTTAAATAAGTAACTTAAAAAACAAGATGCAAAAAAAAGAAAATTGCAAATACATTTTTATAGTTGGAGGGGTTATGTCATCAGTAGGAAAGGGTGTTATTGCAGCATCTATTGGAAGGATTTTAAGATCTCGGGGTTGTTCTGTTGCCAATATAAAAGCCGACATGTATGTAAACCTTGATGCTGGTACCATTCGTCCCGCAGAGCATGGAGAAGTCTTTGTGGGTGAAGATGGAGTTGAAGCGGATCAAGATTTAGGCAACTATGAACGCTTTACAGGGCAGACAAGTACGCGAGAAAATTATATTACCACTGGTCAGATCTATGCCGAAGTCATTAAGCGTGAACGTAATTTAGAATATGGTGGTGAAGATGTAGAAGTTTATCCAGATATTCCTAAAGAGATAATTAGACGGATAGAATCCTGTCAGAAAAAACATAAATCAGAAGTTACTATTATTGAATATGGTGGTACTGTTGGTGAGTATCAATTGTTACCTTTCTTGGAAGCTGCTCGAATGATGAAATCAAAAAATCCGAAAGATATTTTCATTGTTTTAGTAAGTTATTTGCTCGTGCCGGCACTACTGGGTGAACAAAAATCAAAGCCTACCCAACGAGCAATAAATGATTTACATTCAATGGGACTCAACCCAGATTTTGTTGTTTGCCGTTCAGAGCGTCCAGCAACTCCTGATATAAAACGAACAATAAGCAACGTTTGCAGTTTGCCGATTGATAGAATTATTTCTGCCCCGGATGTTTATTCTATTTATGATGTCCCAGTTAATCTTGAAAAAGAAAACCTTGGAGCCACATTGCTCAAGGTTATGAGTTTGCCATCTCATCAAAAAGATTTAAAGGAATGGACTGGGCTAGCAAACAAAATAAAGAAAATAGACAAAGAAGTGAAAATCGGAATTGTTGGAAAATATTTTAACTTTAAATCCTGCAAGGATACATATATTTCTGTAATCGAGTCCATCAATCACGCAGCTTGGACACAAAATTACAAACCAAATATTATTTGGCTAGATTCAGAAAAGTACGAAAAAGATGAGAGTCTTTTGGATGAACTTAATAAACTAGACGGGATTATTGTCCCCGGGGGGTTTGGTAAAAGGGGAACCGAAGGGATGATTCTGACAGCTGATTACGCTCGTCGCAAAAAAATCCCTTATTTCGGTTTGTGTTTGGGAATGCAAATCATGACTATTGCTTATGCTAGAAATGTTGCCGGACTTAAAGATGCCAATTCTGTCGAAATTGATCCGAAAACTCCATATCCGGTGATTGCTACCATGGAAGATCAAATCGAAAAAATTAAAAACAAGAATTATGGTGGTACGATGCGACTAGGAGCTTGGCCAGCGGTCCTCCAAGATGGAACGATTGCAGAAAAAGCTTATGGTATGAAGAAAATTTCTGAGCGTCATCGCCATCGTTATGAGGTGAATCCGAAATATATAGAACAATTAGAAAAGAAAGGATTAATTTTTTCTGGAACTTCTCCAGATAGGTTACTTATGGAAATAGCAGAACTTTCCAAGAAGGACCATCTTTTTTATCTAGGCACTCAGTTTCATCCTGAATTCAAATCCCGTCCACTTGCTCCGCATCCTCTTTTTACTGCTTTTGTCAAAGCGTGTCTAAATAAGAAAAACAAAAACGACTAGGCAAGACCTAGTCGTTTCTTATGGAATTTTTGGAGGTTCGAGCAGTTGTAAAAATTCCGGTGGCAGGGCGATGCCTCTTTGATAAAGTGCTTCGGCGTACAAGGTTGCTTCCGAATAGTTTTTTTGACTGTAATAATAGATCGCTAAAGCGTTCATAGCGTCGACATAATCGGGATTGATTTCTAAGGTTTTTTCCAATTTGCCTCGGCTTCAGGATATTTTTTTTCTTGCCAATACAATAAGCCTAGATTGAAATAAGCATTATCGTAATTGGGGTTAACTTCCAATTCTTTTTTATATTCCATTTCGGCCTCTATTAATTTATTTTCACCAACATACACCAAACCCAAATTATTATGAGCCATTTCTTCGTTAGGATTAAGTTCTAAGGCAATTTTAAATTCTTTTTCGGCATCATTTAGGTCTTTGTCTAAATATTCCATCGCGCCCAAGTTTCGATGAGCCAAGGGATAATGAGGCGAATTTTGGACCGCATTTTTCCAAAAAGCCAATCGATTGGCAAAAACTTGGCTATGGACTATCGTAAGAATACTAAACAGAAGAATTACACTTCCAACGATAATTAAAACGCTCTTTTTCTTTAAATCAATTTTTCTGATCAAATCTGTTTCGAGCAGGATTATAAAAATGCCGATAATTGGCAAGTATAATCTATGCTCAATAAAATCAGCCACCAGAGCGGAGTTAGGGCGGATAAAAGAAGGTAATAAAAAAGCCAGAAACCACAAAAGTCCCAAGAAGATAAAATTCCAACGTTTGTTTTTAGTAAAGAAAAATATTAGGGCCAATAAAATTGTGGCCGAAAGACCATACCAAAAAGTAGTATCTTGCATAATCGGCAGAACGCTTAAGTTAAACGGAAAGAATATTTTTCCCAGAAACTGGACGACTGCCGGCAGATTAAAAAATACTGATCGAAACATCTCTGTGATAGTCAAAGAAGGGGAACCCAAAAGAGCGATATGTCGCAAAAGAGTCCAGATACCAATAACCCCGATTGATCCAATAAAAAAGTAAAATTTATTAAAAGATAATTTTTTTTCTCGAAAAATGAAATATAAATAAAAAAACATAATTGGTAAGGCGCATATGGCGGATTCTTTGGTAAAAATTGCTAAAGCAAAAAAGACCAGACTCCAAATAAGATTACTTATTTTTTCACTTTTTAAATATTTTATGAAAAAAATGAAAGTAGCCAAAAGGAAAATTGCCAACAATGAATCATTTCTGCCCGGGATCCAAGCGACCGTCTGAGAAAGGGCTGGGTGAACCAAGAAAAGAATCGAAAATAAAAATGCCAACTCTTTTTTATAATCCAGTTTTTTCAGAAAAATAAATAATAAGGAGGTTGCTAAAAGATGCAGAATTACACTGGTAAAATGATACATGAAAGGGAAAATCCCGCCGATTTGATAGTCAAACATCAATGAAATGGTCATTAGTGGCCGATAATAAAAAGCCGAATGGGAGAGATGAAATACGTCTGTTAAAAAAGCTTGAAAAATGTTGGCAAAATTGGACAAAAAATATTGATTGCCTAAAATCAAATTATTATCATCCAAATAAGTGAAATTGAAAAAAAATGTCTGAAAATAAAGGACTAAACCCAATCCGGCCAGAATCGCAAATGGAATCCAATTTTTTGAAAATATTCTGTCTATGAATGAATTATTTTTTTCCATAAGCAACTAAATTTTCTGATAAATTAAATAACTGGCCGATGAATCAAATTTACTAGGTACCGTCTTTACTAAATGGTAGGCAGTTTTTATAATAGTGTCCAAGTAATCAAGGATCATGGTTGGGCTTTCTTTGTTTAGAAGCCAACTATAAGGAGAGTTTACCAAAATTATTAGTTTGGGAGAATTTTTTTTGATTTCGGAAATTGTTTCTGCCTGATAACCCGAAGCGAGTGGAGTCGGTAACATTAAAGGGTAAAAGATTACAAAACGACTGGCGCTTTGACGCTTAGCATAATACAAAATTTCTGGTTCTGAACCAGCTACCAACACTTTATCTGTAGGTTCTGTTAAGCTCCGAACGTATGCTTCTGCCTCAAACGCTTCACTGAATGGATTGCCGGAAAATTTTTGAATGGCGAATTGTTCTGGATTCAAAATTAGCCAATTTGCGAGAGGCAAAATCAAAAAAATTAAAATAATCGCTGGAATTACAAAATCCAGTATTCGCAATGAAATCTTATACTTATTAATAATCCATTTGGATAAAATATCTAAAGAGACCGCGCAAATAATCGCCCAAAAAGGCATGATTAAAATATAATAATGACCATACCAACTTCCGGCACTGCTTATCCAAGCTGTCAGGAAAAGCCCAAGATAAAACCACCAACGACTAGGGCGGAAATAAATGAAACATCCGAGGAGAATCCACAAAAACCACCAGTTGGTGAAAAATTTATATAAATAGTCAAGAGTTGCCGAGAGACC
>CAITSL010000022.1 GCA_903895055.1 uncultured bacterium
TAGACAATAAAATATTTTTCATTAAAGCTTGGGCCTTTTTTATCCCGATTTCTTTTTTCCAGGAATTTGCTTTTAGATCTTTTTTGATCCCGAGATTAAAATTGCTTTATGAAAACAAGTTTTTGGTCATTCTCATCAATGCTCTCTTGTTCACTTTAATCCATATCATTTATCCGAATTGGGGAGTCGGATTACCTCTGGCATTTTTCTCCGGGATTTTCTTTGCTTGGCTTTATCTCAAATATCCCAACCTGATTTTAATTTCCATCACCCACGCCATCCTGAATATCACAGCGGTCTTACTTGGATTTTTTACAATAGTTAAATAATTAGAATCCAAAAATTACATTTATCAATTTTCTAAACCAGTTTTGTTTTATTTGTTCTGGTTCTTGACTGTTGGTGTTTGCATTGATAGGTGAGGCAGTGAGTTCTTGTGGATTTATTTTCCCGACGCTCTCCAATGTTTTAGTCGAGGAAGTTGGGATTCTAATCTTTTTGAGCGTTGAAGTTTCTACTGTTGGCTTACTGAATTTTCCCATTATTTGATTCCAAGATTTTCCAGATAAAGCAGAAAGAGTATAAGCCGTTTCCCAGATTTTACTATTTAAATCAGCATTTTTTATTCCGCCATCTTTGTCTTGGTTTCCGGCAAGGTAGTCAAGTGGTGAATTTGTGTTTTTCACCCAATCTTCTGGTTTTTCACCTAAAGATAAAATTCCTTCCATAGCCCAAGCAGTAGCAGAAACATTTCCAAAACCCCCATTATCTTTTTGATTTTGTTTTAAAAATTCTTTTGTCCTAAGAAGAGCGTTGTATATCTTTGCTGGAGAAAATTCTTCTTTTCCGAGGTCGCTGTCTGGCGTTGCTACGTCAGCGCTGCCTCTCGGCTCGTCAGCCTGCGAGACACCTCGCAAAAGAAAATTTTCTCCAGCAAAAATACTAATTGACTGTATGGCTGCTCCAGTTATGTCTATGCTGTTATTCCAAGAACCATTTTCTTTTTGTTTTGAAAGAATAAAATCAATTGTGTCTTGAATAATTTTTTTATCTTTTGAATAACCGGCATTTTGCAGAACTATGAGTGCAAAGATATCATCATTGTCTTCGTTTGGATTGCCAAATTGTTTTCCATCAAAACTAGAAATAATCTTTTGGACATAATTTTTCCCGTTTACATTATATGGATTCACACCTAAAGACATTAAAGCCATTGTATGTCTTTCGTAGTCAGTTAATTGATAGTTGTCGGTTTTTAGTTTTTTAAAATATTCAATTAATTTGTTTTTTTGTTCCTGATAATCTTGGGTTGTAGAAAGTGCAAGAGCTACCCAGTCGGTATATAAATCTTCACCAAATGAACCGTTTTCTTTTTGTTGTGACATTAAAAAATCAAAAGCTTTTTTAATGTCAAAGACCGTCTTTGACACTACGGGGAGTGGGGTAGAAATATGACCTCCGCCACCAGAAGAGGAATGAGTTTCTACTGGAGAATTAGTTGGATTTATTGTTAGTTCTTTTGAATCAATAAAACTATTCTTATGTGCTTTTATTGTAATTGAGCTTGTGTCAGTTATTTGTAGAGAATATGTTCCACTTGAATCAAGTTCATAACTGTTTAAATTTATTATTACTTGTCCGCCTATTGCATTGTTCCATCTTGGATTCCAAGATGAATCTAAGCCCAACTCTTTTACTGATATTTTTATAATTTCTCCAACTTTTGGGTTTTCATTGTTAATTGAAATATCAAGTGGGTTTGTATTGTAATAAAATAAGATGCTATCGTTTTTTTCTAATGTGTATTGTTTTGACGAAAGAGAATATGGACCTGTCGGATTAATATTAAAATTTACAAGCCACATCCAATATGCACCATTGTTGTTATCATTATTTATTATGTTATTTATAGAATTCACCCATAAACCTGAATAATCGTTTGGTATACCAGCTTTTATAAGAGCACAGTATGGAGTCGCTTTCATGTTTCCATCACCTTCACTATCACAAGGGGGCACATTTATATTATCATTAAAAATCGAACCTAAATTGGTTTCGATTTTTAGGTGAATTGTCGTATCAGCAAAAACGCTAGAACCAGTAAATAAAAGTATAATTACTAATAAAACTTTAATAACCTTTTTCATATTTCCAAGAGACGACATCGCCTAGATTAATCTTATAATTTGAAATGCCAATGTTTGATTTTTTATCATTTACATAATAAATCCAATTTTTTTCTCCGCTATTTTTTATACCATTTATTTCTTCAATAAATTTTCCCATGCCAGTGTAATTTTTTTCTTTGAAATCTATTCTTCCTTCTTCTTTTAATTTATCCATAAAGTCGGAAACAGTTTTTTGTCCTGAAATATTACTTTCATATTTAACATCATTAATCTCAAGAGTTATTTTACCTACAACTTTTTCTTCTCTAGAGATTGAGGGAGTGGTTGGAGAGAGTAAATTTACATAGGTCTTGCCTATGTAATAAAATATAAAAATTACTAAAACCAAGAAAGTGATTAGTATTATATTTTTTTTGATATTTTGCATAAAAAAAATTCTGTCAAAGCAGAATTGATGATTCTTCAAAAAAGAAGAAGTTTCCTGCTCGGGATTATTTAAAGCAATTGGTATTCGGACTTGTTCCTTCCACTTATTTGGTGTCAGGACTTACCGTAGCGGCACTGTACTGGAATCTAACCAGTTTCCCCAATTACTTCTATAAAATTGTTTAACGAACTTCTTTATCTTATAATAAAGTAATGGAAAAAACAAGGGTTATGGTTTTTGGGACTTTTGATGGATTGCACCGAGGGCATTTAAATTTTTTCACACAGGCGAAAAAGTTCATGAAGAATTCATTTTTAATTGTTTCAATAGCTAGAGATGAAAATGTATTGAAAATAAAAGGCCATAAGCCAAAGTTAAAGGAAAAAGTGAGACGAGATTTGGTAAAAAAATGCAAATTGGTGGACAAAGTAATTTTGGCCGGAAAAACCGAATATTTGCGTCATATTTTGAAAGAGCATCCGGATATTATCGCGCTGGGCTACGATCAGAGGGCTTACGTTAAAAACTTAAAAAAAGATTTAAAAGAGAAAGGTATTTCAATAAAAATTGTCCGATTGAAGCCATATAAGAAACACATCTATAAAAACCACTTGCTTAATAAAAAAAATTAAATATAATGATTATTAATACGTGTCCCGTTAGAAATTCAACTGACGGGGAATAAAGATAAAAAATTATTAGTTAAAATTTCTAATGGGATGCAAAAAATAGACATAACATATCTTCTTAAAAAGATGTTTAAAAACAAAACTTTTATTGCGTTTTTAACAAGTTTTATTACTTTAATTGTTATTTTAATCATAGGGATTTTAGTTCTCTGGCATTTTAAAGCAAATGTTTTTAGTTATCTTACCAAAGAATATTTGAAAGATGCGCAAACATCTCTCAGTACAAAATCTAATGCTCTAAAAAATATACAAAACCAAGCTATCTTTTCTCAAGAATCTTTTGTAATTGATGCGGTGAAGAGAGCAAGCCCGGCGGTTGTATCTATTGTCATTAGTCAGAATGTACCCAAATACGAAACATATGTCGATCCCAATCAACAGGATAATCCTTTTGGCGATATGTTTCCTGGTTTCTCTTTTAACATTCCGCAATACCGCCAAAACGGGACCGAGAAAAAAGATATAGGCAGCGGTTCCGGATTTTTTGTTTCGGGAGATGGTTTGATTGTTACTAACAAACATGTGGTTGACCAAACAAATGCACAATATACGGTCTATACCAATGATGGCAAAAAGTATTCCGCTAAAGTTTTAGCTCGTGATCCGGTACTGGATATCGCGCTGATCAAAATAGATTTACCTCTGCACATAGGAAATCCTCCCTATTCATATTTAAATTTAGGCAATTCCGATAGTTTGCAAGTTGGGCAAAGTGTGATTGCGATTGGGAACGCCCTGGGTGAATTTCGCAATACTGTTTCAGTCGGAGTAGTCTCCGGGCTGGCGCGCTCTATCACAGCCGGAGATAATTCCGGAAATTCCGAAACCCTGGACCAAGTGATTCAAACCGATGCGGCTATCAATCCAGGGAATTCTGGTGGACCACTACTTGATCTTTCGGGGGATGTAATCGGAGTAAATGTGGCGATGGCGCAGGGTTCGCAAAGTATCGGTTTTGCTCTGCCGATCAATTCAATCAAAAGCGCGATTGAATCTGTCAAAGCTACCGGGAAAATTGTGAGACCTTACTTAGGATTAAGATATGTCTCCATCAACGCCGAGATGAAAGATGCGAATAATTTAACGGTGGATTATGGAGTGCTGGTAAAACAAGGAGCCAATGCGAATGAATTGGCCGTGGTTCCGGGTTCTCCTGCAGACAAAGCGGGGATTGTGGAAAACGATATAATTTTGGAAGTGAACGGAGTAAAACTGGATGAGAAAACTTCATTGGCCTCAATCGTTCGGGAGAAAAATGTCGGCGATGTCATCACTTTAAAAGTTTTACACAAAGGTGCAGAAAAAACTGTGCAAGTCACCCTCGAAGCCGCAAAATAAAAAATTAATGCAAAATACAACCCTCTCCCGACCTCTCCCTTGTCAGGGGGGGGGGGAAATTCCACTAAACTCGAATTAAGGAAAGTCCCCCTGACAAGGGGGATTTAGGGGGTTGTATTTAGAATTTTATTTTTTATCCCTTAGTCGCAAAACAAGCAAGAGTCCTGTGAACATAATCGCCGAAAGGACAAAGAAAATATATTTAAAAGAGGGGGCAAAGTGAAGTACGGGGATGGCGACCAGTGGGGCAATGACGAAAGAAAGGGGATAAGTATTGCGAAAGAAACTGATCTCATCGGCATTCTTTTCGCGGACTTCTTTGAAGAAATAACTTTCAGCCATTACTTCTATGGTTGCGGCGCCGAGACGGGTACCAAATAAAACTATTGCCCAGATCCAAACTAGGGGCGCAGAAATAAATGGAATAATCAAGGTAAATAAAATAGTGATTAAAAATCCGGTGATCAGCAATTTCTTTTCTCCAATTTTATCGGAAAGTCTTCCAAGGGGAAAATCCACCAAAACAAAAGGCACGAGCATGATGGTAAAAATTAAACCGATTTGTTCCCATCCAAAATGAAGATATTCATGCAAGTAAATCGGGGTGTAAATGACCATCCAGGCAAAAAAGAATTTGAGAATTAAATTTATTAGATAAATTTTTGAGAGACTTTTGTTTTTAATAAAAACCTTAATTGTTTTCAAAATTGGTACCTTAGTGTATTTCGGGTCGATAAAACCATTAAAAAATAGTACAAAAATAACGGCAATCAAAATTATAAAGACTGCCGAAAATAGATAAATCCCTTGGTAAGAATTTTTAGCGATAATGGAACCGGAAATCATCTGCGCGACAACCCAAGCCAGATTGATGAACATCAAATACAGTCCCCGAAACTTGCCTATACCGGAATTTTTAGAAAAATCTTCCACAAAAATATCCATGGAAGCGATAATTAAGTCGGTGGCGATAAAATAAAGAATTATTGCTAAAACAATGAGGAAAGTATTATGAATAAAAGCGAGGGTCATAAGCGACAAAAATCCAAGCATCGTAAAAAAGAGAATGGTGGAACTGTTGCCAAAACGAGTTAGGATTCTTGGCATTTCAAGCAAACAAATAATTGCGATTACTGAAGCGATTACATAAACAATGCCCACATAATATTCACCGAGATAGGTCGCGAGAAAGCTCGAATTAATATAGGAAGTGAGGGCGAGTGGGATAGCGAACAAAAATCCTATTAAAAATATTATTTTTCTGTTACTTTTCATACGCTTAAGACCACGGGGATGACTAAAGGTCTCTTGGCTGTTTTTTGATAAAGATATTTCGAAATTGTTTCACCGAGAGCATTTTTTATATAATCAAGATCAATCGAATTTCCACCAGAATTGGTATTAGGACGGACAGGCCCTCTACTTGTCGCATCTTCCACTGATTTCTTGATCATAATTCGCACTTGGCGTAAGAGTTCTTGGTTTTCTTTTAGGTAAACAAAGCCACGAGAAATCAGATCCGGGGATTTTTTCAGTTTGCCGGTGTTTTGATCTATCAAAGCGATCACTACAAACATGCCGTCTTGTGCGAGCATCACTCGGTCTCTAATGACGACATCTTGCAGATCGGAAATCGCGAGTCCGTCCACCATCATCGGAGCCGAAGGTGCTTTTTCTTTTCGAACTGATATTTTTTGTCCATCGGAGGATATTTCAATAACGGAACCATTGTCTGGCACGATAATATTTTCTTCCGACATCCCCATTTCTATTGCTAATTCTTTATGGAGTTCGAGCATAAAGTGGTTGCCATGAATCGCAATGAAAAATTTTGGATGGGTTTTTTTATGAAGCCAGCGGATGTCTTCTTTATTGCCGTGACCGGTCGCATGCACAAAATCTTCTCCCGGAGTGCGGAAGCTTATAATTTTAACCCCATGTCTTGATAGATTGTCTTTTATTTTTTGGACTGCTCGTTCATTGCCGGGAACAATAGAAGAAGAGAGGATAATAGTATCTCCTTTTTTAATTGAAAATTTTGCATTAGATTTATTTGCTGCGCGGGAAAGAGCTGAAAATTCTTCACCTTGAGCTCCGGTCATCAGAATCACCATTTTGCCTGGAGGGTAATTATTGGCTTCTTCGATCGGAATGACCGTTCCTTTTTTGGGTTTAAAAAAATTAGCTTCTATGGCCACATCCATATTTGTTTTCATCGAACGTCCATCAATGGCAATTTTTTTCCCTAAAGATTCTGCGACTTTTATGACATGCACCAAGCGAGTGATAGAGGAAGAAAAAGCGGCGATAATAATCCTGCCATTTATTCTTTTGATTAAATTTTCCAACCCCTGATGCACTTTTGATTCGGAAAGAGAAAACCCTTCGTTTTCGATATTGGTCGAATCGGTCATCAAGAGTAAAACTTTTGCTTTATCGAAAATAGAATATTCTTTTTCTTCTTCTTTTGAAACCACACCGTCTATTTGATCCAATTTATAGTCTCCTGGAGTGACGATCCAGCCATGCTTGGTTTCGATAATTATTCCCATGGCATCAGGGATAGTATGGGTCACGCCAAAAAATCTAACTTTTATTTTTCCACAAGTCATGGTGCCATCTTTTTCAACTACTTCTGCCCGGAGTGGTGGCAGTTGCGGAAATTCCGCTTGGCGTTTTTTCATCAAAAGTACCGAGATATTTCGAGAATAAACCGGTGGGTTGCCGATCCGAGAAAGCACCAGGGGAACTCCTCCAATATGATCCAAGTGTCCGTGAGTGATAAAAAGGGCTCGGATCTTATTTTTGTGTTCTTCGAGATAAGTTGTATTTGGAATTACATAATCAACTCCCGGAGTATCTTCATTCGAAAAATACATTCCAGCATCGATTACAATAATATCCTCGCCGATTTCAATGGCAGTCATATTTTTACCTATTTCTTCTACCCCTCCAAGTGGGATAATCCGTATTTTTCCTTCCTCGATCGGAGGCACCTTTCCCTCGTTTTCCTTAAAAAATTGATTTTTCCCACTGGAGAAAACATTTCTTCTTCCTTGTTTTTTGCCGAATTTAGAATATTGATAAGTAGAACTTTTGGTTAATTTTCTTTTTTCTGGAACCTTATATTCTTTTTTTTCTTCTTGCTTCCTTTCAATGGAAAGAGCACTAAAAGGAAGTCTTGTTTTTTTTGTCATAATTTTTTTGTTATTTATTAAATACTTTCCAAATATTATCAGTATTCAGATACCAAGAATAGGCATTCAAAAATCTATCGGCAGGAGAAATAATATGATCAATGGAAATTCCCTTCAAATCTTTTGAAACTACATAAATAAAATCAGGGCTATACAAAAAGATAGCCGGCATATCTTTTCTTATTTCATCTTCAAAATCCGCATATTTTTTGATTCTCGCTGTTTCATCTATGGTTACGCTCGCATCTTCCAATATTTTGTCTACTTTTGCGTTGGTATACATGGCAATATTTAACCCCGGGTCTTTTCGTTGGCTTGAATGCCAAAAAGCAAAAAGGTCGGATTCTTGATTTATGATTTGTCCAAAAAGAAGAGCATCGTATTTGCGTGGACGAATTACAGATTGATTTAAATCACCAATTTCGAAAGTCTTGAGACTCACATTCATTCCAAGGGCGGTGAGGTCTTCCTTTATTAGTTCGGCAGATTTAGCAAGCTCCGGGCTATTGCCAGTCGAAATAGAAAAGGCTAAATTCTCGATTGTTTTTTTCTTTGTTTTTTTATCAATAATTGTTTTTTGCAAAAATCCGTCGGTCCCAACTTTCCAACCATCTTTGGTCAAAATTGCTTTCGCTGCCACTAAATTATCTGTCATTTTAGGATTTTTTTCTTCTTGTAGTTTTTGATAAGCGATCATATTGGGAGGAATTGGATCATCGATCACAACTCCATAACTCAAAAGCACTTCCCGGACGATTTTATCTTTATCAATGGCTAAATTCATGGCTTGTACTACATTCTTATCGGTGAAAAGCTGGTTTTGGTTTTGGTTAAGGAAAAGACCAAAAACTCTCGGAAGTACTGACGATAATATTTTATAATTTTTTTCTTTCAAAATTCTTGCGTTTTCGGGGGTGACCGAACTTATTTGTTCCACCTTGCCACTTAGAAGTGCGGAGATTAAATCGTCTTCATTGGAATAAAAATTGAAAGTAATATTGTTGATATATGGTTTCCCAAAAATAAATTTATTAAAAGAGGAAAGGGTGAAACTATTTATCAGTCCAGATGAATCTTTGCTGACTTTTTTCATTTGGTATGGACCGGAGCCAACTGGATTTGCATTAAGTTCATTTATTTCAATCGGTGAATTTGCCCATAAATGTTTGGGCAAAATTCCAAGAGTGGTATTCGCGAGGAATGAGGCAAAAGATTGTTTTAAGGAAAACTTGATAGTTTTCTCATCTAACCTTTCCACACTGACGCCATCCCAATTTACTTTTTGAGGACTTTTAATGACAGGGTCTTTTGCTTCGTTAATGGTGAATATGACATCATCCGCGGTTATTGATTTTCCATCCTGAAAGAAAATATTATCCTTAAGGGTGAAAGTATAAGTTAAACCATCTTTTGATACTTCATACTTTTCTGCCAGATCCGGGATAAGTGTTTCGTCCGGAGCTTTTCTCATGAGACCAGAATAAACAAGAGAAACCAAATCGTTGTCGGCAGGAGAATAGGCGAGGATCGGATTTACAAAACGAGGAGAACCGACGATGCCTTCAGAAAGAGTCCCTCCTTTCATTGGGATGCTTACCATAAAACTTTTATTTACATTTTCAAGTAAGACAACTGCGCTCAATGTCAAGGTAATCAAAAAAAACAGAAAGACCAAGCGTTCTTTTTTGGAGAAAGAAGCGATAGCCGTTTTCAGTTTTTTCTCTAAGGGTAATATAAAATTGCGAATACGATTATAAGAATTTTCCATACATAAAGAATCCTGGGTAGGATTAGCCTCTAGCTTTTATTATTATAGTCAAAAGAGCCGATAAAGCAAAAAGAATTCCACACACTATAGACAAATAAAAAAGAAATTTTTCAAACCCTCGGCGAGTATGGTGAAAAGTATCATCTCCACCTCCGAGCGCGCCTCCAAGGCCCGCACTTGATTGCTGGAGTAAAATAGCCATGACCAACACGACAGAAAGTACTATCTCAATATATGGGAGTATTTTCCCGATGAATTGCATAAGTCCATTATTGCATAATTTGTGTCAAAAAGCAAACTTTTGTATAATAATGGAATGCAAAACACAAATTCAATGTTAGGTTTGTTTCAAAAATTATTCTTTAACTTTAATGCTCGTCAGATGAAGGATGCCACTTTGGCATTCAAAAAACATTTAGACGAAGGTGGGAAAATGCTGGTCGCAATGGGGGGAGCGATGTCTTCCGCGCAACTTGGCATCACGCTCGCGCCGATGATCAAGGAAAATAAAATTCATGCGATTTCTTGCACCGGGGCGAACTTGGAAGAATCGATATTCAGACTGGTGGCGCACGATAGCTATAAAGATTATCCGGACTATCGATATTTTACCAAAGAAGATGATGAGAAGATTTTAGAGCGTGGTGAACGCAGGGTGACGGATACTTCTATTCCGGAAGAAGAAGCTTTCCGCGTGGTTGAACCTATTATATTGAAAAAATGGAAAGAAGCAGAAAAGAAAGGTGAGCGATATTTTCCACACGAATATTTTTATCAGATACTTTTATCCGATGAATTAAAAGGAAAATACGAAGGTGACCCGGAAGCTTGTTGGCTGCTCGAAGCTGCTAAAAAGAATTTGCCGATTGTAGTGCCGGGTTGGGAGGATTCAACTTTGGGAAATATTTTTGCCGGATATTGCAAAGCAGGAGAAGTGAGCCCAACGGTGATGAAAACTGGTGTGGAATATATGATGTATCTATATGATCAATACACTGAGCTTGCAAAAGCGGGTCCAGGACTCGGATTTTTCCAAATTGGCGGAGGAATTTCTGGAGACTTTCCGATTTGCGTTGTGCCTTCGATAAAATATGATTTGAAAAAAGAAGTCAGGCCGTGGGGATACTTCTGTCAGATTTCGGATTCCACCACTTCTTATGGTTCGTATTCCGGAGCAACCCCGAATGAAAAAATAACTTGGGATAAACTTACCAAACACACTCCGATGTTTGTCATCGAATCCGACGCGACTATTGTTGCACCATTAATGTTTGAAGCAATTCTTGATAGATATAATATTAGTGAGAAATAAAAGATTGAAAGGTCCTTATTATAAGTTTTAATTTATTAATGAAACAATCTATATGCTTACAACAATCGCAATTATCTTATTGGTTCTATGGGTTCTAGGTTTTATTGGCTTTCATGTTTTGGGAGGATTTATTCATATCCTTCTAGTGGTAGCTGTTATTCTATTCTTGATTCGTGTTATTCGCGGGAAAAATCCATTAAAATAAATTTTAACAATAAAATACCCCCGTCGCTCGCGAGCGACAGGGGTATTTTTTGACTAATTTCTAGTTAGCAAGGACTGTCCTTGCTAACTAAATCCAAATCAATATTCTTCATTTCCACGTACTTCAATTACTTGCTTGCCGAGAGTAAAAACTTGATCCTTTTCTTTGAGAATGTTAAAGACGGTGTTTATTGTCTTTGCGGATATTGTATGGGAAATGATATTGGAAGAGGATGTCTTGCTGTCAACTTCGTTCAATCCGTTCTTTCTCAGATGGAGTTCGTAACTTTTTTTTAAAAAAGCGCATAATTTTTCGAAGTTCGCATGATCGTTTGATGTATCTTGAGTCCATTTTTGCTTTATGAAAATGTCAAGCATTGGAGTACTGTCATCTTGGGGAATATTCATTTTTAAAATAAGCGAGTTAAAAATTTTTTCATTTTCAGCTAGGGAATTTGCCCAAACATTTTTTATGAAATTAGACCTTTCCATTCTAATGATAAAGATCCATGGCACGACACTTATTAAAGTAAAGATCCAGAGAAGTTCAAATACTTTTAATGCTTGTTCTTGATTTGTATTTGCTACTAAAAGATTGAAAACACTATGTATAGAGATAGCGATTATAATACCGACACAAGTGAACCACACTTTTTTTGAACTGGATTTAAAATAGGCGAATCCGAGGGCAAATCCGGACATGCTTAGTGCGACTGCATGCAGAAGGTTTGCTCCTAAAAAACGCATACCTCCAGAAAGAGTCGCTTGTGTGAGATTCTGCACAAGAACAGGATGCAAAATATAGAGCGCATTTTCAAGCCCAGCAAAACCGAGTCCGATGGTTATGGCAGTAAGAAGATAATCGCGTGGGCCATTAAAAAATCGCGATTTAATAGATATGAGAAACAAAAGAATACCTAATTTTAAAATTTCCTCACATGCAGCCAATAGTATAGTAACGAGAGTAGTATTGGTCGAGAGTGTGGATACAAAGTTTTCAAGAGGTAATGCGGGCATAACAGCAATTGCCCCTCCCAAAAATGCTATAGCAAGAAATCCTCTTCGTCGCGGATGATTTCGATTTAACCATAGACAAAATGCCAGCCAAATGGCTGGAAGTATCATAGAATATGCCAACGTAATTGCAAGTGCAGACGTTTTTGGTGTGACCAATAGACTTAGTAAAAATTGATTAAGATTTTCCATATATTAACTCCTAAATCATAACATTTCCAATTTTAGTTATCCACAATTAGTGCTTGGTAAACCTCTTCGGGGGGGGGTATACTTATAATATTAATAATATAAGTCGATTTTAGTAATTTTAATAAAAAATATATTTATATGGATTTTTTCAAAAACCCAAAATATAAGTCAATAAGAATTGTTCTCCTTTTAGTCATTATTATTGGCGCAGGGTGGTTTGTTGTAGGTAATATGAATCAAA
>CAITSL010000023.1 GCA_903895055.1 uncultured bacterium
ATTCGATCTCCTTCGAAACTGGCCAATCCGGCCTTTGGATTATAGGTACCGACAATTTCTAAAAATTTCCCGCTTTTGGTGCTATTCTTGGAATCAGTCAAAACAGCTCGAAACGAAGGGTCATTTTTCCTGCCAATTCTTTGTAATCTAATTTTTAACATACTGCCATATTAACATAAAGATTTTAAAAAGCAAATAAAACACTTTCAGATATCTTTTATGCTATATTTAGAAAATAAGAAGATGAGAAAAAATATCAAAATAAAACATATTTTCTGGGCAATAATTGCGATTCTGTTCGGCGTACTCTTGGCTATAATAGCTACCAAGAGCGTTGGCTATGAGAAAATACCCCCAGAGATGATTCCTCCACAAAATAATCTAACAATTCAAACCCCCAACACCACTAGCCAAACTCCTCAAAATTTTTATTTTATAAAAGACCCGAATAAAAAACCAAGCGTTCTGGCCAGCGCTTATCTGGTGGGAGATCTCGATACCGGAGAGGTAATTTTAGAAAAAAATGAAGTTAAAACTTTCCCGATCGCCTCTGTTTCAAAATTGATGACCGCCGTGGTTTCCAAAGAAATTCAAAATCAAAATGAAATTACAAAAATATCAAAGAGCGCCTTAGCAACTTATGGGAAAAATGGAGATCTTTATTTGAATCAAAAAATAAAAGTAAGTGATTTGATCTATCCTCTACTCTTGGAATCGAGCAATGACGCCGCCGAAGCCCTCGCCGAAAATTCAGGCAGAAGCGTCTTTATTCAAAAAATGAATGACAAGGCAAACGAATTACACCTTGCCAATACATCCTTTTTAGATCCGAGTGGACTCTCAGAAAAAAACCAATCAACCGTAACTGATCTTTTTAAACTTTCCCAATATATAAAAGAGAAGGTGCCCAATTTAATTTCCATCTCAGATCTAAAAAGTTATAAAAATAAAAATCAGATTTGGTTTAATATCAGTCAATTCTTGAATCTCCCCGGTTATCAGGGTGGCAAAGGAGGCTATATTGACCAATCACTTCAAACTGCGGTATCTCTATTTACTCTTCCCCTCGGAAAAAGTGGAGTACAAAATATCGGCATCACTTTATTGCATAGTCCCGATAGATATAAAGATGTTCAAAATATTTTAAATTATTTGAAAAAAAATGTTTACTATGGAGGAACAGTCGATGCAAGCTTGGCTTGGGTAAAAAATAAGGAAGGAATGCTGGATATGGGCGAACCGAATTTTGTTACCATGCTTTTCGGAGGCGACATTATGCTTGACCGGGGAGTAAAAAGTTCGGTAATGAAAAATTTCAACGGAGATTATTCCCAGCTGTTCGGTAAATTAAATATTTTAAAAGATGCCGACATTGTGTTTGCCAACTTAGAAGGCCCAGCATCGGGAGAGGGCAAGGACATGCACAATTTATATTCCTTTAGAATGGACCCGTCAGTAGTCCCCGCTTTGAAAGGAGCAGGATTTGATATCCTGTCCGTGGCCAATAATCATGAGGGCGACTGGGGACGTGATGCTTATGCTGACACTTTGGCAAGATTAAAAGAAAATGAGATCGCTTACGAGGGCGGAGGGATAAATCAGACGGAAGCCGAGCAACCAACCATCATAGAAAAAAATGGCATGAAAATCGGCTATCTTGGTTTTTCGGACGTGGGGCCCAATTGGATGAAAGCAACTGATGCGGAAGCGGGGATCTTGCTTGCCAACAATCCACGTTTCGATGTAATAATAAAAAATGCGGCAAGTAAAGTTGATTATTTAGTCGTCTCATTTCATTTCGGCGAAGAATATCAAATCAAACATAATGCCCGGCAGGAAACTTTAGCGCATGCAGCCATTGACGATGGAGCAAAAATCGTCATCGGCACGCATCCGCATGTCGTGGAAGATACAGAAGTTTATAGCCCAAAATCTTGCACTCAAAGTTCGTGCATGGGCTTCATCGCCTACTCGCTCGGCAACTTTATTTTTGATCAAGTTTTTTCAGCGGCCACCATGCAAGGCATGTTGCTTCAAATCAAACTGGCCAAAGACGGCACGATGCTTGTGCAAAAAAATACCGTGCAATTAAATCGCGTTTTCCAACCGGAGAAAGTAATCAAAGGAGTAGAAACGAAAATTAAATCTAAATAAAAAAAAGAGCCGTTGCGATATGTTATCGCAACGGCCCAAACTTAATTCAGTGGTTTACCACTATTTTTCAGGTGCAGGTTTTGATACCTTCTTGGAATCATACTTGTTCTTTAGGCTAAATTTGAAGCTATCTTTGCCAACTTCAATATTGACTTCATAAGCTTCACCGCTTTTAAGAACCTCCTTGAACATCTCCTTAACCTGGATCACATGTTGATGATATTCAGATCTTGGATCCGGAACAGAAACAGGAACGGGAGGCACAGTAACCGAAGGTTGCGTTTCGGGTGCAGGAGGAAGAGGGCTTTCGGAGCCGTCGGTGTTGATAACAACACCTGGAGTAAATACAAGCTTGCTCCCTGTCATGTAATTGCCCATCCTGGCATCATTTCCACAACCCTGCAGAAAATAAATCTTCTGCTGTATCCCGTTTACCAGTATTTCACCGGCGTAAGCAGGAACATTTTTCAGATTTATTTTCTTAGATTTTTTGCCCTGGTAAAAAACCTTTGCCAATCCAGAAAGCCAACCCCGGCGGATATTCTTGATGTCTATCCGGGCTCCGGGAAACCTGGCCCCAGCTACTTGATGCATGCGACTGTGTGCGCTTGCATCATTTACACCACCCTGGACCTGCGGAGGGCCGGCAGTGATCGGATCTGCATTTCTTTTATTATACCAATCCAGAAAAAATTTCAGGAAAAGTACAAGTAAAATGAGTCCGATCGGAACAGCCCATATCCATTCGGTTTCGTACCAAGCGAATTTTATGGGTTCTATCGATGGTATGGGGAGATAATGATTTACAACCACCGTATCCGGATAATTTACCACCGGACCATAAGTTTTTTCCATTTTTAATACTTTATCCCGGATAACTTTCCATTCGTTATCCCCGTGTTCAACCGTGAAAATTTTTACTGTTCCGTCCCAGAACAAAAATGTGAGAGTTTGCCCGGGGAAAATAGAATCCGGATTTTTAATCCCATTCCCTTCGTTAGCCTCTTTACTCATCTGAATGGTATTCCAAATAATGGAATTATCCCAGTTGGTCCTCTGGCTGAAAGCCAGCGATGTGCATACCAACAACAGCACCGTAAATAAAAAAACAAACTTTTTCATCCTATTTTATTTTAGATGAACAACAAATGTGCGATCTTCCCTCACGCTTCGGGTTTCAAGTCGAGTACAGGCATTAAACCTATAGCACACTTTACTTAAAGACAGTATAGCATATTTGGGTATTAAAGTCAAGAAAAATCAGAAAAAACCTTATAAAATAAGGCCAATTCTAAATACAACCCCTCCAACCTCCCCTTGTCAGGGGAGGCAAAATACCATCAACATCGAATGAAAGAAAAGTCCCCCTGACAAGGGGGATTTAGGGGGTTGTATCTATTTCGCAATCCTCGTTGCTTCGTCGAATTTAACCGAAAGGAGTTTAGAAGCGCCGTCGGCGCCGATAGTGACGCCATAGAGGACGCCGGCGCGAGACATCGTTTCACGATTGTGCGTGACCACGATAAGTTCGGAATGTTTCGAAAGTTTTTCCAGCATATCTCCAAATTTACGGGAATTGGCTTCATCGAGTGCCGCATCCGTTTCATCAAGCACTAAAAATGGGGGCGGATTTACTTGCGACATGGCAAAGAGCAGCGCGATGGAAGTGAGAGATCTTTCTCCGCCAGAAAGCGCATGCAGTTCTTTCACTTTTTTATGTGGGAGCGAGACATTTATTTCTATTCCCGGCTCCACCTCTTTTTCCTCTTCATCGTTCTCGGAAATATTTTCTTCCTCGCCCCGCGAAGCTTTAGCGGAGTGGGGTTTCTTCTGTTCATTTATCACCACCAGATGCCCTGTCCCCCCGCCAAACATCAGGGCAAAAAATTCTTGAAACTCTGTATTTATTTTCTTTATTCCCTCTTCGAATTCTGCATTTATCTTCTCTTTCAGGTTAGCGATAAGTTCACGTAAAGATTCAACACTTTTTTCCAAATCTGCCATTTCTTTCGAGAGAAAAGCGTCCCGCTCTTTCACTTCTTCAAATTCTTTGATAATTTCCGATTCTCCTCCGACTCCGGCATCTTCCAATTTTATTTTTATTCTTTCAATTTTCTTTTTCTGTTCTTCCCGAGTTTCTCTCTCTTGTGCATCTTGTATTCCATAATTTTTATAAGATAAAATTTCGGAACCCACAAACACTGCTCCCTCTTTTATCTCCGTCTCAAAAGCATCAGATTCTCTCTTTAAATTTTCTTCTTTTATATTTATGAGTTCTAAGTGAGAAGTCAATTCTTGATGCCTTACTTTGTAAGAAAATTTTTCTCTTTCATTTTCTCTTTCTTTCTCCGCCTTATGTCTGATTTCTGATTTTAAAATTTCGATTGATTCTAAAATTTTTCTTTCTTCTTCTCCTATTTTTTGCATTTCGGCCAAAATATCATCTTGAGACTTTTTTAAATCATCAATTTGGGAATCGGTCGGGGTTTCTCTTTCTTCTTTAAAGTGCCTCGAAAACCTATTAAAAATATCTTTTATTTTACCAAGCAGGGGTGCAATATTTTCAAGCACATCCATGTACATTGCCTCTTCTAAATATTCATTCGATTCTTTCAAAAAAGCTTCCAGTTCTTCCCGAGGAATAGACACATTTTCTGCTAATTTCGGTTTCTGCATTCTATGCTCTTCCATTTCGATCATTCCTTCAATTCTGCCCAATTTTCTTTCTATTTCTCCTTTCACCTGTCTGATCTCTCCGATTTTTTGTTCGAGTGCTCTTAACTCTTTTGTTTTGAGATCTTCTTCTTTGGAAACATCGGCTTTATCGTCAGAAATTTTCCCGGAAATACTTGAAATTTCTTGTAAAATTTTATTTTCCTCTAAAGATAGCTCTGCCTTTTCTTTTTCCAAATAAACACTCTCTCTCTTTAAATATTCTTGGTATAAGGTCAGTAATTCTACTTGCAAATTTTTTGCTTTTTCAAATTTTTCAACTTGTTTCTTAAGGAAATTTAGATGGGGCGCATTTTCCCGGCGCAGGAGCGACACTTCTTTCATATTATTTTCGGTTCGTTCCAGTTTGCGTTCCGCGTCTCTTATTTTGTATTGATAAATCTTGAGTCCTAAGGCATCTTCGATCATTTCGCGCCTGTCTTTGGCTGAAGCATTTAAAATTCTATCCGCTTCACCTTGGGAAATAATATGATGCCCCGAGGAACCAATGTTCACCGAGGCAAGCAGATTGTTGATATCTTTCAGGCGCACCTCTCCGCCATTTAAAATATATTTATTGAGTCCATCGCCGTAAACTTCTCTAGAAATCGAAATGACATCATAATTTAAATTTATATCTTCACCTCCCTCGTTCGAAAGCTTAAAAACTTTATCGGAATTATCAAAATAAATAGAGACCGTTGCCCGGCTCCCTTTCGGCAAATTTTTGGAACCTTTAAAAATCATGTCGAGTCCCATTTTGCCCCGCATTGATTTCATGGATTGTTCGCCAAGCACAAAGCGAAAAGCTTCCACGACGTTTGACTTGCCGGAACCATTGGGGCCCACAATAGCCACAATCGGAGTTTCAAACTCTAAATTTGTTTTTTTCGCGAAGGATTTAAAACCGTTAATTGAAATAGAATTTAAGCGCATAAGTTTGTATTATAACATTTAATAAATTTTTTGCTGATAACATTAATTTAAAATAGAAAAAAGTTCTTCTTTCAATTTTCCATTGTTTATATATAAAAGTGGATAATAGCCGATTTCTTTTGCAGTGCTCAGACTTGATTCATTATCATCAATAAAGACAAGCTCTTTAGGTTTAATCGCTAACTTTTCCAAAAGAATTTTAAAAGCTTTGGGGTCTGGTTTTCGATAACCGATATCCTCCGAAATTAAAATCACGTCAAAAAATTTATCAATGCCAAAATTTTTTATATCCTGATTCACTTCAGTTAAATTATTACTCAAAATTCCAGTTTTATAGCCATTCTTTCTTAAAATTTTTATTAAATCAATCAAATCTTGATTAATATCTTTATTATGCTCTGTTCTTAAAAAATCAATCATTTCTTTTTCTTTTTCGGTTCTACCAAATTGGACAAGTAATTTTTTCCAAAGTTCCTCAAAAGCCAGCCCTTCCACATGAAAAAGATAATTGTTTTTTAAATAAACTTCTTTGCAAATTTCATAATCAATATCTAAAATCCTTGACATATTTAAAAGAAAATCGGGATTCGGTTTTCCTTCTATCACCCCACCATAATCAAACACTATGGCTTTTATTGTTCTTTTCCCCATTTTTTCGCTTGACATTTTGTTTTATTTTGCTATACTTACATTATAAGTGCCTTCGGGCTCGCCTCCGCAAGGGGGCAAAAAGACGAAACCATCAAAACAAACCTTTGATGGTTTTT
Organism: uncultured bacterium; assembly: GCA_903895055.1. Lineage (GTDB taxonomy): Bacteria > Patescibacteriota > Minisyncoccia > Phycocordibacterales > UBA9973 > UBA9973. Next base: position 6,570 of record CAITSL010000023.1, read on the forward strand.
CTTATATTATCAAAAATATCCTTATCTAAAAATCCTATCTTATAAATCAATCTTTTTGTATCTAAAACTCTTATTTGAGAAATTACTGCCGATGCATCTTTACCTTGAACTTTTTTTATCGGAATTCGCATTTTATGCTTTTCGGGAGAAGAGGTCAGAGGTAAAATGACACAAGTTTGTTTACTAAGTCCTTTAAAAATTAAAACTGGTCGGTCATAATTTTCTCCAGAACCATCTTGTTCTGACCCAATATTTACTCCCAAAGAAGCCCACCACAATTCTCTTGTGTGATATAATTTGCTTTCGTTCTTAGCATGAATTATTTTTTTCTTTTTATTCCAACCATCAAAATCTTTATCCATATCAGTCCAGCCAATTTTTTACTTTTAATGCCGCTTCGGCTGCTTTCTGTTCCGCTTCTTGTTTGGATTTGCCTTTCCCTTCCGCAATCAGACTCGAACCGAAATATATTCCCACCGTAAAATGTTTATCATGGTCCGGCCCTGTTTCGCTCAGAACGCTATATTGTGGCGTACAGCTGACAAATTCTTGGGCTTTTTCTTGTACTAAACTTTTGGCATCTCGCCAGAGTTTTTTGGCAACGATTTCTTCGGTATGCGGTAGCAGTGTTTTGGCAATAAATTTATCAGCTACACCGTAACCCCCATCCAAATAAATCGCTCCCACCAATGCCTCGTAAGTATTGGCCAAAATATATTGTCTAGCTTTGCCATTGTCTTTCGATTCACCTTTGGATAATAGTAAATAGTCATTCATCTCGATTTTCGTAGCAATTTGAGAGATGATGATCGCATTGACCAAAGCTGAACGCAAAGCCGTAAGCTCTCCTTCGGTGTAGGTCGGATACTTTTTAAAAAGAAAGTCCGTCACGATCAATTCCAAGACCGCATCACCCAAAAATTCTAAGCGTTCGTTGTGCGAAAGCCCGGTACCTCCATTTTCATTAATATAAGAACGATGAATAAAAGCTTGCTTCAACAAGTTTTTGTCTTTGAAAGAAACACCTATTTTTTTCTCAAAATCTGAAAAATTTATCATGATAATTTTGAGGCTCTAGGCGCTATGCACAGCATTCTAGCTTCTGCATAAGGCCCAATGCCTAATTGTTATTCTTACTAATAATTTCTATCGCCTTTGCAATCAAGGGAACAATGTCATTATAAATACGAAGCTCCGGAATCTCGGAAAATTGAAACCACCTCGCTCCATCCAAGCCCCCACAAGTCTTTTCAAGTTGCAATTCCCGATATTCACTCTCGGCCAGAAAATAAATAACTTTTTTCAGGGTTTTTCCTTTTTCCGGATGACTGGCTACGTATTCATTTTCACCCAACTTTTCCTTTATCGTAATATCCAAACCAATTTCTTCTTTTATTTCTCGGATAGTCCCTTCTTCTGCATTTTCGTTGGCAATCTCCGGGCTATCACCAATTTTTCCTTTGGATAAAGTCCAGTATCCAAACACGTCATGGACCAGTGCGAAATAAATATCATTGCCTTTTTTAGCATACACCAAAGCACCGCCTAATTTTTCAACTGGTAATTTAGTAATATCGACCGGCTCTTCAATTTTTTTCTTCTTACTTTTTTCTTCTTTCCCCGGTTCACCGATTTCTTTGTAAACTGCCCCAAGCACACCATTCACAAATTTACTGGAATTTTCTCCGCCGTAAGTTTTCGCCAATTCAATCGCTTCATTAATAGCCACCTTCGGAGGCACTTGAGTGCGATCACCAAAAAGAAGCTCAGTGAGCCCGATGCGTAAAATATTTTTATCGATAAAAGAAATTTTATCCAGGGGCCAATCTGGTGCCGCTTTTTCGATGATCTCGTCAATCACCTTGTGCTTTTTTACTATTTGTTCCAGAAGAGAATATACAAAAACATCATCCTCGAGGCCTGGAGCAAACTCTTTCAAATTGCGAAGGGCTACTTCTTTTAGATTAATATTTTTACCACTATTAAAGTCCCACTCAAAAAGCGTCTGAAGAACTATTGATCTGGAAAGGTGCCTATTTGCCATAAATTAACGAACAAAAATTATTTTCCTTTTGCTATTTCCTTGGCTTTTGCTTTCTTTTGCTTCTTTTCTACCTTTTTGACCATGTCTATCACTTTCATCCCACGATAAAAACCGCAAGAGGCGCAGACCGTGTGGCGTCTTTTCAATTCTTGACAATTTTCACATTTGGAAAAACTCGTCGCCTCTATTGCATGGTGCGAACGTCTGTTCCCCGTATGTGATTTTGTACTCCTCATTCGTACTACCATAATGTCTAATATCTTAGC
>CAITSL010000024.1 GCA_903895055.1 uncultured bacterium
AAAACTCCAATATAAATAATTCGTTCCGGAAGCATGAGTTAATTATAGCACAGTTATATTCCCTCTTTTTTAAGTTCCTCAAGTAGCTCTTTAGCTCTTTTGGAGATTTTACTTGGAATTTTTACATTTATCTTTATCAGAAGATCACCGGATTTCCCATTTTTGATTGCCTCTCCGGCTCCAACCATTTTCATCATTTCTCCATTATGAATTCCGGATGGCACCGCAATACTTATTTCTTCCGCGCGATGAAGCACCCCCAACCCTTTGCAATTTCCACAAAATTCTTTAGGTACTTCGCCTGTACCCGTACAGTAATCACAGATTTTTGTGCTTGAAATGTTACCGAGGATTGTTCTTCGAACTTCGCGAATATGACCTTGCCCGTTGCAAGTTTTACATTTCTGCATTGTTGTCCCTGGTTTTGCCCCAGTTCCACTACAAACATTACATTTCGATGTTTTCGTAATTGAAATTTTTTTTGTAATTCCCAAAATAGAATCTATAAAAGAGATCTGGATTTCTGTGGAAATATCACGCCCTCGTCTATTTTGGTTTTGTGCCCCGCCCATACCACCAGTAAAAAAATCACTGAAAATGTCATTCAAATTCCCGAAATCGAAATCTGCATTCCCGCCATTTTGAAAACCAGAAAAATCGAAACCGCCGAATCCGCCTTGCTGATAACCTCCAGCATTCCCGCCTTGAAAATTCTCAAAACTTGATCCAAATTGGTCATATTTGGAACGTTTAGCATCATCAGAAAGAACTTGGTAAGCTTCATTGGCTTCTTTGAATTTCGCTTCATTCCCGCCTTTTTTATCCGGGTGATATTTTTGCGCCAATTTATAAAAAGCCTTCTTGATTTCATCTTTGGAGGCTCCTTTGTTTACTCCCAAAATATTGTAATAATCTTTACTCATAATTTATTTATATCATAGGTTCCGCTTCTCCTGATCCATTTTTCTTTTTTCCCTTAACACCTTCGACTGTTGGAATTTCTTCTTCATTTTCTTCCCTAAACGCTTCTTCGGAAGCGTCGGGCGATCCTACAAGGTCTTCTTTAGCCTCTTTCCCTGCTTCTTTGGCTTTTCTTTTTGCCCTACCTTCAATAATTGCTTTTTCTTCGGCGCTTCGGATAATAGTCGCTTCTTCTTCGGCAATCAATTTGGCTGCATCGCCTTTTGGTATTGAATACTTCTTACGTGAAGCCTCGATGATTTCTTTTCTAAGAGATTTATGAGTCGGAGGCAAAACTTTCAAAGTTTCGGCTGAAAATGGATCATAAGATTCTCCGTCAATCGTCATTTTGACGTAAATTTCACCCACCGCCAGATTGATCATGTCTTTAATATCAAAGACTGGAGCAAATTCAGGTTTCATTTTAACTGCATCCTCACCCCCAATACGAAAAGTAATAACAGATCCGCAGTTTCCAAGGACTGCCTGGTGGACACGCTGGATAATCTGACCAACGTATTGATGCGCCACAGTCAAATTTAGAGCATATTTTCTGGCTTCCGATAAAATATTTTCAAAAGTTTGAGTAACTACATTTTGGAACTCGTCTACATATAAATAAAAATCTTTGCGATCTTCTTCTTTGATACTGGCGCGTTCCATTCCGGCCTGTTTTATTTTAGTCAAAAAGATAGAACCAAGAAAACTGGAATTCTCCTCCCCAAGACGGCCCTTCGAAAGATTGATCAGAATGATTTTTTCATCATTCATCAATTTGCCGATATCTATTTTATTTTGTTTCTGTCCGAAAATATTTCGGAGCAGTGGGTCAGACAAAAATTGCCCCAGTTTATTCACCAACGGAATAATGGCATCGGTATCGAATTTTTCCGACCAGTCGGCAAATTCTATTGCGAAGAATCTTTTGACCATATCATCGGTAATATATTCCACAACTTTCTGGCGGTAATTTCTATCGGTCAGCATCGAGATCATTCCACGCATGGTCGCATGGGGATAATCAAGCAATGCCAGACAAGTGAAACGAAAAACGTGTTCAAGTCTCGGCGTCCAATTGGCTCCGAATTGCTTTTGAAAAACTTCAATCAACCCTTGAGTCAATTGAAATTTAAACAGCGGATCGACATTGGAAAGTGGATTGAATGATGCCGGGAAATCAACATCCGTCGGGTCAATAATACAGACATCTTCAAGACGTTCTTGAGGAATATAGTCTAAGATCGCATCCACCACATCTCCGTGTGGATCGATCAAACACAATCCGTGATTGTAGGTAATGTCCTGACGAATAAAAAGTTCCAGTAATTTGGTTTTGCCCACACCGGATTTTCCGATAATGTATAAATGTCTTCTGCGATCTACCCGCTTGATGCCAAAAATAAATTTCTTTTCTTCAAGAGATGCAACATAGTTTGTCCGCCCAAAAAAAGAAGCCTCTTCGGGTTTCACCTTGCCAAAAACCGGCAATTCCGGCGGAGGCGGAGCGTATTTGATTATTTGAACTCTATTCGGCTTGGGCATAATGTTTTATTTATCTAAAAATAATCTCTACAATTAATTTTTTATTCCAAAATTTTTCTCAGAACGTCTTCCGGCACTTCTTTGATTTCAGCCTTATTTTGTAAGGGTTTTTCTTCTTTTTTGACTTCTGGCACTGATTCAGGAATTGGTTCCGGGAGGGGGTCTGTCTTTTTTTGAATTAAATTTTTTAATTTATTCATTTCTTCAATATTGGCAGATCTATCTTTTAAGGAAGAAGTCTGAGTCGGTTCAACTTTTTTTAATTCACTTAGGGAAATAGGCGGAGGGGTCGGTTTTTCCAGCACCTTATTTTCATTTAAAGTTTTATTTAAAATTTCTTTCAAGGCTAAATTCTCTCTCAAAGGTGGATGGGTAGGCCTTGGCTTTTGAAATTGATTTCTGATAGGATAAGGATTTTTATTAAAAACTTTTTTAATGGCAGAAAAAATACCGGGAGTGGTTTTAGGCGGAGAGTCATGCGATTGAGACAGGACAGATCTTTTTTCTTCAAATGATTCTTTTGTGATATTACCCTTTTGTTCAAACTCAATGCCCAGGTCGGACAGTGGCTTGAAAAACTTGGAATCATCATATCTTATTTGATTAATTGCCCCTTTAACTGGTTTTAATTCCCCCGATTTTAATTTCGCGACGCAATCCTTACAATAAACCGGCCGGCCAGGTTCCGGCTTGAAAGGGACTGTTGTTTCTTTCTTGCAAATGGAACAAACTGCCGGGAATCTTTCCACTCCGCCCGTATCAGCATCATTCCCCAAAGACATACCGCTCCAATTATTTATTTCTCTTTCAACTACTTCTTTCGATTTGCAATAAAGAGCCCGAGAAGATTTAATAACTTCTTCTTCCACTTTCTTGTCGCCTTTCGCCATCGGAGGCAAAGTCTTGGCGGAAAAAGGTCTGGAAGTTATGCCATCGATCATCAGTTTCATATATACTTTGTAGTTCGGAAGGTTCACGATATCTTGCGGAGTAAATTCCGGATCAAATTCTTTTTCTAAAAATTCTGCATCGTCCGCGCCCACTCGAAAAACGATCATCGTACCAACGTTCCCGAAAATAGCATCCCGCACCGCAGAACTCTTGTCTGAAATAAGTTGAGCGGTGTATTGGTGAGCCACTGTAAGGTTTAATCGATATTTTCTGGCTTCCGATAAAATACCGGCAAAAGCATCGGTTACGAAATTTTGAAATTCGTCGACATAAAGATAAAAATCTTTGCGTTCATCTTCAGGAATACGCACACGTTCCATGGCCGCCAGCTGAATCTTGGTAATGATCATCCCTCCAAGGAGCGAAGAATTGTCTTCACCGATGCGTCCTTTGGAAACATTTACCAGAAATATTTTTCCTTCATTCATGATGTCAAAAATATTTATCGTACTTTTAGATTGACCGACTACATTTCGGATGATGGAAGTGGAAAGAAATTGCCCCACTTTGTTTTGAATCGGAGCGATAGCTTCATTACGAAATTTGTCCTGCCATTCTTCATATTCATGCACCCAAAACGCTTTGATCACCGGATCTTTTAAGTTTGAAATTATTTTTTGGCGGTAATCTTTGTCCACCAGCATTCGAGGAATCCCAAGCATAGTTGTCCCCGGAGTATCAAGCAACGCCAAGATCGCATTATTTAAAATATATTCCATTCGAGCGCTCCAAGCATTCGCCCAAATTTTAGTAAAAATCCCCATCAGACCCGAAGCCACCAAATGTTTATATTTTTCATCAATCAGTTCTAAAACATTAAAACCAATGTGGTGTTCTGCGTCGGCAGGGTTAAAATAAACCACATCTTTCATCCGGTGAGGCGGAATGGCTGAAAGCACGCTCTCCACCAATTCGCCATGCGGGTCAACCACGCAAACGCCGTCGCCATTTTGAATATTTTGAAGAACCATATTAAATAAGAGCACAGATTTACCGGTGCCTGATTTTCCGAGCAAATATACATGCTGACGTCGGTCTTTGCGTTTAATGCCAAAAAGCTGATTTTTGTCGCGATAACTGGTAAGCCCGATATAGGTCAAATCTTTATTTAAAGGCAGTTTGGGGATTTCCATAGGGATATTATAACACCTGATAACCATTTTTGGCAAAGAAAAATGTACATTGCATAACAAAAACGACTAGGTCTTGCCTAGTCGTTTTTTGAAAAGAAATAGATTATGCTTTCGGTGCCTCTCCTTCCGGATTTTCTTTTATTTCAGGGCCTTGCTCTTCGGGAGCTTTAGCGGTTTCCGGCTCACCAGAGGCGGGTGAACTTTTTGCCATCGCTTCGCCGATTTTGGACATCTCCACGGAAAGCTCTTCGGTAGCTTTTTTGATAGCTTCTTCGTCCAAGCCGTCTTTCACGGCGCGGAGAGCGGAGATTTTATCATTCACGCTTTTCTTAAGATCTTCCGGAATTTTCGCCTCATTTTCTTTCACCGCTTTTTCAGCCGTGTAAATAATCATCTCCGCAGTATTTTTAATTTCTACCAATTCCTTTTTCTTTTTGTCTTCTTCAGCGTGCAGTTCAGCGTCAGCTTGCATTTTTTTAATGTCTTCCTCTTTCAATCCGGAACTTGCTTCAATCTTAATTGACTGCACTTTGCCCGAAGCTTTGTCTTGCGCCTTCACATTTAAAATTCCATTGGCATCAATATCAAAGGTTACTTCGATTTGAGGCATGCCTCGATGGGCTGGCGGAATTCCATCCAAAATAAATCTACCGAGTGATTTGTTGTCACTCGCCATTGGGCGCTCTCCTTGCACAATATGAATCTCGACACTGGTTTGATTATCGGCTGCAGTCGAAAATACTTGTGATTTACTCGCGGGAATCGTAGTATTGCGATCGATTAATTTCGTCGCTACACCTCCCAAGGTTTCAATCCCGAGAGAAAGCGGAATCACATCGAGAAGTAGTACATCTCGCACGTCTCCAGCCAATACTCCTGCTTGCACCGCTGCCCCGAGCGCCACCACTTCATCCGGGTTGATAGACATATTCGGAGTTTTGCCGAAAAGGTTTTTGACTGCTTCCACCATCGCCGGCATGCGGGTTTGCCCTCCAACCATAATAATCTCATCTATTTCCGACATTTTAAACGGTGAGGCTTCCAAGGCTCTTTTGGTTATTTCGATCGAGCGATCAATATATTCTTTCGCCAATGATTCCAAAGTGGCTCGAGACATTTTCATGAGTAAATGTTTCGGTCCTGTCGCATCGGAAGTAATAAACGGAATATTTATTTCAGTTTCCATGGTAGTAGAAAGTTCGTGCTTGGCTTTTTCGGCTGCTTCTTTTAATCTCTGGTGCGCAAGCGGATCTTTTCTGATATCAATGCCTGATTCTTTTTTATATTCTTCGGCTATCCAAGCAACCACTTTTCTATCGATATCACCTCCACCCATGTGTGAGTCGCCATCGGTCGATTTAACTTCAATGACATCATCGCCGATTTCCAAAACTGAAACATCGAATGTTCCTCCACCAAAATCGTAAACCACTATCTTTTCATTTTTCTTTTTGTTGAATCCGTAAGCGAGCGCTGCCGCAGTCGGCTCATTGATGATACGTTTCACATCGAGTCCTGCAATCGCTCCAGCGTCTTTGGTAGCTTTTCGTTGCGCATCGTTAAAATAAGCCGGCACAGTGATCACCGCTTCGGTTATTTTTTCTCCCAACTTGGCTTCCACGTCCGCTTTAATTTTCTGCAAGATCATCGCGGAAATTTCTTCCGGTCGGTAAAATTTATCCGACATTTTTACTTTCACTCCATCATTTTCTCCCACTTCAATCTTAAACGGAGCAGAAGTTTTATCTTTTTGTACACCCGGATCATCAAACCGATGCCCCATATAACGTTTGATCTCGGAAATAGTATTTTCCGGATTGGTCACTGCTTGGCGCTTGGCCAGAAGTCCCACAATACGATCACCATTTTTGGCAGTCGCGACAACAGAAGGAGTCGTGCGATTCCCTTCGACGTTTTCAATAATTTTTGGCACCCCTCCTTCAATGATTGCGACCGCCGAATTTGTGGTACCCAAGTCTATTCCTATAATTTTACTCATAATTTTTATTCTTTTAAACTTATAATGTTTTATTTTATTTAATATCCCGACTTCGACTTTCGGGGTTAATAATTAATTTACTTTTTTTCTGCACCTCCCAAATCGGACATTTGGATTGGGCTTGGTATTTCCGGTATGGTCATATCTATCGTTCCAAATTGTTTCTCATAATTTTCAATATGCCTGGTCAAGAAAATTGCGATGTCTTTCATGGTTCTCGGCGTGGTAGCAAAAACATCTAAATTATTTCCGGAAGTCAGGGCAAAAAAGAACGACTCCTTATTAAATGCTCCGATTGCTCCGTCGCAAAACTTTTTTGGTAATTGACTAAAATCTATTTTTTTTGGATCTATCATATATTTTTTATATTAATTAATAACTTAGCTATTATATACCTATCTTATATTTTTGACAAGTATTTCGCGACCGCAAAATACTTGTTGATATTATATTCGCCTGTGATATAATGTCAAGTATATGGTTAGAAAAGAGAAAATTTATCCGCCAAATAGGCGGAAACCCAATATTCAAAAGGCTATTTTGAAGGTTTTAGCCGAAAAACCAGCCATTTCGATGCCTGAATTGAATAAGAAAATACAACCCCTCCAACCTCCCCTTGTCAGGGGGGGCAAATTGCTAAATAACCTCGGAGTAACGCAAAGTCCCCCTGACAAGGGGGATTTAGGGGGTTCTAAAAAAAGATATGCCCTTGCCCGTTCCATCAAGCAATTGGTTGAGTCCGGCTGTGTGGAAATCCGAGAGTCCGACAATCAAAAATATCTAAAAATTACCAAAAAGGGTCAAGGTAAATTAAATTGCATAAAACTTGAAGGCGAAGAAGCACTCGTTTCAAATGCTTGGGATGGATTTTGGAGAATTATAATTTTGGATATTCCTGAAGGAAGAAAGCCAGAACGCGAAGCGTTACGCTATCTTTTAAAGAAAGCAAATTTTGTATGTATAAAAAATACTGTTTGGATCTCCCCTCATCCCTATGAGCACCTTTTCACCAACATTAAAAAAGATTTGAATTTAGGAAATGAGCTGATGATTATCGTCACGGACAAGTTAGACCCCGAAACAAATTTGGCGTTTCTAGAAGCGGTGAAAAAATAAAACCAATCTACATTATAACATAGATTGAAATTTATAATATTTTATTTTTCTATCTTTTCATGGTATTCCCAAACATTCACTCGGGCGGCGCGAATTACTCGGTCACCTAATTTATATCCCTTTTGGATAACTTCGGCGATCTTGTGGTTATCTTCCTTTTTGTCTGTCGGAATCATCTCGATCGAGTGATGCAGATTATGATCAAAACTTTCTCCCACTTCACCGATCTCCTTTACTCCATATTCTTCAAAAATTGTATTCAGTTGGGCATAAATATATTCCACTCCTTTGCGCCAATTTTCATCTACTTTCTCCCAGGCCTCTTTATTGGCAAAGGCCATATTGAAACTATCGAGCACACTTAAAAACCTGGTTAAAATCCGCTCCCGCAAACTTTCTGAAAAATTAGTTTTCCGATCATCTTCCTGTTTCTTGTAATTTACAAAATCAGCCCGTTCTTTCTGCCAGCCGGTCAGATATTCTTCTTTTTCGGCTTTGCACACTTTTAAATCAGCCCTTAATTTTTTTAAGGTTTTTTTAAGGTCTTCTTCCCCATCTTCATTAAATTCAAACTCCAAAACCTCAGCTTCTTTTTCGGGCAGAATAATTTCCTCTTTTTTCTCTTCGTCTAGAGACATAGTTTTATTTTAGCACAAATTTTATCGTTTAGACCACTGTGGAGCCTTTCTCGCTTTTTTCAGTCCGAATTTTCTACGTTCTTTGGCTCTTGGATCTCGTTTCAAGAAGCCCAATGTTTTCATTTTTCCTCGCAATTCAAGCTCCGAAGACACCAAAGCGCGGGCCAATCCATGACGCACCGCTTCCGCCTGGGAATGAATTCCTCCCCCATGCACTTTTACTTCAATATTCCATTTACTTCCGGGCTTGCCTTTAATTATCGGATCTTGCACCAAACGACGCTGTTCTTCTGTTTTAAAATATTCCTTGGAGTCTTTGCCATTTACCACAAAACTCTGCTTGAGAGCACTTGTAATCCGTACTCGAGCAGTGGAAGTCTTTCTTCTGCCAATGCTCTCGATAAATTTTTCTTTTGTCTTTTTATCTTTATCCATATTATTATTTACTCTTCAATTGTTAAATTTTTCATCATTTCTCTTCTTATTTTATTGTCGGGCAACATTTGGAAAACAGCTAGTTTTACCAATTCTTTCATTCCCTTTTTATCGCGCGTTTCCGTGCCTTTTAAAATCCGAAGCCCACCACGCATACCTGAATATCTTTTGTGGACAATTTCCTCCAATTTTTTTACGGTAATTTTAATTTTCCCCGCATTGATTACTTTGACCGGAATGCCACAATAACAATTGCGCTCAAATGAAACTTTTGTCTTGCCCATTAAAGACATCGCGATTTCTGTCGCCACTCTACCTAAAGTTCTGCCACTTGCATCTATTATTTTAATTTCTTGTTTTTTCATGATAATTTTTTATTTAAACGAACTCGATAATTGCCATCTTGGCTCCGTCTGATTTTCTGGCCCCTAATTTTAAAATCCTGGTATAACCTCCATGTTTATCTATATACTTTGGAGCAATCTTTTCAAAAACTTTTCGGACTTCCGCTTTGCGATTGGAAAGCTTGGAAACTACCAATTTATGAGAAGCCAAATCGTTCTTCTTGGCGCAAGTTATTATTTTCTCTATAAAAGGCCTGAGTTCTTTAGCTTTTGGTTCAGTGGTTTTTATTTTTTCCCGCACGATCAAATTCAAAGCCAGCGAATTTAAAAGCGCATTCCTTTGATTTTTTTCTCTGCCAAATTTTCTTTTTGTATTGTGATGTCGCATAAATAGTTATTAGTTATTAGTTTCTACTCCTTCAAATTAAAACCGTACTTACCTAAAATCTTTTTAATTTCATTAATTCCTTTTTCCCCAATACCTTCTACCTCCAATAAATCTTCTTTTCTTTTTCTGGCCAAACCTCCAAGTGTTCTAATGTTGGCGGCGGTAAGCGCATTTAAGGTTCTGGTTGAGAGATCTAGATTATCAGTTCTCGTTTTAAAAATATCGGTAAAATCGTCTCCCGCTTTATCTTCCTCATCTTTCATTTTTACTTCTTTTTTGGATTCTTTTTCTTCAATTACAACTTCTTCTTTAAAATCAACAATCGCCTTTAATTGATTAATCATTATTTCTATTGAACGGGAAAGCGCTTCACGCGGAGAGAGAGTACCGTCTGTTTCAATTAAAATTCGGAGACGATTGTGATTGGTTTTATCCCCAACTCGCATATTTTCCACTTCATAAGAAACACGACGAATCGGAGTGAAGATAGCATCAACGGCAATAGTTCCGATATCTACTTTCTCTTTCTGCATTATTTCTTTTGAAATAAATCCCAAGCCTTTTTCAATTTTTATTTCTATATTTAGATTTACTTTACCGGTAATCTCCGCAATATAAAGTTCCGGGTTTAGAATTTCAACTTGACCGCCTGTTTTTATGTCCCGTGCCAAAACTTGTTTTGGTCCTTTTATAGAAAGAGTGACAGTCTGCGGTTCGTCAGAGGCAATCTTAAAACGAATTTTCTTGATATTTAAAATCATGATAATGACATCTTCTTTAATCCCATCCATAGTAGAAAATTCATGTGAAATACCATCTATCTTAATAGAAGTAACACTTGCTCCAGGCAAAGAAGAAAGAATAATTCTTCTTAAGCTGTTCCCCAGAGTATGGCCATATCCAGGATATAGACCATCTATTTCAAATATTCCTTTATTCCCTTCTTCCTGTACAACTCTAGGCTTGGAAGGCATAATTATTTTATATTCAGGCATATTTTTAAAAAATGTTAATTGTTAATTTTAATAATACAAATTCAAATGAATTTAACGACTGTAAAATTCAAGCACAGCGTTTAAGTCAAGGAAGGTTTCAATATTTTTGGGCTTGGCTAAAATCTTGCCTTCCAATTTAGCAGGGTCGAATGTTACCCAAGAAGGAATGGAATAATCTTTTAATTTCTCAATCAGATTTTCAAAAATTTTCTTATTTTTAGACCCTTCCCGAATTTGGACAATATCTCCAAGTTTTACTTCGTAAGAAGGAATGGTGATCTTCTTGCCATTAACAATAAAATGTCCGTGAGAAACCATCTGCCTCGCACCGCGTCTAGAAGGAGCCAGACCCATTCTATAAACTACATTATCGAGGCGTGATTCAAGGTCTTCGTAAAACTTTAAGGCTGTACCTGCCCCTTTAATTTGGGAAGCTTTCTTCACATAATTTGAAAGTTGACGTTCAGAAATCCCATAAGAAAAGCGGATTTTTTGTTTTTCAATAAGTTGCGCTCCATATTCTGAAAGAGCTTTCGGACGCTTGGAACCTGCAGAAAATTTCCCGGAAGAAGTCGAAAACTTGGTAGTTTGACATTTGTCATAAACTCCAGGGCCTAATCTTCTGCAAATTTTAAATTTTGGTTTTGATATCATAATTTTTTATACTCTTCTTGGTTTCTTGGGTTTCGGACCATTGTGCGGAACCGGAGTGGCATCTTTGATAGAAGTAATCTCAATCCCATAAGCCATAAAAGATCTGATAGCGGGTTCTCGTCCCGAACCGACCCCCCTTACGACCACATCGGCGTCTTTTACTCCGAGAGCCGAAGCCTTACTACCAATAATTTCTCCAACCTTTGAAGCAGCGAAGGGTGTCCCTTTCTTAGCGCCCTTAAAACCGAGTGACCCGGAACTAGACCAAAATAAAGTATTGCCTGACTTGTCTGCAAATAAAACTTTTGTATTATTAAAAGTGGCATCAACATAAACAATTCCAGAAGTAATTTTCTTTTTTGGAATCTTGGTTGAAGTTTTTTTTGTTTCTTCTGCCCCTTCAATCTTTTCTTTTGAAACTTCTTCTTTTTCGGTTGTAATTTTTGTTTTTCCCATAATTATTTATAGTGAGTTTATCGAACTATGTTTTACTTTCTTTTCTTTTACCTGAGGCCATAGTTTTTCGGACATTGCCTCTCACAGTTCTGGAATTTGTTTTGGTCCGCTGACCTCTGACCGGCAATCTTCTCAAATGCCTGATTCCCCGGTAAGTTTTAATATCTTTCAATCTTTTTATATTTCCGGAAACTTCTCTTTTTAAATTCCCCTCTATCTTCATGCTCTCCACAATCGTTCTGATTTTATTTTCTTCTTCAGGAGTCAAATCCTTGGCGCGTTTACCATGATCAATTCCGACTTGGTCTAAAATCTTGCGAGCAGAAGAAATGCCAATGCCATAAACGCAGGTCAAACCAATTTCTAATCTTTTTTCATTTGGCACTGTAATTCCAAGAATTCTCATAATTATTGTTTTTGTTTATGTTTCGGGTTCGAACAAATTACTCGTAAATGCCTTTTACGTTTCACCATTTTACAATTGTCACAAATTTTTTTTACGGTTGATTTTATTTTCATTAGAAATTCACTTTTTATACAACAAACCGAAAACAAGGGAAAAGACCCTTATTTTTTAATGTTTTTTCGTTTTATTGGCTATATATTCTATAATACACTATTCTTAAAAAAATAACAACCCCGGATTATAATCTTTTGACTATCCTGCCCTTCCCGCCATATGGGTCAAGCACGACTTCCACCGAATCTCCAATCAAAACTTTGATCCGATGCATTCTCATTTTACCTGAAAGATACGCTAAAATTTCTTTTTCTTCCGTTTCATTATTCGCAGAATTTTCAATTTTCACTCTAAACAAAGTACTAGGCAGAGCTTCAGTAACCTGCCCTCGAGCCGTCAATAATTTTTCATTTTTTGTGTCATTCATTTAGATAAGACAATTCTAACAAAATACTACAAAAAAGTCAATAATTATTTCGGATAATTTATGATCACTTTTACTCTTGCACTTTTGTCCGGGAAAGAATTTCGCCAAACCGGTTTTATTTCAAAAGAGGCCGAATCAACATTTGAATATTGCGCCAATACTTGGTTAAAATCACTTTTATCTCTCCCTAATAAATCTGCCATGAGCTTATCCGCATCAATTTTCCAAACAAGTTTCGCGGTGCCAGATAAATTAAAAGTAACGTCTTGCATCCCCCCTAAGGTAATCAGACTTTTGTCAAATGAAGAGATGGACAGGTCTTCAATATTTGAGACATACACATCGGGGTTGGTAGTATCGGTGGTATTGGGAGTATTGGTAGTAGTATCAGTAGAGTTCTCTTGAGCTAAACTTTCATTGATTACTTCTTTGGTTAATTCTTCTTTATTAAAAAGAATTCCATTAAAAGTTCCTTTCAGGTCTACAATAAAACTATCCGGAGTGGGTGCAGGATTTATATTTTCCTGGTCAATGTTCAAAAATGCTGCATTCTTTAATAAAGCAAAACTGGCGGGAGTTTGATTTTTTGCTTTTTCAAAAAGTTTGGCAAAAAGAGTATCGGAGAGTTCTTTTGTTATTTTTACTTTATCAGTATCGCTAACTTGGCTTGATTTTCCTTTTAAGCCCCCCGTGATATCTCCAACTGATCTCGCATATATTTTTGAATATTTTGAAGTTCCTTTAAATCCGAATATTTTAAAATCAAGCGGCGGACTATTGTAATCTTCCCCGGCCTTTTCACCGTAAATATCTACTTCGGTTTTTCCAGGCGTGCCATTTTTCTCCATACCCGGGATAATTATTTTTGTTTTAGTTTTGTAAATTTTACCATTTGACCCCTCTAGTCTGGTATCTTGCGAAAGGGATTGAGCTTTTGGGCTAAAAGCGTTATAGATTAATACCGTCCCCGTGGCAGATTCCAAATAATCTTGTTCCGGCCCCCCTGAGACTTCTTTTGATTCTTCACCAGAGAGAACTACCAAGTCATAGGACAAACCATTCCCATTTTTATCTTTGGTCGCAGTTAGAGTTTTATCTAAAATAAAATCTTTTGTTTTGGGATTAATCGTTATCACTGCGCTCGAAAATAAATAAGAGAGAGCAAAAAACAGGAAAATAATGGAAATCAAAGCGACCAACCAAAGCGCTCGAAAAGGCTTTGGTTTTCTTTCTGGTTTTTTCTCTGGAAGATCCTTTTGAGGAAAAATGTTACGAGAAGGAGGCAGTTTGACCATTTTGATTTTTACAATATCTTGTAATATGTTTTTAGGCATCCCATTAGAAATTTTAAACTAATAAACATAATCATTATAACATATCCCTTGAATTTCTAACGGGACAAGTTTTATTTAAAAAAACGATTAATATAAATTGATTCGATAGTAAGGAAAGAATCATAGCTTGCATTATT
>CAITSL010000025.1 GCA_903895055.1 uncultured bacterium
ATAATAATATAAATATTTATGAGCGTGCAACAAAAACAAATCGGAGAATTTATTAAAGATTTACGAGAGCAGAGGGGTATGACGCAAGATGATTTTGCCAAAGCATTGGCTACTTCTCAGAGCGCCGTCGCTCGGATGGAAAAAGGCGAGCAGAATTTTTCGACTGAAATTCTATCAAAAATAAGTACTGTTTTAAACCATAAGCTTGTTTGCATAAGTGATTCAATTGATTTCCAAGTGAATGGTGGAAAAAAGTTAAGTGGCACTATTAAGACAAATTTTTCCAAAAACGGTTCCGTCGGGCTCCTGTGCGCTTCCCTCCTCAATCGAGGGACAACTACTTTGCACGGCATTGCCCGAATCGAAGAAGTAAATCGCGTGATTGAAATATTGGAGAGTATTGGTGTCTCTGTAAAATGGCTTGACCAAAATACAGTACTCATTACTCCACCCAAAGTATTTAAATTAGAAAATATCAATGTGGAGTCCGCAGTTAAAACTCGTTCTATTGTGATGCTAATCGGTCCACTCATTCACGCTCTTTCTCCTTTTTCTTTACCCCATGCCGAAGGATGCAAATTGGGCAGGCGTACTATTGCCGCACATACTTATGCGCTGGAAGAGCTTGGAATAAAAATAAAAACTGGCTCACAAAATTATGAAATAAGCGCACAAAAATTACATCCTGATGAGATTGTAATGTATGAATCCGGAGACACCGCTTGCGAAAATGTCTTGACTGCCTCGGCTCTTATCCCAGGCGAAACCACCATAACATTTGCCAGCGCAAACTACATGGTGCAAGAAATTTGTTTCTTTCTTGAGGCCTTGGGAGTCAAAATAGACGGCATCGGCACTTCTACTTTGACCGTTCATGGAATCAAGGAAATAAATAAATCAATTGAATATTGGAACAGTGAAGACCCAATAGAATCAATGATGTTTATTTCAGCTTGTATTGTCACAGATTCCAAACTCACTATCACTAGGTGTCCTATCGATTTCCTGTCTCTCGAACTTGAAAAATTAAAAAGGATGAATTTGAAATATAAAATCTTAAAAAGATATTTTTCGTACAATGGTCGTACTAAACTCTCAGATATTGAAATTTTTCCGAGCAAATTGAAAGCGCTGGCTGATAAAATTCACTCTAATCCATATCCGGGAATCAATATCGACAATTTGCCCTTTTTCGTGCCGATCGCGATACGTGCTCAAGGTCAAACGATGATTCATGATTGGGTTTATGAAAATCGAGCAATCTATTTCACTGAATTGAATCGCCTCGGAGCAGATATTACTCTGGCCGACCCGCATCGAGTGTATATCCAAGGTGGCACCCCTTTAAAACCTGCTCAGGTCGTCTGCCCGCCAGCGCTACGTCCATCTATGGTAATCCTCATTTCTATGCTGGGCGCTCCGGGAACCTCAATTTTACGCAATGTATATATGATCAATCGCGGTTATGAAGAAATAGCCGAACGCCTGAATTCCATTGGTGCGGATATTAAAATTTTAAAGTAAAATGCGAAAGCGAAAAATTATTGTCATACTGGGTCAAACAGCCACCGGTAAAAGCGATTTGGCCGTTAAGGTGGCTAGGGAGCTTGCGGTGAGCGGAGTCGAATCCGAAATTATTTCGGCTGATTCAAGACAGGTTTATAAAGGACTTGATATTGGGACCGGCAAGATTAGTAAAAAAGAAATGCATGGCATACCACATCATTTGATTGATGTTGCTAACCCAAGATATAAATTTACTGTTGTAGAATATAAAAAACTAGCCGAAGAAAAAATAAAGGAAATAATTGCGCGAGGTAATATTCCAATCCTTTGCGGAGGCACTGGTTTTTATATTGACGCTATCACTAAAGGAATAATTTTCCCGGAAGTTCCGCCAAATATAAAACTCAGAAAATTATTAGAAAAGAAATCCACCCCAGAACTTTTTAAAATTCTAAAAAAATTGGATAGCAAACGCGCAAAAAATATCAGAGAAAAAAATGAACAAAATAATAAAGTAAGATTAATTCGAGCGATTGAGATAGCAAAGACTCTCGGTAGAGTACCAAAAATTATCAAGGGTAGCCCTCGATATAAATTTATTAAAATTGGTCTATATCTCCCCGTTCCAATTTTAAGGAAAAAAGTCGAAAAAAGAGTTGCGAAAATGTTTCAGTCTGGTTTACTCAACGAGATAAAAACCTTGAAAAATAAAGGGATTTCGGACAAAAGATTAAAAGAATTCGGTTTTGAATACAATAATCCGACCAAGGAAAAAGTGATTTCTGAAACTATTAAATATGCCAAACGGCAAATGACCTGGTTTAAACGCGACAAAGAAATTATTTGGCTTGACGCGTCAAAAAAGAATCTAGAGAAAAAAGTTTTAAGTCTAATTAAGAAAGATTTTTAGTTACCCTCTCAAGAGGCGTCTGACTGAAGTCATGTTCAAAGGCTTTGCCAGTAATCGTTTCATATATTTCAATATATCGACGCGCCAGTTCTGCTACAAGATCAGCCGGAGCTTCCGGTAATATTTTATCTTTATACGGATCACAGTGATCTCTAAACCAAATCCGCAAAAATTCTTTGTCAAAATATTCTGGCTCCTCTCCTTTTTCAAATCTTTCTTCATAACTACCCGCTTTCCAATATCGGGATGAATCCGGAGTATGAATCTCGTCGATCAACATAAGCCTGCCTTCTTCATCTATTCCAAATTCATACTTGGTATCAACCAAAATAAGTCCGTGTTTTAAGGCTATTTCTTGTCCCCTTTTGAATAATGTTTTAGCAACTCTTTCCACCTCCTCAATCATATCTTTTTTCATTAATCCTTCTTGCACTATTTCATCCGGAGAAAGAGCTCGATCGTGTTCTTCAAATTTTGTAGTTGGAGTAAAAAGTGGCTCAATCAACTTTTGGTTTTTCTTCAAGCTTTCCGGTAAAATAAAATTTCCAAAATCTCTTTTACCATCTTTATTGTAATGAGTCCAAAGCGAAGTACCCGTGACCCCAGTGATGTATCCGCGAATCACTGCTTCAACCGGTAAAGGTTTGCATTTTTTCGCTACGAGCACAGCAGGATCAGGAGAAGAGATGACGTGATTTGGAATAATGTCTTTGGTATTTTCAAACCAAAATAAACTGATTTGATTTAAAATTTCTCCCTTGAAGGGCACGTGAGCGATGACTCTATCAAAAGACGAATGCCGGTCAGTCGAAATAAGGGTTATTTTATCGGGTGCAATATATACGTCTCGCACTTTGCCCACCTTTCTTTCTCCGAGATTTTTAAAATCAGTTTCTTCTAAAACATCATTGATATGCTCTTTTATTTTTTCTATGGTCATCCGCCTAAATTTTATACTAATCTTACTTATTTTCTAAAAATGAATATGACTGATATAAAATATATTAATTTATAATGTTTGTTTGTTAAAAAATTTTGGTGGATTAATACTTATAATTATTCTCCCGGCGGGGTAAGAATTATATTTTCCGGTTCAAAAATTACTTTTCTATCACCTGCTTCAACTATTCCAATATCAGCTAAATCATAGCCAACCTCTTTCCCGATTTTTAATATTTTATCAACTTCTGTTTCAGAAACATATAGATAATATCCCACTCCCCAGTTAAAAGTTTTTAGGCAGTCTTCCAGTGGCACATTAAGTTGCTCTCGAAAAAATTTAAATAATGGTGGAACAGAAAGCCAAGAATGAATCCGATAAGCAAAGGGCCGTTTATCAAAAGCAATTTTTCCAACCCCGTCTCCGGTCCCTGGTAATATCGCATGAATTTTTACTCCAGCATTAAGTAATGCTTCAATTAGTGCTACATATGAGCGGGTAGGAATAAGAGCTTCATCGCCCAGAGTATTGCCACTCGGAAGTTTAGTTAAAAATTTATCCGGCAGTTCCATCGCTTTTTTAATAACCAAACTAATACCATTGGAATGAATCCCCGATGAGGCTATTCCGATGATATGATCACCGACACCGAGCTCTCGTCCGGTAATAACATTACTCCCTGGAGCTATTATGCCTGTCACGCAACCTGAAAGTGAAGGCGCAATTTTGACCGGTGGTTCCGGTTTAATTAAATATTTAAGTGTGGCAGATTCACCAGCAGGGAGAGCCATCCCAACTTCTTCGCAAATTTTATAAAAACTTTCGGCCAACGCTTTATTGCGTTTTTCGTCGGCAAACCAGGAACTGTCACCCACTTCTATCTGATCAGTAAAAACCACCGGCATCGCCCCTTGGGCCAGCACATCATTTACCACCATAAGTGCTGTATCAATGCCAATGCCTTCGTAATATGTGCGCCCAGTGCCAGCATTTTGATACATCCATTCGGCAATCCAATTTTTATTTCCCAAATCTTCTTGAGTCTGACAAAATATGTGCTGTTCGTTCCCGCGATATTCATAAACTGCCCCGTGACTATGTAAGACATCTTGGTTGATAAAAACTTCGCGTTTATTTGGGAATTTAAGGGTTCGTTTTCCGGTAGCAATCATCGCCTGTTTGAAGGGCTCCATGATCGTATAATCCACTCCCGCTTTGGCATACTCACTTTTGGGTTTTGAATTCATAAATTATTTTTCTAAATATTTCTTATATCCGATTTTTGATAATTTTTCTCCTTTAGCTTTTACTTCCACTGCCAATTTTTGTTTATAGGCAATCAACTTTTTTTCTAAATTTTTATCGGACAGGGCAAGAATTTGCACCGCCAGCAAGCCGGCATTCTTGACAGAATTTATGCCAACTGTGGCTACAGGGATTCCTGGAGGCATGCTGACAGTTGAAAGGAGCGAATCCAGCCCGTCTAGAGTTTTATTTTTAATCGGCACGCCAATCACCGGCAAAGTAGTAAAAGACGCTATAACCCCAGCCAAATGAGCTGAACCTCCTGCTCCTGCGATAATGACCTTTAGGCCTCGCTTTAGGGCATTTACGGCGTATTTGTGGACTAAAAGAGGTGTCCGATGGGCTGAAGCGACAGTCATTTCATAGGCAATGCCAAACTCTTCTAAGATTTTCGCTGATCCGGACATAACTTCCAAATCCGAATCTGAACCCATCATGATTTCTACTTTTACATCTTTTTTCATAAGATTATTTTATCATTTTTAATTAAATAAAAAAAGCCCCGGAACACAATGTGCCGGGGACACGTTTTAAAAGATCAATAATATTAAAGATCTTCATACAGAGACACATCATAAACATCAGTTGTTATTGCTGTTGTTTCGGATGGATTACCAACATCCCTTTGTCCAAGACTTTCAAGGAGAAGCCTGTATTCTTCATCAGACATTATTGGTGGCCCACAAGCCCTGAGAGAATTACTGTTCGACCCAAGAAGATTGCTCATAATATGTTGTTTTTAAAAGTTTCTTTGTGCGTTCCTTAATAGAGTACCAAACTTAAATAAAAAATCAACGGAAAGGTGTTGAAAGTGCTTTCTTACCAATATCTCTACGATATTGCATTCCTTCAAAGGAAATTTTAGAAACTGCTTCGTAAGCAGCCGCCAACGCCTCTTCTAAACTATTTCCAGTGGCACTTACTCCCAAAACTCTCCCGCCGTTGGTCATTAAATTATTTTCTTCGTCATATTTTGTGCCAGCGTGGAAAATTACAACTTTCCCTTCCTTTTCTTTTTCAATTCCCAAAATAACCTTTCCTTTTTCGTAACTTCCCGGATAACCGCCCGAGGCAAGCACAATGGTGCAAGCAAATAATTTTTTCCATTTTATTTTTATCTGATCAAGTTTTCCATCAACGCAAGCATCCAGAATATCTAGCAAATCAGTATCAAGCAACCTCATATAGGTTTGAGTTTCCGGATCGCCAAAACGCGCATTGTATTCCAAAATTTTTGGACCATCTTCGGTTAAGATTAATCCTGGATAGAGAAGCCCTTCAAATAATTTATTTTCTTCATTCATTGAGATTATCGTCGGAACAACAATCGTGCTTTCTATCTTTTTTAATAATCCATCTGAAACAAAAGGAAGCGGAGCGATCGTGCCCATCCCACCAGTATTCGGCCCAGTATCATTTTCTCCAATTCGTTTATGATCTTGGGAAGTTGGAAAAATGGAATAATTTTTGCCGTCTGAAAATGCGTGAATGGATATTTCCGGACCGATTAAAAATTCTTCGATCACCACTTCTCTGCCTGCTTCCCCTAAAACTTTTTTCACCAAAATATCTTCTAATGCTTTTTGCGCTGTTTCTTTCGTCTCGGCAATAATAACTCCTTTTCCAAGTGCCAGTCCGCTCGCCTTGATCACAATCGGCAAATTTTGTGTTTCTAAATACGAAAGTGCCTCATTTATTTCAGTAAAAGTTTGAAATTTTGCAGTCGGCAGATTATGCCTCTGCATAAAGTTTTTAGCGAAAGATTTGGACCATTCGAGCTCTGCGGCCGCTTTTGTTGGCCCCCAAATTCGGAAGTCCGACTTCCGAAATTCATCCACGATGCCAAGCGCCAGTGGGTCATCAGGGATTGCCAGCGTCAAATCAATCTGCTCTTTCTTGGCAAATTCAATTAATTTCGGAATATCTGTCGCTTTGATGTCCACATTCGTCCCAAGACTTTGAGTTCCCCCGTTTCCAGGGGCAAAATAAAGCGCTCCACACCTGGGTGATTGCGCTATCTTCCATCCGATGGCATGTTCCCGTCCCCCGCTCCCGATTATTAAAATTTGTTGTTTATTTTGCATATTCTTTTTTTCAGTAAGGACTACTCTTGCTGACTCACTGCTAATTTTTTTAAAACTTCCACATATAATTCATTTTCTTTTTTCTTCAGCCTTTCGTATAAAGACGCGACACTGTCTCCTTTTTTGATTGCTTCAAAAGTTCTGCCAAGCACTGGACCGAAATCAAAATTCAAAGTTAAAAAATGAATGGAACTTCCGGCATACGTGCAATTCTCTTCCAAAAAATTTTGAATCGCTTTATCGGTCAGCATTCCTTTATTCCACAGAGCATCCGTTTCATCGGGATTTTTTACACTGGTGTCACTGCTGGCGTCAATTGAATCAGGGATTAGTCCCGGATGTAAATTCAAAATTCTATTCGGATATGCTAAAATAACTTCATCCAAGATAATTTGTTTCCAGCCGGCTAAGCAAATATAATCGGGATTTAATTTATCTAAAAGAGATTTCAACTCCTCTTTTTTGGGACAAATTTCTATTTTCAAATTATGCTTTCTTGCCCTTTCCAATCCCAAGCTTTCGGTCTTGTCGGAAATTACCGCGCAAATTTCGGCATTTAATTCACCGCTTTCAATCGCATCGATTATCGCTTGGAGATTTGTGCCAGTACCGGCATTGGAAATAAGAATTGCTAATTTCATAAATTAATCTTTAAATTTCAAACTATCATATTTGATTTCTTTTTCATGTTCAAAAATTGGCAATGGATATTCGCCATTAAACATGGACAGACAAAATCTTTCTTTGGGCACTCCGGTCGCTTTTACCATCCCCGCAATAGATAAATAAGACAAAGAGGTCGCGCCGATAAATTCACAAATTTCTTTAACTGATTTTTGGGAAGCGATTAAGCTTTCTTGCTTTGGAGTATCAATTCCGTAAAAATCTGGGAATTTAACTGGGGCAGAACAAACCAAAAAGTGTACTTCTTTCGCTCCTACATCAAAAAACATTTTGACTATTTGCTTGGAGGTATTTCCGCGAACAATTGAATCATCAATAATGCCAACCCGTTTACCGGCAACTAAACTACGAAGCACCGTCAATTTCATTTTTATTTTCTGTTCGCGATTCGCTTGCGTCGGTTCGATAAAAGTGCGATGAATATAGCGATTTTTATTTAAAGCCATTTCAAAAGGAACTCCGGAGGCTTGCGAATAGCCAATCGCCGCCGGAATAGCTGTCTCGGGTACCGGCACCACCACGTCTAATTTCAATTTTGGATTTTGCTTGAATAGCATTTTGCCAAAATTCTTGCGAACTTCATAAACCGATTTGCCTAAAATGATAGTGTCGTGTCGAGAAAAATATACATATTCAAAGATGTCGAATTTAGGATCTACTTTGGTCATTATTTTGCTCTGCATTCCCTTCTGGGAAATAGTCAATATTTCACCCGGAAGAACTTCTCGCAAAAATTTTGCTCCAGTGGTACGAAGTCCGCAAGTCTCAGATGCAACGATTATTTCTTTACCATTCTCACCAAGCACCAGTGGACGAATCCCTCTCGGATCCCGAAAAGCAATCAATTCATCTATTGAGAGCGCCACGCAAGAAAATGCTCCGGTGAAAAGCGGGTAAGCTTTTTCTATCGCTTTCGATAATGACAGCTTTTCCACTTTCATATAAAAACCGAGGGCCTTGGCCATAAGTTCCGAATCAGAATCGTTCTTGCATGGAACTTTATTTTTTCTGAGAAAATCTTCTAACGCGCATGTGGATGGAAGATTGCCATTATGAGCAAAAGCGACGGTATGATTGAAAATAATCGGTTGAGCATGTTTCGGATCCGTACCGCGCGAAGTGGAATATCGATTGTGTCCGATAGCCGCAGACCCGCGAAGCCTGGCTATATCTTTTTCATTATAAACTTGAGTAACTAAACCAGAGCCCTTGTGGTGATAAATTTTCTTTCCATCCGTTGTGACAATTCCGGTTTGTTCCTGACCCCTGTGTTGAAGCGCAAATAAACCGAAATACGCTTGACGCGCCGCCGTCCCCGGCGCATTCCAAATTCCAAACACCGCACATTTTTCATTCAGGTTTCTCATTTGAAATAGTTGATTGCGTTTTTAAATAATAATATTCCAGCGCCCTCCTTTTCCAAATTGCCATTTATTTTTTTGTGTTGCCAAAGCGGTGAATGATGGAAAAACATCGCTCGTTCCGGATGAGGCATCATTCCCAGCACTCGGCCATTATAACCCAACACTCCCGCGATATCATACATGGCACCGTTGGGATTTTTTTCTAAATTTTGAAATTTACAAATCTCTCCTTTTTCGTAAATAAAAGCAATTTCTTTTTTCTTTGACATTTCTTTGTATTTTTTTTGATCAATAATATAACGTCCTTCGCCGTGAGCAATAGGTAGTGAAATATTTTTTATTCCAGAGAGCCATGGGCTTCGTCCTTGCACCTTAAGATCCACCCAGCGATCAATGTATTTCCCATTTTTATTGTAAGTCAGAGCGCCCGGTAAAATTCCAAGAGAAGTCAAAATTTGAAAACCGTTGCAAATTCCGATCATTAAAGTATCACGAGAAAGGAATTCTTCTAATTCACGCGACAAATGATTTTTCATTTTATTGGCATAGGCTTTGCCGGAACCAGTATCATCGCCATAAGAAAAACCACCCGGAAAAGCTAAAATTTGGTATTCGCGCATCATTTGCGGTTTAGCGATCAAATCATTGATGTGCACGATGTCAGCAATACCGCCCGCATGTTCAAATGCAAACTTGGTTTCCTCTTCGCAATTGAGTCCGTATCCGGACATCACGATCACTTTTGGTTTTTTGAATTTTTGTTTTGGAGTTTTCATTTCATTTTATTTGAAAAAGAGTGATAAGCTTCATACAATTTTTTGACATTTGTTTCAACTACTTTTTTACTTGCCCCGCGTAGCTTATGCGAAGTGGGGTCTTCTATCCCAGTAATAATAAATTTATTATTTTTTGAAACTTGTCCGATTTTCTGATGCGGAATTTCTTTCATAATTTTTTCAAATTTTGAAACATTTTTCGGCGCCACGGTAATCAAAATTCTTCCCTGGCTTTCGGAAAATAGTGCAACGTCAGAAGAGATAGAGCCTAAACCTCTAGATAGAGGTTTAGGCTCTATCTCTGGTTTAGCCTCTTGATAAATATCTTTTAACGAAACTTGGCATCCCAACATTCCGCCGACAGATGCTTTCGCCAGCGCGATCGCGAGTCCACCGGAGCCAAGCGAAATTGATGAATTTATCAATTCTTTTCTTATTGCTTCTTCTGTAGCTAAATAAGTTTTTAAATTCTTTTCCAAATTAACTTTTGGCACATTGTTGCCGATGTTTAAATTCCCCTCTTGAGGGGTACCCTTTAGGGCGGGGTGGACTTCTTTTTGAGCCAATAATTTATAATATTCTCCCGCGCCAAGTTCATCGTATGTTTCCCCTAATAAATAAATCACATCGCCAGCATTTTTAAATTCCGGAGAAACAACTTTCTCTATATCCGGAAGAACACCGATAGCTGAGATCAGAAGTGTTGGCGGAATAGAAATTGCCACTGGATTCCCTTTTTCGTCATAACCTTTGAAATCGTTAAACATACTATCTTTCCCGGAAATAAACGGTGTCCCATAACCCACTCCATAATCGTAACAAGCTTTTATCGTTTCCTTCAACTCAGATAAACGTCCTTTATCATATGAAGAACACCAGCAGGTATTGTCTAAAATTGCCAAATGCGACATTGTGCCACCACTTGCAACAACATTTCTAACTGCAGTATCAAGCGCACAGGCCGCCATATGATAAGTACTGATATCTCCATATGATGGATAAAGTCCGGTTGCTAAAATCGCGCCCTTTTTTGAAGAAAAAATCGGACGAAAAACTTGTGCATCGGTATTTATCCGGCCTCGGCCTGAAAGAGGTTTTAGAACAGAGCTAGCCTGCACTTCGTGATCATACTGTTCGGAAATAAATGAAAATCCTCCAATATTTTTATTGGCGAGTAATTCTTCTAAGATTTTTGTTCTGGAACCACTTTTAATTTTTGGTAGAGAATAATTATTTTCTACCAACTTACTTTCAAGCGGACGTTTCGGCAATCCTTCATGTAAAAATTCCAAATCAATATTCATTATAACCTTGCTTTCATACTTCACCACACATTTTCCCGAATTGGTAAATTCTCCAATTACTGTCGCTTCGACTCCCCGACTCTCCATTAATTTTTGGAATACTTCCCACTTTTTCTTTGGAACCGAAAGGGTCATCCTTTCTTGTGATTCAGAAATCCAAATTTGCCATGGTTGTAACCCCGGATATTTTAAGGGCACTTTTTCAAGCTCCACCTCTGCGCCGTTGCATTGTCTTGCCATTTCTGCCACTGAACAAGAAATACCTCCCGCTCCGTTGTCAGTGATACTGTTGTATAAATCCATACCACGTGCTTCCTTCACAATTGTATCGCTTAATTTTTTTTGAGTAATCGGATCTCCTATTTGCACAGCCGTCGCCGGACTGGATGAGTCCATCGTTACCGAAGAAAAAGTAGCGCCGTGAATGCCATCGGCTCCGACTCTTCCACCAACCATGACAATATAATCGCCCACACACGCTTGTTTTTCATGAGAAAGTTTGTCATTTATTTTTCTTGGAATCACCCCGACTGTTCCCACAAACACCAAGGGTTTTCCTTTAAATCTATCATCGTATTTTACAAATCCGGAGACGGTCGGGATCCCGGAACAGTTTCCACCGACATTCACCCCCTTAATCACTCCTTCCATAATCCGTTTCGGCAGAAACATTTTTTGCCTTTTTTCATTACTTGCCTGTCCGGAGCCTTTAGGCGAAGGAGGGTCCCGATACAAGGGTTTTTCATCTTCAGGATTCCCGAAACAAAAACCATACATATTCGCGACTGGTTTGGCTCCAAGTCCAAAACCAATAGTATCTCGATTTACTCCCACAATGCCGGTAATCGCTCCGCCAAAAGGATCAAGCGCCGAAGGGCTGTTGTGAGTTTCGACTTTATGAGTAATCAAAAAATTATCATCAAAGATAATCCCGCCTGAATCATCAGAAAAAACAGATACGCAAAAATCCTGGTTTCCTTTTTGTTGTCTAATTAAATTAGTGGCACCCTTAATATATGTTTTATACAAACCATCTTTAATATCATCAATCGGGCCTGCAAAGATAGTGTGCTTGCAATGTTCACTCCAAGTTTGCGCCAGAGCTTCAAGCTCAATATCTTTTGGATCTCTGCCTAATTTATAAAAATATTCCTGAATTACTTTCATTGAAACAAGGTCAAGCGCCAGCGGTCCTCTTCTTTTGCCGTTTTCGTCTCGGATTCCTTCTTTGCCAATTCTTACCAACTCTTCATTAGATACAGCAAGCGGAACGATAGAAACTGGCGTTCTCTTTTCCAAAACTACTTCCGGCACTTTAAGTGGTAAACCATTGCTTTTCTTTATTTCTTTGGAATTCGCGATAAAAGATCTTTCAATCAAAGGGTTGTAAAGTGAGAGAGATATTTTTTTGATATCTTCCAATTTTACCCTGCCGGAAATCAAAAATATTTTTGACGAATAAACTTTCAGATTTGAGTCTTTGTTTAAATGCAAAAAATCCGTGATGGTTTCTTGGGCGGTGTTGCCGACATTGTCCGTCACTCCCGGCAAATAGCCGATTTCAACCACATAATCAAAACTCTCAACCTTGTTTGCAATTTCATTTATTGAAAATTTTTCCAGGATGGGGTTAGTCAAGATTGCGGCGGATTTCTCTATTTCTTTAGCGGAAAGTTCTCCGTCTATTAAATATGAATCGATTATCGTTACTGCATTTACTTTCCCTGATAAATGGAGAGAGTTCCAAGAATTAAGAAACAGCCGTTCTCGGCTGTCTTTTATTTGGGGAATAATATATACCCTGGAAATCATATGCGCATATTATAGTATATTTCTTATTAAAAATACATTTTTTATTTTATTGACAAATACATTTTAAATATGGTAATATAAAGAAAGAAAAATAGTACGAATAATTTATGTAAAATTTAAAAAACATGATTATGGACGGACAAATGACAATTCCCGAAACAAAATCTATTTTATTGCAAGTTGCAATAGAGATGAGTTTAGAGCCACAAGAAGTTATTCATCTTTTGGGTGGAGGAGGTATTCCCCCAACAAAAAAGGAGTTAGATGAGATCAATCGGATTTCAGAAGAATACCAAAAGAGCAGAGAGAAAAAATAGCTATCGGCCTCATAAAGTATTAAAGAGCTCAATGGGCTCTTTATTTTTATTTTGCAAAAGGATTGAAGTTTGTATTTACATCATAATAATCTTCATTTTCTCTTTTTTTCAGAAAATTAACCACTTTGTAAGTTGCTGGTGTAAAGATTACTTCAACCGCTGTTTTAAATATGTAATTTGAAATTATCAATGTGAGCAGTAATGAATTTGGCAAAATTCCCCAAAAAGCTATCAGGATAAAAAGAATACTATCTATAAATTCTCCGACAATCGTTGAGCCAATCGTTCTTGCCCAAAGCATTTTGCCTTTAGTCCAGATTTTCATTTTCGCAAGTATATATGAATTAGAAAATTCTCCACAAGCATAAGCGACCAAACTTGCGATAACTATTCTCGGAGTTAACCCTAAAATTGCATCATAAGCGGCTTGATTGTTCCAACCTGGAGCGGACGGCAATTTCCCGACAACGATAAAAATAATAGACATCATCAAAGCTGAAAAAAATCCGAGCCAGATTACTCTTTTTGTATTTTTGTAACCATATACTTCGGTCAAAATATCACCGAAAATATAGCTCAATGGAAAAAGCAAAGTTCCTCCATCAAAAGTGAACCAGCCAAAATCAACAATCTTTGTAGAAGCAACATTTGAAATAAGTAATACTGAAACAAAGAATACGCTTATTGCTCCTAAATATTTATAACTTTTTTGCATTGCAAAATCTTAACATATTTAATTATTTTGGGGTAACTGTTACTTGCGTACCATTTATTGTATAACTAAATTCTGATTTTCCTTGGATATGACCATCTTCGTAGGTTAATATCATTGTTCCACTTTTCGTTGACGGACTTATGTTTACAACAGTCACATACCAAGAACCACCCAAAACAGGTTTTTCTGTCACAATCGTATTAATATTTTCACGAACATATTTTTCAACTAGATTCTGATCTTGCAATCTTTCACAATCAATCTGCGACATTTGATAACACGTATCGATTGGTTCTTTGGGTGTCACAACAACCTCTTCTTTTTTTGCATTCACAAAATAAACAGCTATCCCAATCAAAACGACGGCAACTAAAACAATATAGATTAGTATTTTTTTCATATAAATGGTGACGTTGAAATACGTTTAATATTACAGATTTTAATTATAACATTAAAAATTTCATTTGCGGGCGATGAGGGAATCGGACCCCCGACATCGGTTTTGGAGACCGAAGTTATGCCACTTAACTAATCGCCCATATTCTCCAACCGGAGTCGGAGAATACAGAAATACGAAAATTTGAAAACTAACGTATTTCCTAGGATCTTTTTCTTAAGGAAAGATCCCTGAAATAAAAAGAACATGCAGTAAACATTTACTGCCAATTTATTATAACACAATCAAGAAAATTAAAACGGCTTATTTCTTGATTTCTTTGTGTTTGGTGACCTTTTTGCACCATTTGCAATACTTTTTAAGCTCGATTTTTTTAGTAACGAGTTTCTTATTTTTTGAAGACCAGTAATTTATCCTCTTACAAGTCCCGCAAGCAAGTTTTATAAGTCTATCTTGTGACATATTTATATATTAATATAAAAAACCTTAAAAAGCAAGTTATTCTTAAATAATGATTTTGGGTAAAAATGGACTGAAACGAGTAATAATTTCATAGTTTATGGTATCTATTTTCTTTGCTATCTCTTCGGCAGTAATTTCTTGTTTTCTTTGTTTGC
>CAITSL010000026.1 GCA_903895055.1 uncultured bacterium
TAAATAAAACAAATATTTATGGTACACCGACGATCTTTATAAACGAGAAAGCATTTGTTGGTCCAAAGCCGTATCGAGTATATCGTAGCGCGATCAACAAATTTATTTTCTTTTAACCTCACCCTTCGCCCTCTCCTGACAGGAGAGGGTTGGGGAGAGGTGTGTTATAATTAAAATGTCGATACTATTAACTAACAATAACAATTAACTTAAAAAATATATGCGTGGATTTAATGCAAATATAGAAAAAGAAACATTAGAAAACGAGAATTTTCGCAAAGTTTTATACACGGCGCGTCATTGTCAATTGGTTTTGATGAATCTGAAACCAAATGAAGAAATCGGAATGGAAGTGCACAAAGACAATGATCAGTTTTTTCGTTTTGAAAAAGGAGAGGGGAAAGTTTTGATAGACGGGAATGAATACAAGGTCGGCGACGGCTCGGCCATTATTGTGCCATCTGGCGCCGAGCATAATGTCATCAACACTTCCAGCACAGATGCCTTGAAACTCTACACCATTTATTCTCCGGCTCACCACAAAGACGGAATCGTACGAGCCACCAAAGCTGAAGCCGAAGCCGATGGTCCAGAATTTGACGGCAAAACTACGGAATAAAAGACAAAAAGAGGGGAATGTAGTAAAATAAAGTTATGCTATTTTCGGTCATCATTACGGTTCTAGGGCTCTGCCTTTTTGAAGTTGTTTCGTCTGTTGACAATGCAATCATAAATGCTGAGGTTCTTTCAACCATGGGGGCTCGAATGAGGAAATGGTTTCTTGTCTGGGGGCTTTTGATTGCAGTATTTTTAGTTCGAGGACTTTTGCCCTGGGCGATAGTCTGGGCTTTTAATCCGTCCTTGGGTCCAATCCAGGCATTTTTTGCGACTTGGTCTGGCAACCAAGCGGTGCATGCATCAATCCTAAAATCTGCACCGATCTTACTCATGACCGGTGGAATCTTTTTAGTCTTTTTATTTTTACATTGGCTTTTCTTGGAAGATAAAAAATTTGGTTTACCTCGCACAGAGAAATTTTTCATGGAAAGAGGTGTTTGGTTTTATGCGGTTGTTTCTATTTTACTTACGACAATTGCTTGGTTTGCTCTGAAACAAAATAGCATGATGGCTTTTGGAGCAGTGATGGGTTCCACTTTATTTTTTATTACCCATGGTTTTAAACAAAGTGCCGAAAAAGAAGAGAAAAAACTAAAAGGTGGCGTTAAGTCCGATTTCTCCAAACTTTTATTTTTGGAAATTATCGATGCAACTTTTTCTTTTGATGGAGTGCTGGGCGCTTTTGCTTTTACTTTATCTGTACCACTAATTTTGATCGGCAATGGGTTGGGCGCGCTAGTCGTCCGTCAACTGACAGTGGGGAATATCGAACGTATCAAAAAATATGTGTATTTAAAAAACGGCGCTATGTATTCCATTTTAGTGCTGGGAATAATTATGATGCTTCACTCTTTTGGTTTCCAAATTCCGGAATATGTCTCCCCCTTGGCGACGTTTATAATAATCGGACTATTTTTTTGGAAATCAAAAATACATTTGAAATTAAATAAATGAAAAACTCAGATTCAAAATTTGACGAAGAATATAAAAAGTTGAATAAAGCACAACGTGAGGCTGTTGATTCTATCGATGGGCCGGTGATGGTAGTTGCAGGGCCAGGGACCGGTAAAACGCAAATTCTGGCCCTTAGGATAGGTAATATCTTAAAGAATACTGACACATTACCCGACAGTATCTTGTGTTTAACCTTTACAAACTCGGCAGTGACAGCGATGAAAGAAAGGCTTCGAAACTACATTGGAGCTACCGCAGGCAAAGTAAATATATTTACCTTTCATAGTTTTGGAATGAAAGTTGTAGAAGAATATTACAGAGTACTCGATCTTGATGCTCCTCCAAAATTGATGGATGAGATAGATTCTATCGCGCTCTCGGATGAGATTTTGCATGGAAATGATTGGCAGTATTTAAGGCCGAGATCTGATGCGACTAGATATTTCAAAGATTTAAAATCCCTGATTTCAATATTGAAACGTGACCGTATTTCACCAAAAGATTTTTTGATCGAAATAGATAGAGATATTAAAGAATTAAAAGAAAACGAAGAAAGTATTTCCACCAGAGGTGAAAGTAAGGGCCAATTGAAAAAAGAAGTTTTAAAAAAGATTGAAAGCTTAGAGAGAAGCAAGGAGATAGTTAAATTTTACGAGCTGTATGAAAAAACAAAAAAAGAAAAAAATGTTTTTGATTATGACGATGTATTGGAGGCGATAGTTCAAATAGTAGAAAATTCAGATGATGCGCGAGAAAATATTCGCATAAATTATCAATATATTTTAATAGATGAACATCAAGACTCAAGTGGAGTGCAGAATGAATTCTTGAAAAAAGTTTGGGGAGATGTCGAGAAGCCAAATATTTTTGTTGTCGGGGACGATCGCCAGCTCATTTACGGATTTTCTGGTGCATCGATTGCTTACTTTGAGGAATTTAAAAATTCCTTCGGAAAAGCAAAATTAATCACCCTAGTGGAGAATTATCGTTCTACCCAAGTTATTCTAGATTCTTCTCATTTATTGCTCGAGAGCAAGATGACTAAAGAAAAATTGATCAGTCATCATAAAGAATCGCACCCCTTGCGTTTAGTCGAGGCTGACTATCCACGAGATGAAATAATCGCTTGCGCGCTAGACATAAAAGAAAAAATAAATAAAAAAATCGATATAAATGATTGCGCGATCTTGGTTCCTAAAAATAGACAAGCCAGAAGTGCGGCTCAAATATTACACGATATGGGTCTGCCAGTATCTTCATATAATACGCTGAGACTTTTTGACCAAAAAGAGGCGCAATCCCTTTTCAGAGTTTTGAAAATTATTGATAACCCATATGACAGTGTATCTTTAGCAGAATCTTTTTTTGATAAACTCTCAGGTATTGATCCACTTGAGGCACATAAATATATTTGGGGATCTGAGATGAAGAATTTTTCAGTAGTTTCTCTAAAAGAAGAGAAAAAATCGCAGTCTCTTTTTGATAAAAGTCATGCAGAAATTTGGATAGAAAAACTTTCAAAATGGATAAAAGAATCACAAGTATTAAATGTTTATTCCTTGGCGCAGTTAATTGGTGAGGAATTTTTACTAAAGGAGGCAGATAATCACGAAGATTTAATTTCAAGGGTAGAAATAATGCGTACGATTTTACACCTGATTCTTTCTCAAATAGAAAAAAATCCAAAACTAACCTTGAAGGAGTTTTTGGTTTTTATCGACAGATTGGAATCTTACGACGAAGACATTCCACTTTCTGTGTTTGGGGCAGAGGAGGGAGTAAAAATATTAACCTTGCACTCTTCCAAAGGACTTGAATTCGACTATGTGTGGATAGCTCATATGGATGAAAGGTCTCTAATTTCTGGCAAAAATCAAGGATTTACTTTGCCGAATAAAATTGAAGAAAGGGTTGAGAAAAAAGATGAAGAGGTAATCAAACGCCAGCTCTATGTCGCTATGACTCGAGCAAAACGTTTTTGTACTCTTTCCTATGCGATTCATTCTTATACCGGCGCAGACCAAGAGCTTGCACACATTGTGGCACTTTTGCCGACAGATTTATTCCAGAAACAAAATTTTACTGAGACAGAAAAAATTATTTTAAAACACGATCCGAAATCTTATGTAGAAAAAGGTAAAAACAAAGAAGAGAAATTTAGTGTTGATGATTTGCTTAAATTAGTTGCGAAGGAATACGAAGAGAGAAATGTGTCCGTCTCGCTACTTAATAATTTTTTTGAATGTCCTTGGAAATGGTATTTTAGAAATTTATTAAGACTGCCGGAACAAAAAAGCGAAAGCCTAGAATTCGGGAATGCCGTGCATGCTTCAATAGATAAAATATTGAAATCGCAAAAGAAACTTTCTGTAAAAGAAATTGAAAATATTGTAAATGAAGAAGTTCTGAAAAGGCGATATGGTGATGAAAAAAAACAAAAGGCAATGCAGAAAGAAGTTTTTGGGATAGTTTCAGATTGGGTAGCGGATAGATTAAAAGAAATAAAATCCAATAGAGAAAACGAAAAAAGTATTTCGGTAAAAGACGACAGATTCCCACATTTAAATATTTATGGAAAAATAGACTTGATAGAAGAATTAGATAAAGAAAATGTCAGAGTAACTGATTTTAAAACCGGAAGTATCAGGAAAAAATCTGACATAGAAAAAATAGATGAAGAGGGCAGAATGAGCGGGTATCTGCGACAGCTGGCGATGTATTCGTATCTTCTAAGAGGAAGTCGAAAACAGAAAATAAATGTATCGGAATCGCGTTTGGAATTTTTGGAAGCGAAAAATGAGAAAGAAAGTTTTTATAACACAGTCATTAATGATGCTCAAATAAATCTTTTAATTAAAGATATCAAAGATTACGATGATTTAGTAAAAGAGGGAAGTTGGGTAAAAAGACCTTGCAACTATAATTCCTATGGCAAAAACACCGAGTGTGAATACTGTAAAATGGCGGAAATTTATAACTTAGGAGCTTAGTTTCTAAGTGCTAAGCCAAACAATGGTCTGGGGCCATTATCCAACCAGCCCAAATAAAATCCCAAAATAAGGAAAAAGACGATAAAAATGATCAAATACCAGTAAGTTTTTCTCATGTTTTAATTATACTCTAAATATGATAATATCTTAAATATGTCCGATTTAGTTGTTCACAATATCAACCTTTCTTATGATGAATCTGATGAGCGAGTCAGAAACTTTGTTAAATATTTAAAAAGCGAAATTAGAACGGAAGAGATGAAAACGTATTTCAAAGAAGTCAGCGAAAGCCAAGATAAAAAAATAAACATTAGTGACCAATTTAACAACGAATTTACTTTGAAATATCTCGGCGGGCACAATTGCAGTCTAAAATTAAGAGGAATGTAAAATATTGATTAACGAATTTGCGCTCCGAAAGCTTTTTCGGTTGCCAGCTCTATTTTTTTATGAAGCTCATCAATTTCCGATGAAAGCAAAGTTCTTTCAATTGAGCGATAGGTGATTCGATAGGCATAACTTATTTTTCCAGCTCCAAATTTTTCGGCATTTTCGTATTTATCCAAAAGTTCCACTTGCTCCACGAGTTCCGGTGCATTTTCTCTCACCAAGTCAAAATAATCATTTGGCACGAAATCGTTTTTCACAATAAAAGAAATGTCTCGAATAATCGGTGGATATTTGCTGACATCTTTGAACTTATTGCCGAGTTTCAATTGTTTTTTGACTCTCTCGTCCGTAGACCAGAGCAAGCGAATATCCGGTAAATCCATACTAATGATAGCTAAGCGTTCAAGCCCAAATCCGAAAGCCCAATTGCTCCACTCGTTTGGATCAAGCCCGAGATTTTTGATGATTGTGTCGGTCATAATGCCACAACCGAGCACTTCAACCCATCTGCCAGCAATTTCAACTTCCATTTCGAGTGAGGGGTCAGTGTAAGGAAAAGTGTCTTTGTTAAACCGATATTTTATCTGGGGTCCGAAGACAGCTTTGGCAATGTCTGCTAGAACGTTTTGTAAATCTTCTATCCCAATTACTTTTTTACTTTTTGGAATTAAAAAACCGCCATCTATTTGATGAAAGACATTCATATGATTGCGATCTATTTCATCTTTTCGATAAACTTTACCGAAAGAAAAAAATCCAACTGTTTCTTTTTTCGCTAAGCGTTCTTTTATTTCCGGTTGGGATAAATAGTAATACCACATGACGGTAGTATGTGGGCGTAAAATATTTGTCTCATCAATAAAATATGTATCTGAATGCGAACGAGCCGGGTGTTCAGGAGAAAAATTATAAATATCAAAAGTTATTTTAGTTGGCACTATCTCGGGAGATTTAATAATGTCAAAATTTTTAAAATCAGGCTCCGCTAAGATCCTCTCTACTATTTCATGAATAGGGGAAGACGGAGTGCGGGAGAGATCCGGCATAGATAAATAATGTTTCATTCGGGTGGCTTCGGTATCGGTGCGATCTTCCAATTTTTGGAGTAATTCTTTTTCTTCCGGCAATTTGATGTCATATTCTTTGTGATTAACCATCCTATAAATATAAAGAAAAGCAACTAAAAAGTAAACCCCCACACCTATTTTAAAATAGGTGTGGGGGTAAAGAGTTCCTATTTTTTTGACTTTTTAAGTGTGTGGGTATAATATAGAACTATATTTATGTGGAAAAAGCGAGTATTGGCTTTAATAATCCTTTTAATCGGCGCGGGG
The DNA here is from genome assembly GCA_903895055.1 of uncultured bacterium. GTDB lineage: Bacteria > Patescibacteriota > Minisyncoccia > Phycocordibacterales > UBA9973 > UBA9973. The sequence continues at coordinate 6,287 of CAITSL010000026.1, forward strand.
CTGGTATTTTTTGTTTTTAAATCCGAGCCGAAATTAAACAAGAATTTTGCTACGGCAAGCTCATTTTTCAAAAATCATCCCTTCCGCCTGGGCTTGGATCTTTCTGGCGGAAGTCATTTGATTTATAAAGCCGATATTTCCCAAGTTCCCGCAGGGCAGGTTTCAGATTCAATGAATGCACTTCGAGATGTGATTGAACGCCGAGTGAATCTTTTCGGAGTTTCCGAGCCGGTGGTGCAAGTGCAAAATGGTGGGTTTATTTCTGGCTCGACTGATGAAAAATTAATTGTAGATCTCCCCGGGGTAACGGATGTGGAAAAGGCGACTGAGATGATCGGGCAAACTCCTCTGCTTGAATTTAAGACTGAAGCGCCTGCCGGTACTCCACAACAGGCGACTGTAGATAAAAATGGAAAAATAACTCTGAATGCCAATCTCGGTCCGCAATTTGTTTCAACCGAGCTAACCGGTAGATATTTAAAAAAGGCAACTCTAGAATTTGATCAAAATACCCGTGAGCCAAAAGTGGGTTTGCAATTTGACGCTACCGGAACGAAACTTTTTGATCAAATAACCAAAGACAATGTGGGGAAAATTGTAGCGATTTATCTTGATGGTGCACCTATTTCAACTCCAGTGGTAAGGGAAGAGATTACCGGCGGGACAGCCGAAATTTCTGGAAGTTTCACTCCCACTGAAGCCAAACAGTTAGTGGGCAGATTGAATTCTGGCGCACTTCCGGTGCCGATTACTTTACTTTCTAGACAAACCATTGGGGCAATTTTGGGATCGAATGCGGTACATGCCGGGGTAAAAGCGTCCATTATCGGGTTTTTGATTATCGCTCTTTTTTTAATCCTGTGGTATCGTTTACCGGGGTTGATCGCAGTGCTGGCGCTTTCCATTTATGTTTCTATTATCCTTGCGCTTTTTAAATTAATACCGGTTACTCTCTCTGCGGCGGGTATGGCTGGATTTATTATTTCGATCGGGATAGCGGTGGATGCCAATGTGCTTATTTTTGAGCGGGTTAAAGAAGAATTGCGTTCCGGTAGAACAATCTCTGATGCGGTAGCAGCGGGATTTTCTCGAGCTTGGTTTTCCATTCGTGATTCCAATATTTCAAGTATTATTACGGCTATTATTCTTTTCTCTTTTGGCACGTCCTTGATCAAAGGATTTGCCCTCACTCTCGGCATGGGGGTCTTAGTCTCTATGCTTTCAGCTATCACAATCACTCGAATTTTCCTTTATACCATTGAATTCGTAGGAGAAGGAAAGGTCGCCCGCTTTTTATTCAGTTCAGGACTTTCAAAATAATTTATGTTCGTAATAAAAAACAAAAAAATATTCATCAGCATATCTGTCGCCTTGGTAATACTTGCTATCATTTCCATGTTTATTTTCAAAATCAATAAAAGACTGGGAATTGATTTTACCGGCGGAGCGTTAACCGAAGTTGCCTATAAAGATGCGCGGCCGGCGCAAGCAGATTTAAATGCTTCACTTCAAACGTTAGGACTTGGTTCCATTCTACTTCAACCAGCAGGTGATAATGATTATATCGTCAAATCTCGCGATTTGAGTGAGACCGAACATGCACAACTATTAAAAACATTAAGTTTGGAGGGGAAAAATGCTCTAACTGAAACAAATTTCAATTCTATTGGACCTTCCATCGGCCAAGAACTTAAATTTAAAGCGCTTTTACTTATAATCTTGATTTCTCTAGGCATAATATTATTTATCGCTTTTGCTTTTCGAAAAGTATCCAAACCGATTTCTTCCTGGAAATATGGAATTATCGTTGTTTTAACTCTGCTTCATGATGTTGCGATTCCTGTAGGAATTTTCACCATCCTTTCCCATTTTTATGGGGTCGAAGTTGACGCGCTTTTTGTGGTGGCTGTGCTGACAATTCTCGGCCTTTCTGTTTCTGATACGATTGTTATCTTTGACCGAATTCGCGAGAACTTGAAAAACCAAGCTCATGTCGGGAAAATAAATTTTCCAGAGACTGTCGGTAAAAGTTTGGAACAATCCTACGTGCGTTCGATCTGCACCTCGCTCACCGTCATTTTAGTTCTTTTATCGCTATTTTTCTTCGGTCCGGTTTCTACCAAATATTTTGCCCTAATGCTCACCGCTGGAATGTTCTTCGGGACGTACTCCTCTATATTCCTTGCGTCTCCGCTACTTGTTTGGGTAGAGGAAATACAGGCAAAAAACAAAGAAAATAAAAAGTCGAAAAAATAATTGTTTTCTAAAAATTTATGACTCTATATATAATCTTAGCGGTAGTGTTTGTGATAGTTGTTTCCGGGCTGAAAGTTGTGAAGCAATACGAAAGGGGAGTGATATTTTTCTTGGGAAAATGCACGGGAGAAAGAGGTCCTGGACTTATTTATGTGATTCCGATTTTTGAGCGGATGACGCGGGTAACGATGCGGACCATTACCATGGCTATTCCATCGCAGAAAATAATTACTAAAGACAATGTTTCGATCGATATCGCAGCGGTAGCATATTATCACGTGATGGATCCGGTCAAATCCGTGATTGCCATTGAAGACGTATTTTCCGCAGTCAATCAAATCAGTCAGACAACAGTTCGAAACGTAGTCGGTCAATTTAAGCTCGACCAACTTCTTTCTCAAACGGTTGATATAAATCTGCAAATTAAAAATGTGATTGATTCGCATACCGAACCCTGGGGAGCGGAAGTGACGGCTGTGGAAATAAAAGACATCACACTGCCCGACAATATGCAAAGAGCCATGGCCAAAGAAGCCGAAGCGGAAAGAGAGCGCCGAGCAAAAATAGTCGCGGCTGAAGGAGAATTTCAAGCGGCCGAAAAATTAGGGCAAGCAGCGGATTTGATTTCCAAACACCCGGTGGCTCTACAACTCCGTACCCTTCAAACCATGGCCGAAATCAGTGTTGAAAAAAATTCCACCATCATTTTCCCAGCCCAATTTATGACAACAGTGAATGAGGCAATAAAAATGATCAAGGGAGATAGCTAAAACGGTATTTTCTTGTATTGTTTTGTAGTTATTGTTATACTGTAACCATGGAAAATGTAACTCTTGACCCATTAGCGCAAGGGATAAAGGTACCCATCAAGGCGGCTTTTGGCAGTTATAAATTTTTACTTCGAATTTCAAAAGTCTCGGCCATTTCTCACAATAATTTTAATCCTTCTTTGATATTGTTCAATGATCATATTGAATACAGAGTGTTTTCAAAAGAAAA
>CAITSL010000027.1 GCA_903895055.1 uncultured bacterium
AACCTAAGGGACGTCCGAACCGGCGAGGCGATTTGTCGGGACGACGCGCTGCTCTTCTCGGAATCCAATAGCCGTTTCCTGGTCGAGGTAGATGATAAGGCGGCAGCCGTGTTCGAGCGAACCATGCGGGGCTTCCGGCTCAGACCGATTGGCACGACCTCTGCTGAGCCGCGACTCAGGATTCAGGGATTGAACGGCCGCTTCACAGTTGACGCCGGGCTGGACGAGATGGAAACGGTCTGGCGAACCGGTCTATCCCGGTTGCTTTAGGCCTTTGATTCCCTCAAGCCCGGCAGTCAGCAACCGGCGATAGAGCTCAGCTGGTCCGAACTGCTCCCGGTACTGAACGTACTTCACCAGCATCGGCAGGTTCGCACCGCCGATGATACCGACATCTTTTTCGGCCCGCAGCAGGCTGCCACACACGGTCGAGCTGCACCCGCCCTGCAGGTCGGTGAATACGAGCAAGGGCTGGCCTCCGAACTTCTGACGGGCTTCGTGAATCTGGTTCTCAATCTCGGCACGCGACCGGCCCTGGGTCGAGGTGGCTGTCACCAGCTCCACCGGACCGACAATCTGCTCCAGCGCGCTGAGCAGCCCCTGCGCGAACTGCCCGTGACCGACGATTAGCGCACAGACCATTCACGCGCCCAGTCTGCCGGCGGTTTGAAAGCAGACAACTCTTGGCTCAGAGTCGGTCCGCGCCGGAGTGAGGTCAGTCAGCATGGCGCGAAGTTCAAAACCCAAAGCTCAAATGCCAAATCAATGACGCAATGAATGTGCTAGAGAATAGAAGCGGATTGGCAACCTTCTTTGTCGGAAATAATTTGGGAGTACTCAAATTTCAACTAGTACAAGTAAATGACCAAATTTATGTTCTCAACACTTTATTAGGGGAGTCGCAGGATGATGTGACCAAGAGTCAAATAAATGGTCAAATAAAGTTCTTACAAGAAGAGCAAATAAAGGTCGAGAATTCTCTTCTACAAAATAACAAATTCAGTTTATTCGGATGGTTTGCAAATACACTTTAACAGTTAATCTCTTAATAATAGAGGAATAAAAAAATATATGACAACAATAATCAATACACCACCTAGCGGAGAAAGTAGTGATTCGGGCTTGGGTTTGATACTGGGAATAATAATAGCAATTGCATTAGTTGTACTTTTCGTCGTCTATGGCTTGCCGGCGATACGTCAAAGTCAAACGCCAGCTACTAATACGACCACTGTAGTAATACCGGGAGCCACAGGAGCCACAGGAGCCACAGGAGCAACAGGTGCTACTGGCGCAACCGGCAACACGGGCGCTACGGGCGCAACAGGTGCGACTAGGTAAATAAAAAATTATAAATTTAATTAAAAAATATTATGATTACAACAATAGCTATAATCTTAGTTGCTCTATGGCTTCTCGGTATGATAACTTCGTTTACTTTGGGAGGATTCATTCATGTGCTTTTGGTAATCGCAATCATTATGATTATTATCAGGCTGATTCAAGGTAAGAAAGTTCTCTAAGAAAAAACACAAAAAAATTAGCAAAATTTTATGAAAGAAAACCACTATATTTAGGGGTTTTCTTTCTTTTAGTGGCTGTAATTTATTTTTCTCTGACACGTCATCTGTGGCAGTAAAAGCATTTTATTAAAAGCTTAATCTGCGCGAGCAGGAAAAAATTATATGGGAATTATTCTTTGGATTATATTTGGTGGGTTAGTCGGTTGGGTTGCATCTCTTATCATGAAAACAGAAGGGCAGGGAATCCTGCTTGATATTGTTGTTGGCATTGTTGGGGCAGTCCTGGGCGGTTGGCTGATGAGTCTTTTTGGACAAGGCGCAGTGACGGGTTTTAATCTTTACAGTTTTCTGGTTGCGATTCTCGGGGCGGTGGTGCTTATCGCTATTATTAAAGCATTGCGACGCGTGTAAATATATTTTTCTTTTTACAACAGATCTTCCGGATCTACGTTTACCGAAAAGGAAGGCGGGAGAGAGGAAAGTTTTTCAAAAAGATTTTGATCAATAATGGAATTTTGGGAAAGTTCCGGTAAAGACCATCTTTGTGGATCTATTTTTAAGAGAACATTGGTTGTATATTTGTCTTTAAGTTTGGCAACAAATCCGCTGAAGATAACGGGATCATATTCTTTGAAAACTTCCGCGAGATCTCTTTTGACTTTGGTTGTTTCTTCCTGATCGCCTAAATAAGTGATTTTAATAAAACGTTTGTAAGGCGGATAGCCTAACTTCTGTCTATCTTCCAATTCTTCCCGCACAAAAGAAAGTAAGCTCTCTGTTGTGATAGCGATAATGGCAGGATCCTTTTCGTTCTTTGTTTGGATGATAAGTTTTTTTTCGGTTTTGGCGACTATCGATAGTATTATTTGAATAACTTTTTCGCTGATTTTATAACTTGGAATACTCCACAGAGAATCAAAAGATGCAATGATGGAAAGTGGTAATTTGTCTTTGAGGTAATTAAATGCCATTTCAGTTCCGACCAGAATCTTACCGGTAGCTATGTTTTCTGCGGAAAATTCTTTAATTATTTTTTCTGCTTCCCTGGTTGTTTTTATGGTCCTTTTGTCAAATTTAAAAACCCCGATATTTCCAAATTGTTTTGTGACTTCTAGAAATACAGTGTCTGTCCCGATGCCCAAGGGGTAAAGATTCCAGCTTCCGCAGTTGGCGCACCTTGTTTCTGCGCTTGCCTCCTTTTTACATCTATTGCAAACAAACATTCTTTTCTTGCCATCTCGCGATAAATATAATACGAGTGGTGCTAAACATTTTTCGCATAAAACTTCTTGGCCACAATCCCGACAGACCGTAATGGTGGCTAGACCTTTTCTCAAAGAAAAAATAAATACGTTTTCCTTTTTCTCAATTGCATTTTTTATTTCTTTGATTGTATTTTCTTTTAATATTTTAAACTTTTCCTTGTCCATCGAAGAGGCAGATTCTTTCTCTGGAATTTCTATTTTTCCTTTAAAATTAATTTTAAAAGAGAGAGGTCGAATTTCACCGAAATTATCAATTTCTTTTCTTGCAATTGTTTCAAAGGTCATCAAAGAATCAGCCAGAATGAATTTGGCATTTGTCTTGGAAGAATAGATTTCGGTAAAGATTCTCAGGTCAAAATGAGGTGGAGCGATCATCCGGTAAGCGCCGGAACTTTCGTGTTCCACAATTATTATTTCAAAATCTTGGCGAGGAATGGCTAAAAATACGGCTGTTCCCAACACTAATATCGGGTGGGAACTCGTAATTATTTTTTTTATATTTTCAAATTGTTTTTTGGGATTCTGATTTCCGTGGATTGAGATAATAAAATTTTCAATTCCCTTTGAAAGTAGTTCCGAAAAGATAGCAATATCACGTTCTGTTGGTAATACCAAAAATAGTGATTTCTTCTTCGCGAATGATTCGCGAATTAAAGTTTTGTAGAATGAGATGCGCTCTTCGAGTGACGCTTGGAAAAGCAATTTTTCAGATTTTATTTTTACCTCACCCTCTCCCTCTCCTCTCAGAAGAGGAAGGAGGGAGAGGTTGGCGACCTTATCGTATTCTTCTTTTAAAACAACGGGGATAAGTGCAGTTATGCCAAGATTTTTTCTGGAAACAAAATACTTACTTGAAAGATATGCCGATTCGATAAACTCTTTTCGAAAGATTGATTGCTCTTTTATTTCATCAATTTTTTTCAAATTAAAATGCATATCTTTAATGCTTGATTTTGTATCGGCAACATCCTCTATCGAAACCACTAAACCAAGTATTTTTTTGCTCCGCACTCTGATACTCACAACATCCCCGAGAGAAATCTCTTGAGCGGTAAAATAAGTCAATTCTTCTTTTAAAATTCCCTTTTGGAGAGGAATCACTGACACTGTTTTCATCCTTTAATTCTAACATAACTTGTGATATATTTAACGAATGGGAATTTTTTCAAAAAAATTAGGGATAGATTTAGGCACTGCCAATACCTTGGTATTTCTTCCTGGTAAGGGGATAGTCTTAAATGAGCCTTCTGTTGTAGCGGTTTCTGAGCAGGACAATAAAATTTTAGCCATTGGCTTTGAGGCTAAAGATATGATTGGTAAGACGCCGGAATCCATCATTACTTACTGCCCGATGAAAGATGGAGTGATTGCCGATTATCGGGTGACCGAAGCCATGCTTCGTTATTTTATCAATAAAGCTCTGGGGAAATTTAATATTTTTAAACCGGATGTGATGATCTCGGTGCCGGCGGGAGTTACTTCTACCGAGCGTAGGGCAGTTGTTGAAGCGGCTATCCGAGCAGGGGCTAAAAATGCCTATGTGGTGAAAGAGCCGATCCTGGCCGCAATCGGAGCAGGTATTCCAATTTATGAATCAAAAGGGCATATGATTGTAGATATCGGTGGGGGGACTACCGATGTGGCGGTTATTTCGCTGGGAGGAATTGTTTCTTCCACTTCCGTGAAATGTGCCGGAAATAAAATTGACCAAGCGATTGCCGATTATATTAAAAAAACTTTTAACCTGGCGATTGGCGACAGAACGGCGGAAGAAGTAAAAATAAAAATTGGAGCAGCCGTGCCGCTCGAAGAAGAACTTCGGGTCACGATCAAAGGAAGAGATTTTATTCAAGGTTTGCCTCGTTCGGTCCAAGTGGGGACAAATGAGATTGTAAAATCAATTGACGGAGAATTGAAACAAATAGTGAAAGCAATCAAAAATGTATTGCAAGAAACTCCTCCGGAACTGGCTTCGGATATTATTGACCAAGGCATTATTATGACTGGTGGTTCTTCTATGCTTCGGAATCTACCTGATCTGGTTTATCGTAAAACCGGAGTGAAGGCGATCCTCGCCGAAGATGCGCTCTTTTGCGTGGCGAAAGGTACGGGCATTGCCCTTGAACACTTGGATGTTTATAAAAAAACAATCATTAGTAAAAAATAATGATGAAAATAGGGATACATTTAGATAAAAATAATTTACATCATGCATATCTGATTGAAGGTAATAAAGAAGAAATAATACCTGAGATTTTTGATTTTTTGAATATTCTCCAAATAAAAACGACCGACAATCCGGATTTTAATCAAATAAATTTAGACTCTTTTAAAATTAACGATGCCCGAAATTTAAAATCTCAAAGCATCGAAAAAGCAGTTTCGGGAGGCAAAAAGGTTTTTATTATTTCAGCCAATAACTTTCTCGTTGAAGCTCAAAATACTTTACTGAAAATGTTTGAAGAGCCGATAGAAAATACCATTTTTTTTCTGATTGTCCCGAATACTGCCATTATTTTGCCGACTCTACTATCTAGGTTTTATTTAATTCGGACAAAAGAAGGGATCGATTTAAGGGAAGCGGAAAAGTTTATCAAAATGAGTTTAAACGATAGGATCTTATTCATTAAAGAATTTTTAACCGAAAACGATGAAGAAAATTTACAAGAAGATGGAGTAAGATCCAAATCCCTCAAGTTTCTAAACGTGCTGGAAACAGTCCTGCACCAAAGGTTATTTACAGATAGAGCCTTAGACTCTCAGATAGAGTCTAAGGCTCTATCTGAGACAGATTACTTTTATCAAATTTTAAAGGTAAGGGAATATCTTTCAGAGCCGGGGTCATCCACAAAAAGCCTGATGGAATCTATCGCACTTTCGATACCGAAATTATAAATTTATGCTATAATAAGCATATGCAATACAACTTTTCAAATTTTAAAATCGGCCTTAAAAAGATTGAAGAATTTTTAGGCAAAGAATATGGCCAACTTTCTACCGGACGAGCCTCGGTCGTGGTGCTGGATGGTGTCTCAGTTGAATCATATGGCGCCTTTCAGCCGATTAAAAACGTCGCCTCTATTTCAATTGAAGATCCGAAGACTTTGCGCGTGGCTCCTTGGGACAAAAATCAAATCAAGGCGGTTGAAAAAGCGATTATGCTGGCTGACTTGGGTTTATCGGTAGCGACCGATGAAGCGGGCATTCGAGTTATTTTCCCGCAATTAACAACCGAAACCAGACAAAAGCTGGTAAAAGTTCTGAAAGAAAAAATGGAAGAAGCTAGAATTACTGTGCGTCAAGAACGCGAACGAATTTGGGATGAAATTCAGAAATTAGAAAAAGAAGGGAAAATGACCGAAGATGAAAAATTTCGCGGGAAAGATGAACTGCAAAAATTTGTCGATGAAGTAAATAAAAATTTGGAAGCACTTTTTGAAAAGAAAGAGCGGGAAGTGCTGGGGTAAAATATGAGCATCATAATAAGCATATTAATTTTTATAGTGGTAATACTGATCATAGTTCTAGCTCACGAAGCAGGACACTTTTTTACTGCTAAAGGTTTTGGGATCAGAGTAGATGAATTTGGTTTTGGTTTTCCTCCGAAAATTGCGAGCATCAAAAAGGGGGAGACGGAATATTCCTTAAATGCTTTGCCGTTTGGCGGATTTGTAAAAATTTACGGCGAAGAACCGGATGAAGAAAATACCAATGGGATAAATGCGGCCAGAAGTTTAGTAAACAAACCAAAATGGCAACAGGCCTTGGTGATGTTTGCCGGAGTCTTTGCTAATTTTCTACTAGCCTGTTTACTTTTTTCTTTTACTTTTTTAATGGGTTCTCCGCTTGCGACAGACAGCATCCCTTGGTCTGCTAAGGCAAAAATGACCAATAGTCAATTGATTGTTTTGGCGGTTGACCAGAAAAATAGTCCGGCTTATCAGGCTGGAATGAAAGTAGGGGATATAATAACTTCCGTCGAAACAAATAAGGAAAAAATTACAGATTTAACGGTGGAGAAATTAGTTAGTTTTTCTAACAAACCCGGAGAAAATATCCTTTTTTCTTTCATTCGTAATGGAAAAGAAGAATCGGTAAATATTGTTCCGGAAGAAAATACCGGATTGGGAAGGGCCTTTGTAGGAATTTCTCCAGGAGTACTTGTCTCTGGAAAATTTGGTTTTTTTGAATCTTTCAAATATGGGGTTGAAACAGCGGGGTTGTCGTTTCGAGATACTTTTCGGGCATTTGGAAAATTATTCCAAGGAAGCCAAGAAGCAAAACAAGTTCGAGATTCCGTTATCGGACCCGTAGGATTGGTAAAAATAACCGGAATTATTTTTAATATTGGGATAGGCTATCTCTTATCTTTCATCGCAGTAATTTCCATAAGCTTGGCGGCCATTAATTTAATACCGTTTCCGGCGCTGGATGGCGGGCGATTGCTCTTTATCTTGATTGAAAAAATCAAAGGTTCAAGGATTAATCCAAAAATTGCCAATACGATAAACACCGTCGGTTTTGCGATTTTGATTATTTTAATGCTCGTGATTAGTTATCACGATGTGGTAAATCTGTTTTAAGAATTTTAGAATGGATATAAAAATAATAGACAAAAAAATAACAGAGAAAGAATTACGTGAAATTGCCAAAAAGTTTTATGGCGATATGATAAAGGGAGTAGTAGACATCGAACGTGAAATTCTAGCCATGGGTGGAGAATATCACATGGATGCCAATAATATACTTATTGAAAATAATTCAAAGCAACAAAATATTTGGGGTTTTAATTGGTATTTTAATAAAAACGGAGATGAAAGGATAGAATATATTTCTCTGATAAATATTCGTCCTAAACAAGACAATAGAGTAATGGAAGTGCAAAATGTGTCTTTGCGTGATAAAATGAAGAGAGTTATATTAAAATATTTATCATGAATACTACCCGCACGCCCTTATTTTATATGGCAAATCTAGGTAGCGAAGTCTCTCGCGCTCTTTTGGAGTACCAGAAAAAAGAGTATAAGGAAATGCAAAGTTCGATTGCTAAAGCTAAAGATATTATAGAAAAAATAGAAGAATTTCCAGAAATGAGGGGCAGAACTTGGGAACTTGAAATATTAAAATCAATTATTGAAGATTTGAATAAAAAAAAGTTTGAACTTGATAAAAATCAACTGCTGGACTATTTTTCCCCGTTTGCTGCAAGATTAATGGCAACATAAAGTATTCTAATATTCTATAGAATTGTAGAATAGATAAAATGGAAGACAAAACAGAAAACAGAATTTGTCAGAATTGTAAGAAGGATTTTATTATCGAATCGGAAGATTTTAATTTTTATGAAAAAATCAAAGTCCCTCCGCCGACCTTTTGCCCGGAATGCCGATTTATTCGACGTTTTGCCAGTACCAATGAAAGAGTTTTATATAAGCGCAAATGTGATTTTTCAGGAGAAGATATTTTTTCTATGTATGAAGCTAGTGTAATTTTTCCAGTTTATAAAACAGATATATGGTATTCGGACAGCTGGGATTCATATAAATACGGCATGGAATATGATTTTTCGAAACCATTTTTTGCCCAGTTTTTGGAATTGCAAAAAAAAGTTCCGCGAGTAGATTGTTTTGAAATTTCACAATGTGAATTGTGTTATGAATGCATTGATTGTGATAATTGTTATAAAACAAAATTTTCTCAGGAAAGCAAAGAATGCAGAGATTGTTTCTTTATGTACGGTTGTCGTAATTGCTCTGATTGCGTTGGTTGCGTAAATTTAATAAATCAGCAGTTTTGCATTTTTAATGAAAAATACAGTAAAGAAGAGTATTTTAAAAAGCTAGAAGAATTGAAGTTGAATACTGCTTTTGGAATAGAATATATGGAGCGCAAATTCAAAGAATTTAGAAAAAAATTTCCGCAGAAATCAACTGTTACTTTAAAATCAGAAAGTGTCTCCGGTAATTGGTTTACCAATTCTAAAAATGTAAAAGAATCTTTTTGGTGTATCAATGTTAAAGATGGGAAATACCTTTTTTCGATTTTTGATGCGCAAGATTGCATGGATTATTTCCAATGGGGAAATTCTTCCGAACTCATCTATGAATCAGAAAATTGTGGCATAAATTGCTCTAGGCTCTCTTTTTGTACTCAATGTTGGATGGGAGCGCACGATCTTTTTTATTGTGATTCATGTCCTGGATCAAGTAATTGTTTCGGTTGCATTGGCCTCAAAAAAGGGGAGTATTCGATATTAAATAAAAAATATTCTAAAGAAGAATATGAAATAATAAAAGAAAAAATAATCAAGCAAATGAAAGAAATTCCGTATGTTGATAACCGAGGGATCGAATATAGATTTGGAGAAAATTTCCCAGACTCTGTTTCTTGTTTTGCGTACAACGAAACAGCGGCAGCTGACTTTTTCCCTCTGACGAAAGAAGAAGTTATTTCAAAAAGATATAAATGGAAAGAAAGAGAAAAAAAGAATTATAAAACTACTATAGAAAGTTCTTCGTTGCCTGAAACCATAAAAGAAGTTGATGATTCTATCTTAAATGAAGTTATAAGTTGTGCTGAAAAAGATAGTCAATATTCTGTCGGGGCGTATAAGATTACCCAAAACGAATTATCCTTCTATCGAAGAATGGATCTTCCGCTTCCGCGGGTGTGTTTTGATGTTCGGCATATGCGTCGTCTTGCAAAACGTCCATTACCTAAATTACAAAAAAGAAATTGTTCCAAATGTGGCTTAGAAGTAAATACTATTTATGGTGAATCTTACGCGCCGATTATATATTGCGAGGAATGCTATAAACAAGAAGTGTATTAAAAACCACTAGGCAAGACCTAGCAGGTATCTAGATTTTTTGCAAACAAAAACTGTTTATCCACAGGCCTTTTGACTTTTTTGTTTTTATCTTATAATATAAGGCTGTATTAAAAGTAATTTTTTGCAAAAATTTGTGAATTCCCTTAAAAATAACCTTAAAATAGCGCTTTTAACCGGAGGACCCTCGCTTGAACGCGGGATCTCGCTTAATTCCGCCAGATCAGTACTGGATCATTTGGGAGACGAAAATATCGAGATTATCCCGATTTATTTTGATCATAAGAAAAGGGCCTATAAAATCTCCAAAGCTCAACTATATTCAAACAACCCTTCGGATTTTGATTTCAAATTAGCCCAACATAGAACGCCTTTGAGTGCTAAATCACTGATAAAACTCCTAAAAAAGACCGATACCGTCTTCCCGGCCATGCATGGTCCATTTGGCGAAGACGGACAGATTCAAGCATTTCTGGAAAAAAATAAGATCCCGTTCATTGGTTCGAGTAGTAGGTCATGCAAAATGGCTTTTGATAAATATGAAGCAAATAAAAATATCAAAGCAAAAGGATTTTTCACTTTACCTTCGGCGCTTTTAAAAATCTATTCGAAAGACAACAAAAAAATTATGATGATTTTTTCAAAAAATATAAAGTGCATAGAGCCATCGTGAAACCGGCCACCGGCGGATCCAGCATCGGAGTATTTTCCGTTAATTCTCCCAAAGAGGCGCTCGAAAAAGCAAACTTGCTCTTTTCCAAAAGAATGGACACTAGGGTAGTGCTGGAGCCATTTGCCAAAGGAAAAGAATTCACCGTTATCATCTTGCAAAATAAATTAGGCATGCCCGTGGCGTTAATTCCTTCCGAGATTGAGATGACTTATATTGAGGGCAGAATTTTTGATTTTCGCCGGAAATATTTGCCGACCAATCAAGTGCAATATCATTGCCCGCCCAGATTTCCATCGGAAACGATAAAAAGGATACAGACCGAAGCAGAGCAACTATTCTCCTTGTTTAAAATGGACGACTTTGCGCGTTTTGACGGCTGGGTCTTGCCCGATGGGAGAATTTGGTTTTCAGATTTTAATACCGTTTCCGGGATGGAACAAAACAGTTTTCTTTTCCAACAAGCCTCTACCTTGGGGATGAGCCATAGCGATTTGCTTCACTTTATCGTTAAAAATTCATGCGCTCGACAAAAAATTTCTTTCCCGGAAATTGTCAAAAAAAATAAAAAAAGAAAACCTGTTTCGGTAATTTTTGGCGGACATACTTCTGAACGGCAAGTATCCTTAATGAGTGGGACGAATGTTTGGCTCAAATTAAGAAAATCAAAAATTTACCAGCCGAGGCCATATTTGCTTGATTTTGAAGGGAGTGTCTGGGAATTGCCTTATGCGCTCATTTTAAATCATACCGTCGAAGAAATAATCGCTAATGCAAAAAATGCCCGCATAAACAGAGAAAGAACTAAAAATTTAATTAACTTCGTAAAAACAGAACTGATGCTTAGAGAAGAAGAAGCAACCGAGCCCTTTTTTATCCCAAAGAAAATGTCTTTCAGTGAATTTATGGAAAAATCAAAGTTTGTTTTTTTGGGACTGCATGGCGGAGATGGAGAAAACGGCAATATCCAAAAATTGTTAACTGATCGCCAAATTAAATTTAATGGTTCGGGTGAAACTACTTCCAGACTTTGCATGGATAAATTTGAAGCTGGCGAATTGATTAGATCTTTGAAAATGGAAAATATAAGCATTGCTCCACAAAAAGTCATTTCTCTAAAGGGCATTAAATTGCCGGAAGTAAAAGAACTTTGGAAAAAATTAAAATCCGAATTTATGGCGAAAACCTTGATCGTAAAACCCAAAGATGACGGCTGTTCGACCGGAGTGGCTCATTTATTTAAAGAGACAGATTTGGAAAGTTATCTCAAATATGCCCTGGAAGGCAAAAAATTTATTCCGGCTCATGTTTTAAGGAATCAGAATACTATCATTGAAATGTCGAATCAGAAAATTTCCGAACTGCTTTTTGAAAAATTTATTGAAACCGATTCGGTGAGCTCCACAGGAAACAAATTGAGGCACTTAAGGAAAAGTGGCTGGGTGGAAGTGACTATCGGAATATTGGAAAAAAACCCTTCGACTAAGCTCAGGGCAAGTAAAAAACCATATGCATTTTATCCGAGTATCACTATTGCCGAAGGAGAAGTGCTGTCGCTTGAAGAAAAATTTCAAGGAGGTACTGGCATTAATATCACTCCTCCGCCCAAAGAAATTGTAAAGCCTAGTGCCGTAAAAAAAGCGAGAGTTTTGGCGGAGAAATTATCGAAAGAAATCGGGATCAAGGGTTATGCTCGAATAGACGCTTTTATGAATATAAACACTGGAGCCTTGCTGATTATTGAAATCAATACTTTGCCGGGGCTTACTCCTTCAACTGTATTTTTTCATCAAGCTTTGGCTGAAAATCCTAAAATTTTCCCGAGAGAATTATTAGAAAGAATTATTAAAACAAGCGGATATTAGAAAAAGAATGGATAAAAATTTACCGTTTTCTTATATTTTGATTTCTAAAGAAAATTTAATTCACAATATTAAACAATTTCGAAGTCTGGTAAAAAAAGGAACGGAAATCTCAGCGGTGGTAAAATCGAATGCTTATGGGCACGGGGATAGAGAAATAGCCCAAATTCTTTTGCCTTATGTGGATTATTTTCAAGTGAATAGTGTGGAAGAATTAAAAAGAATCAGGGAAATTACTTCAAAGCCGATTCTTGTTTTTGGGTATGTGGGCAAGCATGATTTAGGAAAAGCTATAAAAATCGGATGTATTTTAAGCGCTTTTGATTTTGAACATTTGCTTTTAATTAATGAATCAGCTCGCAGATTAAAGAAAAAGCAAAAAGTGCACATAGCTCTCGATTCATATCTAGGGCGAGAAGGTTTTATGCCGAGCGAGATTAAAAAAATTTTGCAGGAAATAAAAAAGATGAAGAATATTATGGTGGATGGACTTTATTCTCATTTTTCCAACATTGAAGATACGGCTAATTTTTCTCATGCCCAGAAACAAATCGATGAATATCAAAAAATTTGTGATCTTTTTAAAAAAAATGGATTCAGAAGTTTAAAAACGCACATCTCTGCGACTTCTGGCGTGTTGGCTTATGAAAAGAGGAATGGATTTAATAATATTGTGCGAATTGGCATTGGACTTTACGGCATGTGGCCATCGGAATATTTAGAAAAAATGTGGCAGAAAAAAATTATTTTGAAGCCAGTTCTTTCTTGGAAAACAAAAATCGCGCAAATAAAAATTTTACCCAAAGGACACAGTGTCGGTTACGGACTTACATATATTACAAAAAAGAAAATCAAAGTTGCCGTGATTCCTATTGGCTATGCTGATGGTTACGACAGGGGTTTATCAAATAAAGGAGAAGTTTTAATCGGTGGGACCAGATGCAAAATTCTAGGGCGCGTGGCGATGAATATGTTTGTGGTGGATGTCAATCATTTGAAGAGTGTATTTGCCGAAGACGAAGTTGTTTTGATTGGCAAACAAGGAAATCAAGAAATAGCAGCTGAAGAAATTGCCCAAAAGATAGATACGATAAATTATGAAATTACAACCCGCTTGAGTTCGCTTTTACCGAGGATGGTTAAATAAAAAGTAATGTTATAATACTTCTATGTTAGAAAAAAATTTGAAATTTTTGAAATTCTTAAGGAACCTTGAGCTAGTGGAAAGGACAGTATATAGACCGAACGACAGAAAGGAAAATGATGTTGAACATTCATATCAGATAGCCATGATGGCATGGTATTTGACAAGTCAATTTAATTTAAAATTATCTATCGACAAACTTATTAAATACGGTATGGTGCATGATTTAGTAGAAGTATATGCTGGCGACACTCCTGTTTATTCCAAAGATTCAATTAACACAATTAAAACAAAAAAGGAAAGAGAAAAGAAAGCAGTGATTATTTTAAAAAAGGAATTTGGAGACTTTAAAGATTTGATAGAAACAATTGAAAATTATGAAAAAAAGACTGACGAAGAAAGTATTTTTATTTATGAATTAGATAAGATTGTTCCCGCGCTTAATATCTATCTTGATAATGGTTATGGATGGAATAAACTAAACATAACACTTGAAGAAATAAAACAAGAGAAAAGAACCAAAATAAAACAAACTAAACAATTGGTGGCTCTACTTGAGGAAACTCTCGCTCGTTTTGAAAAAGAAGAGAAAACGCTATTTAAATAAAAAATTATAGAATCCAATAATTAATAATTCCCCAAAGCACAATCAAGGTAATTAAAACTGTATTGATAAACATCCCAATCTGATTTGCATTTTTCCATGCCTTGTATGAACTATAGACCCAAAATATCTGTGCTATTAAATTAAAAATCAAACCATATGCTGGTAGTTTCAATGATGTAAGTAAAAATCCCAACATTGTAAAAAGAACAAGACCAACTTGAGCAAAATTATTTAATGTGAAATATTTTTTCATATTAAAA
>CAITSL010000028.1 GCA_903895055.1 uncultured bacterium
CATCCCATAAAGGAAACTGGACAATTCTTTCATAAGTATCTTGAGAAGCAGTTATCAGATCAGCATCCAAATCAACTTCAATGTTAGTAAAGGCAACCATTGCATATTTACCAATTGCATTCGATGCTGATCCAGTAAGAGTGGCAATATCTATAACGATTTCTGGATTTAATTTTTTTGCATAAGATAATGCATCAGCAAGTTATTTCTTCCATGGACTTTGACGGTTTCGGAATTGGCGGAAGTTTCGCTAAAGAAGACATGTCGAGTGCGGTCCGATGGGTAAATGAAATCTTGCCGGAAGAAAAACCGCGCCATTTGCTTGGAATAGGGGAGCCGGAGGATTTATTTATGGGCATAGAAAACGGAGTGGACCTTTTTGATTGTGTCTTGCCGACTCGCTTGGGACGTAATGGCACGATTTATACCAAAACAGGGAAAATTATTATTACTAATAAAAAATTCCGAGACGATTTTTCTCCGATTGAAAAAGATTGCGAGTGTTATTCGTGCAAGAATTATACAAGGAGTTACATTGCACATTTATTCCACGGCAAAGAAATGCTAGCCGGCACACTCGCCTCCATTCACAATCTATATTTCATTGTGAACTTGGTCAAAAAAATCCGGCAATCTATTTTAGATGACAACTTCTTTGAATTCAAAAAAGAGTTTTTGGAGAATTATATGAAAAATAAGTAATTTTCTTTACAAAATTTGTGAGGTTGTTATACTATAAACACAATTAAATGGGTAAGAAAAAAATAAAAAAACAGGGAAGAAAAGGGAAAAATTGGAGAAAATTTTGGAGACTTGGAGTAGATGAATTTAATACGCAGTTTTTGGGAGTAAGCAAAGATGGCAATTTGACTGCGACCGAAGGGAATCATGTTTATGACCTTTCAAAACTCGCCGTGAAGTATGGCACACCCCTTCAAATAGTTTTCCCTTTCATTATTGAAGACAGATTGAAAGATTTGATCGGTTATTTCCAGGCCTATATGAAAATTTACGGATACAAAGGTAAATTTTATTATCATTATCCGATGAAAGTAAATCAGAATAAGGAATTTGTCCTGCCGATTCTTTCCGAAGGTGGCAATTTGGAAGTGACTTCGGCCAATGAACTTTGGATTGTAAAAAAATTATGGGAAGGGGAGAAATTCAATTCTAAAATCAGAGTACTGTGCAATGGTCCAAAGACAGATCAATATCTGGATTTAATCGAAGAATTACGTTCCAAAGGGATGAACATCATTCCGATTATCGAAGGTTGGGAAGAAATTGAAAGATTGTCAAAATATAAGGGTGACACTGGAATAAGGATAGATTTAGACATAAAAGCAGATACTCATTGGGATAAAAAGTTTGATCGTTTTGGTTTGTCCGAGAAAGATGTTTTTTCTTTGGGTAAAATGAAAAATCTGAAAATAATGCATTATCACTTAGGCTCGCAAATCAAGACTCAAAAGAGCATTTTAGATGGAGTAAAGCATGCGTTTTCTATTTATGTAGAATTACAAAAAAATCATCCTACATTGGATACTTTGGATATTGGTGGAGGATTTGGTGTTCCATATGAAAAGAAAAAGTTTTATACTGCCAAGGGTGTTTCAAGCAAAATTGTAAAGATTTTGAAAAATTTATCGGACAAAGCGGGGATCAGACATCCAAACTTAGCGGTAGAATGGGGACAATATATTGTTGCTCCGTCACAAATAACAATATACAAAGTTATTTCAAAAAAATATATTCCAAAAGCAAATGCCAAAGCTTGGTATGTGATTGATGGGAGTTTTATCAATGACTTGAAAGATACTTGGACGATCCACCAGAGATGGCATACAATCCCTCTCAACAATATGACCGCACATTTAAAAACAGTTTGGTTGGCAGGGAGTACTTGTGATTCGGATGATAAATATACTGCCGGAGGAAATTATATTTTGATGCCAAAAATCTCTGGAGATGTTGATCAATATGTCGCGATCCTTGATACAGGCGCATACCAAGATAGTTTATCGTCACATCATTGTTTACTTTCTGAACCGGCAAAAATAATCGCTTCGGATGGGATGACCCAAATAATTCGTAAACGTGAAAGTCCGGAATCTATTGGAAAACTTTTTGGCTGGACCAACGGGGACCATAAATAATTTCTTATTAGTTTATGAATTTTAAAAAGTACCTTCCTTTTGTCGCAGTTATTATTTTTCTAATTGTATTAGGATTTTTTTTGACTGGTTATAATAATTCTCTCAAAAAAACAGGAGAGAATAATATTAAATACGTAAAATTAGAGAATAAGAGTATTCAATTTGTAAAAATTGCCCGGCAAATGATCAAAGTTGACTTGGCTTTGACGGAAACACAACAAGAACAGGGACTTTCTGGGAGAAAAAGTTTAGCCGACGACGCAGGGATGCTTTTTATTTTTCCCCAACCGTCCAAGTATTTTTTTTGGATGAAAGATATGAATTTTCCGATCGATATGATCTGGTTCGATGAAAATTTTAAAGTGATTTACATAAAAAAAGATGCTCTTCCTTCTTCCTATCCAAAATCTTTTGGCCCAAATGTGGACAACAGGTATGTTCTTGAAGTTTCGGCCAATTTTTCCGAAAAGAATAATCTAAAGGTTGGAGATAAGGTGGAATTTTTACCCTAAAAGTTGTTTAAAATAAAGCTTTTCTCGTCAGTCATTTTACAAGAAGATGAAGTTGTTTCGTTTAGAGTATTTTCTTGTGAAAGCCAGGGAAAAGAGTAAAATAATTGCTATGGATAAGAATAAGCCCTTGAGCAAAAAAGAATTGAATAAAATTAAAAGTATCAGAAATCGCGAGGGGGTAATTATTCCTTTTGATTTGGAAAAAATAGTTGGAGCAGTCCACAAAGCGTTCTTGGTTACGGCCGAAGGCAACGGACATGAGTCCAAAGGTGTCGCCGAGAAAGTTTTTCACAAGTTATTGCACATTAAAGATGAAAAAAATGACAAGAAGTTTATTCCAAGCGTTGAATTGATTCAAGATTTGGTAGAAGCGCATTTGATGGATCTCGGATATCATGCTACCGCCAAAGCTTATATTCTTTACCGCTCAAAAAGAGCGGAACTTCGAAAAGAAGTCGGGATTATTCCCACTGAAAACAAAAAAGTTTTCGAAAAATCAAGTTCTTACTTTGTCAGCTCTTACGAAGAATTTATTTTCTATCGTACCTATTCCAAATGGCAGGATGACTTAGGTAGACGCGAGACTTGGCTAGAAACAGTCGATCGCTTTATGGCCTATATGAAAGAAAACCTTGGTAAGAAATTTGGAGATAAGGATTTTGAAGAAGTTCGCACGGGAATTTTAAAACAAGAAATTTGTCCTTCAATGAGATTGCTTTGGTCTGCCGGTGAGGCTTGCCGAAAATCAAATGTCTGGGCTTACAATTGTTCTTTTGTCGCACCTTCCGCTTGGCAAGATCTCGGAGAGATAATGTACATCTTAATGTGCGGAGCCGGACTTGGTTTTTCAGTTGAATCGGAAACAGTTCAAAAATTTCCACAAATCCGCAGACAGACCGGGAAAAAACTTGCGCGACATATTGTGGAAGACAGTAAAGAAGGTTGGGCGGACGCATTTGTCCTTGCTTGCAAGACTTGGGCAGATGGTTATGATATTGATTTTGATTATTCGAAGCTTCGTCCGGCTGGTTCTCGCCTGAAAGTGGCTGGCGGTCGCGCTTCCGGTCCTCAACCGCTAATTGATGTGATTAATTTTACTAAAACGAAAATATTGGCGCGCCAAGCAAAGCGACTCACCAACATTGATCTGCACGATATTATTTGTCAGATTGGTCTGATTGTTGTTGCCGGGGGAGTGCGCCGTAGCGCGCTCATTTCTCTTTCCGATATTGACGATGAATCGATGCGCAAATCAAAACAAGGACAATTTTGGATTGACAACGGTCAACGTTCCATGGCCAATAATTCAGCGGTGTATTCTCAAAAACCTTCCGCTTCGGAATTTTTAAATGAATGGATCGAATTGATCAAATCAGGTACGGGCGAACGGGGGATTTTCAATCGGGGAGGACTGATGACCCAGCTTCCGAAACGCAGAATCGAAAATTGGAAAAAAGCCGGCATTATTGACGATCAAAATGTGATTGTGGGTCTGCCGGGATCCAATCCTTGCGGAGAAATTACTTTGCGTTCCAAACAATTCTGTAACCTTACTTCCATTGTGGTTCGTCCGAAAGACAGCGTAGCAGAATTAAAAAGAAAGGTAAGACTTTCGACCATCTTGGGTA
Source organism: uncultured bacterium (assembly GCA_903895055.1). Lineage (GTDB taxonomy): Bacteria > Patescibacteriota > Minisyncoccia > Phycocordibacterales > UBA9973 > UBA9973. The sequence goes on from CAITSL010000028.1 coordinate 4,297, forward strand.
CTTATCAAGCCACGCTCACTAATTTTGGTTATTTAGGAAAAGAGTGGCGTGAAAATTGCGAGGATGAAGCTCTGCTCGGTGTTTCGATCACGGGATATTATGATAATAAAATAGTTCGAGATGCAAAAGTGTTGAATGAACTTCGGGAAGAAGCAATCAAAACAAATAAAGAATACGCCAAAAAGTTTGGCATCAATCATTCCACCTGTATCACCACGGTCAAGCCCCATGGCAACTCCGGTCAACTTTTATACGTTGGCTCCGGTATGCATCCTTGGTATGCAAAATATTTTATTCGTCGAGTTCGGATTGCCACTAATGATCCGCTCTTTGAACTGATCAAAGATCAAGGCGTTCCTTCGAAAGCGGAAGTTGGCTATTCCACTGCCAATTCAACAGTGGCCGTCTTAGAATTTCCTATCAAAGCGCCCGAGGGAGCGATCACTCGCAATGAAGTTTCTGCGATTGATCTCTTGGAGGAATGGAAAAAATTAAAAATAAATTATATTGAACACAATCCATCAGTCACCATCTATGTCGGGTCCGATGAATGGATCAAAGTAGCAAACTTTGTTTACGAAAATTGGGAGATTGTCGGCGGGCTTTCGTTCTTACCTCGCTCAGAGCATGTCTATCAACTCGCTCCGTATGAAGAAATTTCGAAAGAAGAATACGAAAAGAGAATGAAAGAAATCAAACATATCGATTTCTCCAAACTGATGTATTACGAACAAGAAGACAATACCATCGGCGCCAAAGAATTCGCGTGTGTTTCCGGAGTCTGTTCGATCGATGATGTCATGGCCGAAGATGCCCAAAAAGAAAACACGAAAGGTTCGGATGCTAGTTTAAATTAAATTTAACTCAAGAGAAAACTCCCGTTTTTAGGCGGGAGTTTCCATGTATTTACACAGGCATTTTATAAGCCGAATTCTGTTCTCCGATTTACCCCGCTAAAGCGGGGCAAGAATCGAAGCGATAGTTATTTGTCTAGGCCTGAAATTACTCTCAGGCTCAAGCGATTCTCTACCAATTTTGCCCACCATAAGTGGTGCAAAATTGAGTACCCTGAGCTTGTCGAAGGGCTCTTCGATTCCACTCAGAGCTCTCAATTTTGTAGTCGCTTATGGCGAACAAAATTGGAGCACGATCTTGCACACGCGTAAGTATTTTGCCGTTTCACTTCGACATTGCTCAGTGCAAGCACCAAACAAAATCGATATCGTCACTGTTCGCAACTCTACCCTTACGGGCGACGGGCGTTACCCGCTACGTTTTCCCGTTCACCCCGCCGTTGGCGGGGCAAGTGGCGGGATGTGTGTTCGGACTTTCCTCCCTTAAAAATGTTTATTTATAAGGGTAGCTATCAGAATACCTGTTTGGATATCTTATACCACTTGCATTTTTATTTCAAGTATGCTATACTCGGGGTGTGAGTGTGAGGTAAGATTCACATTTAATCGTAACAACATAAGTGCCCGAAACCCCGCCGTAAGGCGGGGTTTTGTTTTATCGCCAACGGCGGGGTTTTAATATTTTATAAAATGAGGTAATGTTATAAACATGGCAGAAAAATTTTTTAAATTAAAAAGTGAATATAAACCAGAAGGAGACCAGCCTAAAGCTATTTTGCAATTATTAAAAGGGCTCGATTCTGGTATGCAAAAGCAGACTCTTTTAGGTGCGACTGGAACTGGCAAAACTTTTACGATTGCCAATGTAATTGAAAAATATAATAAGCCGACTTTGGTAATCGCACACAATAAAACTCTGGCCGCGCAACTGGCGCAAGAATTTCGAGAATTTTTTCCCGACGCGGCGGTTCATTATTTTGTTTCTTATTACGATTATTATCAACCGGAAGCCTATATGCCGATCACCGATACTTATATTGAAAAAGATGCGCAGATCAATAAAGAGATTGATCGTTTGCGTCATGCAACGACTCAAGCGCTTTTGACGCGCAGGGATGTGATTATTGTCGCATCGGTTTCTTGCATTTATGGATTAGGGAGTCCGGAAGAATACAGCCGCGTGAATTTAAAATTAGAAGTTGAGGAAAAGCTTGAGTGGGTAGCCTTGATGAAAAAATTAATTGCAATATATTTTGAACGTACTAATGCCGACATTAATCCAGGTCAATTTCGTTCGATTGGTTCTAATGTGGAAGTGATGCCAATATCTGAAACCTTTATATATCAGATAGAATTTATCGGCGGAAAAATTTCTAGGATTGCCAAAGTTGATCCAGTGTCTTCGCAAGTGTTGGCTGAAGAAAAAAATATCTTCTTTTTTCCGGCGAAACATTTTATTACCGAAAAAGATGAGGTTGCGCGAGCGGTGAAAGATATTAAAGCGGAACTAGCTCTACAACTTAAAAAATTTGAGCGTGAAGGGAAACTTTTGGAAGCGGAAAGGATCAAACGTAGAACCAATTACGATTTGGCGATGATCCGAGAAATAGGATATTGCAGTGGGATCGAAAATTATTCTCGACATTTGTCGGGCAAAATTGCCGGTGAACCGCCGGAAACTCTACTTTCGTATTTTCCCAAGACCCCTCCCAACCCTCCCCTTAGTAAGGGGAGGGCGAAGGGTGGGGTGAGCGAAGACTCCTCCAAGGATATCCCCGATTTTCTTACTGTTATCGATGAATCGCATGTCACCTTGCCACAATTGCGAGGAATGTATGCCGGAGATGCTTCGCGTAAAAATACTTTGGTGGAATTCGGTTTTCGCTTGCCTAGTGCTAAAGATAATAGACCACTTAAATATCCAGAATTCGAAAAACGAATTGGCCAAGTGATTTATACTTCCGCTACGCCAGCCGACGAAGAAAGGGAAAAAAGTGAGCAAATCGTGGAGCAAATTATTCGCCCGACGGGTTTGATTGATCCGGAAGTGATAGTGAGACCAGTAAGTGCCGATGGCGATTATCCAGGTCAAATTCAAGATTTTATTGCCGAAGCAGAGAAGACTATCAAAAAAGGTTTCAGAGTACTTGCGACGACGCTAACGAAACGCATGGCGGAAGATTTGTCGCTTTATTTGAAAGACAAAAAAATAAAAGCGGAATATTTACATAGTGAAATAAAAACCATCGAACGAATTCAAATTTTAACTGAATTCAGAAAAGGAAAATTTGATGTATTAGTCGGAGTAAACTTGCTTCGTGAAGGCTTGGATTTGCCGGAAGTAGCGCTCATCGGTATTTTAGATGCAGACAAAGAGGGATTCCTCCGTAGTGAGACGGCGCTTGTGCAGACTATCGGACGCGCGGCGCGCAATGTGGAAGGAAAAGTTATTTTATATGCCGACGTGATGACGGGCTCTTTAGAATATGCCATCAGCGAGACGAATCGCAGACGGGCCATCCAGATGGCTTACAATAAAAAACATGGCATTACTCCAAAAACGATTATCAAAAAAATCAAAGACATCACAGAAGAATTGGAAGACAAGCACGAAAAAACTGTTCGCGCAGAGCTCGGCCTCGACGTGGAGCTTTTCCGCAAAACAATGGCGCGGGAAAAGAAATATGGAAAAGAGAAGAGCAAGCTTTCTGACGGAGAGTGGAACGACCTGATTTACGAAAAAATAATCAAAATGAAAGAGCGTGAAATGAACCATGCGGTGAAAGAACTCGATTTCGAAACCGCCGCAATCCTGCGAGACGAGATAATTGCACTAAGGGAAAAATCAAAAAAATAATTTTATGAAAACCAGCGTTTTAATTATTGCGCATAATGAAGAAAAATATATTGCGAAATGCATTGAGTCTGTTTTGAATCAGACCCGGAAAGCCGATGAGGTAGTGCTTGTGGTGCATAATTCGACGGATGAGACCTTGGTGATTGCGCAAAAATATCCAGTGCAAATAGTGCCGTTTGAAGGAAAGCCTGGTCCAGTACATGCCAGAATAAAGGGACTTGAATGCGTGAGTGGGGATATTATTTTATGCATTGATGGAGATTCTTTTGCGGAGAAAAATTGGATAGAGGTGATGACCGACACTTTACAAAAAGGAAATGTTTTGGCGGGTTCTTGGGTAAAATTTGAAGGGACGTTTTTGGGATCTGTGGCAAATTTATGGAATAAATATTTCTGTGTATCAAAAAGGGAAAGAGCAACCCGCTTTGTCTGGGGATCTTCGATGGCGTTTTGGGGTAAAGATAAAGAAAAGATAATTGAAATTTTTAAGGATAGCATCAAGCTTGCCAAGGAATTGAATCTTTCCATGGTGGCCGAAGATTATCAGCTGGCCTTGTCCATGTCCAAAGAGGGGAACATAGAAGTCACCAATAAAACTTTCGTGACTGCTGTCGAAAAAGAGAATTCATCTCTAAGGGCTTGCTCTCGTAATAATGAAAATTTAAAAAATGGAGCAAAAATTCGAAAAGCTCTGAATTTGTAATTTTGAAATTTTCATTTTTTATGCTATAATACTAACATCTTAATATAGATACACACCCCCTACAAGGAAGCGGGGTGCAAATTGCGTTATGAGGGTTGTATTAAATTAAGCATTTACAAATGAAAGACAAAAACATAGACAAATTAATAGTGAAAGGTGCACGGACGCACAATTTGAAGAATATCAACGTCGAAATGCCCCGCAATAAAATGGTGGTGATTTCGGGTGTGTCCGGGAGCGGGAAAAGCTCCCTTGCTTTTGATACCATTTTTGCCGAAGGACAGAGGCGTTATGTGGAAAGTTTATCCGCTTATGCGCGACAATTTTTAAATCAAATGGGAAAGCCCGATGTGGATGAAATCACTGGGCTTTCACCGGCGATTTCCATTGATCAAAAATCTCGTTCCAATAATCCGCGTTCGACGGTGGCAACTATTACGGAAATTTACGATTATTTGCGGGTGTTGTATGCGCGCATTGGACGGCCACATTGTCCGGTCTGTGGAGACGAAATCAAAAAACTTTCTAATGAACAGATTCTGAATTTTATTTTTCAAAAAATTGAAGAGCATAAAAAAGAAGGGAAAAAAGATCCCACTTCGCCAAGACTTCGCGGGACAAGGAAAGTAATGGGAGTAGAATTTGACGAAACCCCGATTGCTATTTATTCGCCGGTAGTGCGAGGCAGAAAAGGGGAATATTATCAAATGCTCTATGATTTTTTGAATAAAGGTTTTCAGAAAATCAGGTTGGACGGAAAAATGAAAAATTTAAGAGACCGCATAGAGCTTTCCAAAACAAAAAAACACAACATTGATCTCTTGGTGGATAGTTTTTCGATGCATGAATTCACAGGCAATGTCGAAGATGCACGAATGCGACTTTCCGAAGCAGTGGAGCTCGCTATTGCCGAATCCGACGGCTTGGTCAAAATATCGTTTGGTGATCCTGAGTTCCTTTCCCCCTTGCTAAGGGGGAAAATGAAAGGGGGTGAATTAAAGGAGAGGGGGAACTCAACTCCTCTAGAGTTCATCATGTCCACCAAATTTGCTTGTCCGCGCGACGGTTTTTCTTTTCCGGAAATTGAGCCGAGGCTTTTTTCTTTTAATTCTCCGTATGGAGCGTGTCCGGCTTGTAACGGTCTCGGGATAAAAGAATTTTGGGATACGGATATTTGCGAAGTTTGCAATGGTGCGCGCCTTCGTCCTGAGGCATTGAATGTATTTCTAGGCAATAAAATGAATATAGTTAGTCTTACTGCTTTGTCCATAGAAAAAGTGGCCGACTTTTTTATTGAACTTGATTTAAATGAACAGGAAAAAGAAATTTCCAAAGTGATTATTAAAGAAATCGAAGCCAGAATTCAATTTTTACTTGACGTTGGGCTTACTTATCTTTCTCTGGATCGAAAAGCCAGCACTCTCTCCGGAGGTGAAGCGCAACGTATTCGCTTGGCCAGTCAATTAGGCTCACGTCTTGTGGGTGCCCTGTATGTGCTGGATGAACCGACGATTGGTCTTCATCAGCGCGACAATGACCGCTTGATTAAAACCTTGCACAATTTACGTGATTTAGGAAATACTATCATTGTAGTAGAGCACGATGAAGATACCATTTTTGCTTCTGATTATATTGTGGATATTGGACCGAAGGCTGGTATTCATGGTGGACAGGTGGTAGTTTCCGGGTATTTGGAAGATTTACTTTCTGCCAAAACAAATGTCTCAAAATCACGCACTCTTTCGTATTTGCGGGGAGAAACAAAAATTGAAGTCCCAGAGAAACGTCGAGATAAAAATAAGGGTGCACTCAAAATTGTCGGCGGAAAAGTTTTCAATATTAAAAATATGAATGCAGAAATTCCTCTAGGGAAAATGGTGGTGATTACCGGAGTTTCCGGTTCCGGGAAAAGTTCTCTAATGTATGAAATTTTGTATAAAAATTTGCAAGGCAGATTGGATAGAAAAGAACGAACGGCAAAGATTTATAATTGCGCATCTTTTTCCGGTACGGAATATTTGTCAAGAGCCATTTTGATTGATCAGTCGCCGATTGGTCGCACTCCGCGATCTAATATTGCCACTTACACCGGTGCTTTTACCCATATCCGAGATTTATTTGCCGCATCAAGTGAAGCGCGTTTGCGTGGTTGGAAAGCGAATCGTTTTTCTTTTAATGTAAAAGGTGGACGTTGTGAAGCATGCGAAGGTCATGGAGAAATCGCTGTCGAGATGCATTTCTTGCCGACGGTATATGTCACTTGTGATGTGTGCGGAGGAAAAAGATTCGACAAAGAAACTCTCACGGTAAAATATAAAAATAAAAATATCTACCAGATGCTTCAAATGACAGTCGAAGAAGCCATAAAGTTTTTTGACGATATTCCGGAAGTTTACGATCGACTGAAAACATTGATGGATGTCGGTTTGGGTTATGTGGCGCTCGGTCAATCAGCTACGACCCTTTCGGGAGGGGAGGCACAACGGGTAAAAATTTCTTCCGAGCTTTATCGTCCGCATTTAGAAAAAACGATTTATCTTTTGGATGAACCGACGGTCGGCTTACATTACGATGACGTGGCGAAACTTTTGGAAGTTTTAAATAAATTAGTGGACAAGGGGAATACGGTCGTTTTGATCGAACACAATATGGATATTATCAAAAATTGCGATTATGTGATAGACATTGGTCCGGAGGGGGGAGAAAAGGGGGGAAATTTAATAGCCAAAGGTACTCCGGAAGATGTAGCCAATAACCCGAAATCTTATACAGGCAAGTATCTGAAAAAAGTGCTTAGAAAATAGTAAAATAAAATCATGCAATTAAAAGATTTAAAAAAAATCAATCTACCAGACAAGCCAGGAGTTTATTTTTTTCTCGGCCCTTCGAAACGAAGTGAAGGGGGCAAAAAAGGAAAAGGCATTTTATATATCGGGAAGGCGACTTCACTGCGGGACAGAACAAAAAGTTATTTTGGCAAGGATTTGATTGCGACTCGCGGGCCGATGATTTTAGACATGATGGTGCAAGCTGATAAGATTGATTGGCAGGAAACAGACAGCGTGCTTGAGGCATTAATCTTAGAATCGGCACTAATAAAAAAATATCAGCCGAAATATAATGTGAAGGAAAAAGATGATCGATCTTGGAATTATGTTTGTATCACGGACGAAGAAATTCCTAAAGTAATTATCAAAAGAGGAAAAGAACTACAAGGGGCAAAGCAAAATTCTTTGTCCTGCGCCCTTCCCGGAGTACCGGGTGGGACCCTCGGACGAAACAATTTTGCTTTGTTCCTCTCCGCCTGTTACGGTCCATACACAAATGGTTTGCAACTTCGCGAAGCAATGAAAATAATTCGCCGAATTTTTCCATATATAGATGGAGAGTCCAGTAAAAAAAATAATTCCGAATTTTATAAGCAATTAAATCTTGTTCCGGAAAATAAAGAAATTTATAAAAATAACATAAAAAATCTTAAGTTATTTTTTGAGGGCAAGAAAAAGAAAATATTAAACAATTTGCAAAAAGAAATGAAAGCGTTTGCGAAGAAGCACGAATTTGAAAAGGCAGGTGAAGTCAAAAGACAGATTTTTTCCTTACAACATATTCAAGATATTTCGTTAATAAAAAATGATTTACTAGAACTTAGAATCAAGAACCTAGCACCTAATCGGGTGGAGGCTTACGATGTTGCGCATATGTCCGGCAAAAACATGGTCGGAGCGATGACCGTAGTTGAAAACGGGGAAGTGGCAAAAAAAGAATATAAGAAATTTATTATTCGGACCCAAAGTGGGAGCAATGATACCGGCGCGCTCGAAGAAATTTTATCGCGCAGATTCCGGCATCTCGAATGGGGTTTGCCTGATCTGGTAGTGGTGGATGGCAGTATCGCGCAGATTAATACAGCGAAAAGAGTTTTGAATAAATATCAATTTAAAATTCCGATTGTGGGAGTAGTAAAAGATGAAAAACATAAAGCAAAAGCAATACAAGGAGATGAGACAATAATTAAAAAATATGAAAAATCAATCTTGTTGGCCAACAGAGAAGCGCATCGCTTTGCCATAAAGTTTTATCGTTCAAAAAGTCGCAAAAATATGTTAAAATAATCCTATGTATATCATTTACGCATTGTTGGGAGCGATTATGGCGAGTGCCGGGACAATTTTCGCCAAGCTTGGACTCAAGGGAGTTGATGCGAATTTGCTCACGGCCATTCGTGGCATTATTATGGCAATAATCGTATCGATTGCCGCTTTATCTTTTGGTAAATTATCCATGACTGCGATTCATTCACTTTCCACTAAGCAATGGATTTTCGTAATTCTTTCGGGATTGGGGGGAGCGCTCTCTTGGGTTTTTTTCTATCAAGCTTTATCCGGCGGACCGGTAATTACAGTGACAGTGATCGACAAACTCTCAGTTGTTTTCACCGCCATTTTGGCTGTGGTTGTTTTAGCTGAAGGAATAACTCTTCAAGCCGGTATTGGTCTTTTGCTTGTTATCCTTGGAACCTTACTCGTGGCTGTGCCTTGGCAACAAATTCAAAAATTTTTTCTAAAATAAAAAAACTTGACTTTTTATGGTTTTTTTGCTACTCTGAAAAGAGAAAATAATAATTTTGTTCCACTTAACTTAAAGGAGGTTATTCCATGTTGCAGATAAATGAATTAAACGAAACTCAGGCAGGGATTTTTTCTGCTTTCCAGAATGACGCAGTAGAGCATTATCAAGTCGATAGGCTTGATATAGAGCTTGGATCAGATCTTGAGAGTGATCTTAGTCTCGATTTAGTCGACAAAATGGAAATGATTGGCCATCTCGAGAGAGATTTTGAGGTCGTGATTCCCGATGACCAAGTTTATAAAATAAAAACCGTGGAAGACTTTGTTCTTTCCATGGAAGAGGCGTTGTTAAAAAAACCTACTATGCCAGTCGCAGAAGTAGTAGAAACCCCTGGGAAATATATTTCCCTTTAAAGATTAAAATTTATCATAAAGACATAAATCGCGCATTCGAACAAACGATGCGCGGTTTTTTTGTGGACCTATCGAGAATCGGACTCGAGTCTCGTCATTGCGAACGACGCGTCATGCCACTAGACCATAGGCCCAACTAAATATATCTGTCGGGGTGCGTCTTGTAGGGATCGAACCTACGGCCTTTCCGATGTGAACGGAACGCTCTACCACTGAGCTAAAGACGCAAAACTTGATCTTTTGATTCTTGCTGTGGCTTGCCACGAGTGAGTTCCTCAAGAACGAGTCGAGTGGACCTACGGGGAATCGGACCCCGGCCTCGTCCATGCCATGGACGCGTAATACCATTTTACTATAGGCCCTTGTGAGAATAATAACCTAAAGATGAAAAAACACAAAATACAAATTTTGTTTTTAAAAATTGTGGTGTATATTGGACAAAGTCAGAACTTTTTATGAACAAAATCCTGATGCTGATTAAGTTTACGCTCGACGCTTGTAATTATTTCAAACTTCCACTTACGCTCTACTAATGCGATTATTTTAATGGACTCAAAAAAGCGAAAACATAAATTTTGGGAACAAGGATTTCGCTTTTTTTCGGCTGTGTCTTTTGGCGAGATTTCAAATTCTGCCCGCAGGAAATTACAAAATCAAAATTCTAAATACATTGTCTCGGGCAAATTATATCATGTTTTTGTATTTCTGTGGTTACGCAACGTTTCTAGAGTCAAACCCTCGGCTCCGCCTCGGGCATTTCCGCTAGGGCTACGAGTGCCTAGATTGGATGAGCGGGCAAGCAAAAAGTTGAACGGCTCAAATACCAGGAAATGAGCCGTTCAAGTTTGCCCGCACTTCTTGGGGAGAGGAAGTTTCCTCTCCCCGGGTCGGACGACTCCTGATTACAGGAGGCTCGTCCTCGCCACCCCCACTCTACGTTTTTCAATATTATGTTTAGTGTGTAGCTTTCGCTTTCGAGAAATCATTTCAATTCGGGACAGGCACTCGTCCTTCATTCATGGCCACCCTAGCGGAAATGCCCGAGGCGGAAAATACATGTGCTTGACCCACCCACCCGTTCGCGCACAAAGCGCCGTGAGGAAAAGAGGAGACGGCTTGCTCCCTAGAAGATTGCAAAAAAATTAAAAATTAGTATTATCAATACAAGTTAAACAAAAATTTGTTCATTGTGAAAAACAAACGACTGTATGAGCTCGTGCGATTCTGTCTTGGTGGAGCAATAGCAGTTTTGGTTGGATACGTCTTTCTTTATACTCTAACTGAATTTCTTTTTGTGTGGTATGTGCTTTCGTCGGTAATTTCGTATCTAACGAGTCAGGCATTAAACTTCATAATTCAGAAAATTTGGGTATTTAAAAATAAAGAATCCAAAACTACCAAAAAACAATTCGTGATATATATGTCATTGTCAGTTATATATTTCTTGATAAACACAATCATGATTTATGTACTTACAGATTATTGCCATATTTATTACATTTTGTCCCAAGTAATACTAACTATTGTTATTTCAATAGCAAGTTGGTTTACAACCAAAAGAATTTTCGCACACAAGGCTTGATTTTGTTTAGAACATTATTGAGCCTTTTTATATTTTTATATATGAAACTGAATGTCCGGTTTTTCCAGTTTGTTTTATTTTATTTTCCTTTTCCAAAATATTTAAATATCTTTCGGCAGTGGCATCTGAAACATGAAGAAATTTTTCGACTCCATCGTTTGAAATTTTTGTTTGCTTCGCAAACATTGTCATAACCTTATCCAGCCTTTTTCTTTTTCGAGATTGAATTATATTTCTCGCTTTAATTAGAAGTTCGCGAGCGAGAGAAATTTTTACCAACGGCTCATTTACTGGCATTTGAGCCGTTTGGGGTTCTTGGGATTTTGGGATTTCCTCGGTTTTTGAGCTTTCTTTGGTTTCTTGATTTTCAAGGATATTTTCCGTATTTTGCCCATTTTCGACTATTTCAGCCTTATTTTCCGTATCTGGAGGGGTCGTATTGTTGACCACTTCGAGGGGAGAAACATCCGCAGGGGCATTTATGGCCTCAGGCGGGGTACCGGGAGTGCTTGAACCCATATTTACTGAGGTA
>CAITSL010000029.1 GCA_903895055.1 uncultured bacterium
AGCGCAAAGAAACTGGTGAGCGAAAGCATCGGAATGGAAATATATCCACCAAATTCTGAAACGAGATGTTGATAGCAAGAAATCCCGGATAAATCACACGCTCCTTGGTTCACACTGCCAAAATAATAAATGAAATTTTGATAAAGAGAGATGACGAAACCCACAGAAAGCATCGGTAGAGAATATTTTATGACATTTTTCGCTTCACTTGACTGATTTTTAAAATTATTCCATAAAGCCACTCCGAAAATGAAAACTTGAGGGAAAAGAAAAATCCGCTGAAACCAACAAAGCTGGCACGGAACAAAATGAACAACTTCCGAATATACTAGAGAAAAGAGCGTCGCAAAAAGAGAAATCAGAAAACCGAGAACCAAGAAATGCTTTTCGATAAAATCGAGCAAGGTGCTTTTTTTCGGGCTGAAAAAAAGCACCAGCAAAATAACTACAGCTAGAATTTGCAAAATTATTGCTCCCGTTCCCAAAAAAATATTTAGGTAATGAATCATATTTAAATTCATAAAATTTTTAATTATTTAGCTGTCGGTAAAACACAAGAAGTTTTTTCTGCCAAAGTGGCCAGCGGTATTTCTCCGTTCAACTGGGTGCCATCGGCAAAAATCCAAGTCGGATAACCTTGAATATTTTTATCTTTGCAAATTTGGGTCTGACCGTTACCATCCGGAGTAGAACATTCGACATAAGGCAATAATTTTTCGGATGCGCCAAATAATTTTTTCTCGGACTGACAATGTGGACACCAAAAAGCGCCGTAAAAAACGGCTCCTTTATCTTTGAGACATGTGGCGAAAGCGTCGTAATTAACAGTACTTGCAGGACTCGAACCACGAAGAAGAAAAGTGCCGATGGCGCCGAGCACCAAAACGATGATAACAATAAAAAAGATTGTTTTTTGTGTGATTTTCATAACATTAATTATAACTTAATAATAAATTTTATTCAAACTTGATATCAAATGGATACATACCCATACCGCAAGTACCTTGGAAAGTGCCGACTGATTGTGCCCCAATATCAATATCGGTCGTGCCGGACATAGGCAAATTGCGGCTGATATTCAAATTCGGAATCCTGATGGAAGAGGAACAATCAAAAGTGCCGTTGGTGTTCACTCGCAAAATAGTGGGAACCCCCGCTTTCGCGACACTGTGTACCGGACTATATCCACCTTTGGCTTTGATCTCAATAATCTGCTTGCCGTCAACCGCCATAGAAACATTGTTGGCGTTTTCTTCATTCTTGGAACTGGCTACTTTAGATCTTCCGGTAAAATTAATTGCGAAAAAGATAGCGAGAGCTGCAACGATAATGGCAATAATGATTATTAAATTTTTTTTACTTGATTTATCCATAAAGTTAGAAATTAAAAATCGGCGGTAAAATATTAATCACGACCAAGGCATTGATCAAATTAAAAAGCGCAAATAGTATCACAATGAGTCCTGCCGTTTTGAAGAAAATTCCTGCTTTAGGACTTTTCCCTATGGAAAAAGAACTGAAGGACAACAATCCCAAAACCGGAAGGGTGCCCAGAGCAAAGGCAAGCATCGTCAAAGCTCCAGTTGTAAAACTTCCGGTGGAAAGAGCATAGATTTGCATTGATTGAGTAAAGCCACAGGGTAAAAAGAAAGTTACCACTCCGACCAAAAGCGGAGTTAAGGTATGGTTTAATTTTGACACTTCCATTGCATGACGCGACAAAAATCTCGGCATGCCTGGTTGCAATTTTTTTGCCCAAGGAAAAACATCCAGTAAGTTTATGCCTAAAATAAGCATTACAATCGCGACGATAAAGCCTAAAACAAATGTTCCCACAGTATTCAATTGAAAAGCAGAACCAATCGCCCCGATAACTCCACCCAAAATAAAGAACGAAACGATTCTTCCAAGATGAAACAAGATTTGTGGTTTTACTCGATCCCCACCTTTAGCAAAACTAGCCGACATCGAAAGAAGAAGCCCTCCGACGACAGCCATGCAAGAAGAAAGTGATGCGATAATACCTACTACAAAAGCAGTGCCATAAGAAACTTTCGTCACATTCACTAAATTTACCAATCCGATTTTTTGCAAGAATATGTAAAGTGCCACAAATAGAATTGTGATCGGAAAAGCGTAATAAAATTCTTTCCAGTTTATTTTTTTCTTTCCTCTTTCATCGGGACCTTCGGCAAATAAAGTATAACCATGTTTTACAAGCACTGTATTTAATTCTATTGCAATATCATCTGGCAATCTATTGCCAAAATCCCCAGTTATCTCAACCAAATTTGAATGCAAACTTGCTTTAACCTCACTAATATAAGGAAATTCCTTAAGTTCACTCTCCGTCATTAACTCGCACGCTTTGCAATGCATGCCCTCTATATGAAATTGATATTTTTGTTGTTCCATAAAATAATTTTTGTAATTCTAACACATTAAAAATAATTCTTATAATTTCTTTGCTTTGATCCGCAAAGAGTTCGACACGACCGAAACGGAAGACAAGGCCATGGCCATACCGGCAAAAACTGGATTGAGTAGCCAACCAAAAAATGGATAAAAAAGTCCGGCTGCGAGCGGAATACCTACAATATTATAAAAGAAGGCCCAGAAAAGATTTTGTTTAATGCCCCGCATGGTTATTTTGGAAAGTTTAATCGCTTTGGCAAGTTTTGAAATATCTCCGTGAAGTAAAGTAATCCCCGCGGATTCTATCGCCACATCCGTGCCGGTACCCATCGCGATCCCGACATCAGCTTGGGCAAGTGCCGGCGCATCGTTGACCCCATCGCCCGCCATGGCAACTATATTGCCGTCAGCTTGCAGGGATTTTACGATGTCCAATTTATTTTCTGGCATAACTTGCGCCAACACCTCGTCGATCCCGACCTGTCTTGCGATATATTCGGCAGTTTGCTTGTTATCTCCGGTAAGCATGACAACTTTTATACCAAGCTTATGCAAATCGGCGACCGCTTGCTTAGATTCCGGCTTAAGAGCATCATAAATCATCACGAAGCCGAGAACTTTTTCGCGAGTCATGAGCACCACCGGCGTTTTTCCTTCTAAGGTAAATTTATCTAATTGCTTGGTGTCAAAAGATAATTTTAAATCTTCTATTAGTCCAGCCCCGCCGACAAAATATTCCGTCTTGTCTATCGTCCCTTTCAATCCCCTGCCCTTGATACTTTCGAAACTGGAAACAGTTTCCAGAGCTAGATTTTTTCCTTTAGCGTAATCTAAAATAGCATGCGCGATGGGGTGTTCTGATTTATTTTCGAGAGTTGCCAGAATAGAAATTTGTTCTTCATTTAAATTTTCGATATCGACAAGTTCCGGCTTGCCTTTGGTGATCGTGCCGGTTTTGTCTACCACGACAATATTTACTTTGTGAAGTTTTTCCAAGGTTGCCGCATCTTTAATCAAAATTCCCTCTTTCGCGCCCTTACCGACACCGACGATGATAGCTGTCGGCGTCGCAAGCCCTAGAGCACAAGGACAAGCGATCACGAGGACGCTCACAAAAGAAACTAGGCCAAAAGACAGGGCTTTGGCTATACCGAGCGGACCTGAGCCGAGGAGCAGCCACAAACCTAAAGACAAAAAGGAAATTATTAAAACAATAGGCACAAAGATACTTGAAATCTTATCTGCCAATGCTTGAATTGGCGCTTTGGACCCTTGCGCTTCTTCCACCATTTTAATAATGTGGGCAAGCATTGTTTCGGAACCAATCTTGGTCGCTCTAAAATTAAAAGAACCACTCTCATTTATTGTTCCGGCAGAAACTATATCCCCTGCCTTTTTATGAATCGGCATCGGCTCGCCTGAAATCATACTTTCATCTACATAAGAATCTCCTTCTATCACCACCCCGTCAACCGGAATTTTCGCTCCCGGTTTTACAATAATAATATCTCCGTGAGTGACTTCATTAACGGAAATTTCTGTCTCCACGCCATCCCGAATGACAAAAGCGGTTTTTGCCTGCAAGTTTAAAAGTTTTTCGATTGCATCACCGGTTTTTAATTTTGATCTTGCTTCCAAATATTTTCCAAGAGCAATAAAAGTGATAACGATTATAGTTATATCGAAATAAGTTTGTCCTACATTCAGAAAACTTTTGAGCGAGCCTGCAAAAAGAGTCACAAAAACACTATATAGATATGCGACTGAAGTCCCTATCCCGATCAAAGTATCCATATTCGCCACCCCATGATGTAAAAATCGATAGACACCCAAAAGATATGGCCTGCCAACAACAAATAAAGTATAGGTTGCCATGATCGGCAAAATATACATAAAAAGTTTTTTTAACCAGAGAGTAGGTTCTCCGACCAATTCGTACTGCATTAGAATATCCCAGGTCATAATAAAAAGACTGATGATTGCCAGTGGGATTGCAGACAGCACTTTTGCTTTCATCTTATGAATTTCAGCCAGCTTTTCATTTTTGGATTGGCTAAGCCCTAAATGTTCTCTGTGTTCATCTTCGGTCATATGCATATTTTCCGCGCTTTCATCTTCGATTATTAAAGAATAGCCATAGGGTTCTATTTTTTTTGAAAGACTTTCCGGAGTTATTTTGGATTCATCAAAAGATACTTTGACCGACTCGTTGCCGTAATTTGCAGATGCGAAAATCACTCCTTCAGTTTTCTTGAAAGTTTTTTCGATGATCCCTGCGCACGAAGCGCAATGCATTCCCCTGATTTTGAAAGTTTTTATATTCTCCATTTTATTTTCTTTTCAAACTATAAACTTTCAGCATTTCTTTAGTGGCTTTTTCGACTTGACCTTTTTTTATCTGTTTTACCAAACAAGTGCCTAAGTGTCCTTCCATTAATTTGTCTTCAATATTTGAAAGAGCTTGCTTCACCGCAGATGTTTGCGTAATAATGTCTATGCAATAAACACCTTCTTCTATCATTTTTTGCAGTCCTCTCACTTGCCCCTCGATTATTTTTAATCTTCGCACCAGAGACCCTTTATTTGTTTTCATAAATCCAGTATATACCCCCTAGGGGGTATTGTCAAATCACCTACTGTGGATAAAGTGGCCAGATTGAAAAATTGGCTAAATATGATAGTATTGAAACGAAAAAGAGCGATGTTGTTCTTTTAAAAACGGAGGTATCTCATGAAAATCAAAAGGATTGATTTGATGGAGATAGCCACTACGCTCCGTCAAAAAATAAAATTTGGATTACCGGAATTAGTATTGGCTTTATACACATTGGTCTCTTGGATTACAAGACTATATACGCCAGAAATAATTAAAGACTTTCATTGGTTTAGGGCATTACAAGTTACCCTTGGAATATCCATTTTCCTTACTTTCACTTTTATTATTGGTTCCAATATTTTTAAAGTAGATTGGTATGGGAAAAAATCAGAAAAAGGATTGATCATCACTGTAGTAAAATTCTTTTCAGAAAACATTAGCAAAGAGAAACTTTTACGCTATTTCTTTTTTCTGGATGGATTTCTATTTTTTATTTTTTCCAGAAATGGA
>CAITSL010000030.1 GCA_903895055.1 uncultured bacterium
GTGGTGGGAGATATAAAGCAATTACAAATTAACAATTACGAATTACGAATTCAAGTATCAAAACTTTTATGATACCTTTATTCCCTGATTTTAAAAAACTTGAATTAAATGACAAAAAAGATGTGGAAAAATTCACTTCCAAATTTTCACCGTATGCGGATTTCAATTTTTCTAATATGTGGGCTTGGGATTTGAAAGGAGAGATGGGGCTTTCGACGCTCAATGATAATCTGGTGGTTAAATTTACCGATTATTTAACCGGGCATCCTTTTCTTTCTTTCATTGGTGATAGTCTGGTAAATGAAACTGCCCGGGAATTAATCGCGTTTTCTCTTAAAAATTATAAAAATGGTATTTTAAAATTAATTCCCGAAACGGTTATTAATCTTTTAGACAAAAGCGAATTTGACGTTATCTCTGACTTAGATTCTCGCGATTACATTTATTCTATTCCACGCCTAGCCACCATGGACCTCTGGCCTAAAAATTTAAGCAAAGGTATCCGGCGATTTATCAGAGAATATCCGGATTATATTATTCGACAAAATTCTATTGAAGAAATATCCGAAAATGAATATCTGAGAATATTTCAAAAATGGTCAGAAAATAAAAATATCGATAACTATTCCGGCCTGAATGAATATCAAGCGTTTAAAAGACTTTTTGAACTCAAAGACAACAATCTAAAGATAATTTCTTTGTATAAAAGTAATTTACTGCTTGGGTTTGATATCTGTGAAATATGTTCAGAAAAATATGTTCTTTCCCATTTTTGTAAAGGAGATACTTCCTATCATGAAAATGTGAATAGTCTCTTAAATTGGGAAGAAGCCAAATTTTTCAATACCCAAAAAATGCTCTTTTTAAATTGGCAGCAAGATTTGGGGATACCGGGGCTCAGGAAATCGAAAGCGAAATATAAGCCCGATTCTTTCTTGAACAAATTTATTATAAAAAAACAAAAATAATGAGAATTTTGAAGTTTTATGTGTTATAATATACAGACATTATGAATAAATCAAAAAAGGAGCCGTTTGGACATTTAATGACGCTAGATCTTTATGGATGTAAAGAGGGTGTTTGTGACGATTTAAATTTATGTTACAACTTTCTTGAAGATATAGTCAAAAAACTTAAAATGAAAAAACAATCACCACCTTTTATTTTTAGAAGTGATGCGGTAATGTACCCCGAAAAGGCCGGTCTTTCTGGGTGGATTCCTATTATTGAAAGCGGAATCCAGATTCACACCCTAATCCCTAAGAATTTTATATCTATTGACGTGTACTCATGTGGAAAGTTTTCAATGGAAAATATCGAGGAATTTGTACAAAAATACTTCGGATGTAAAGAAGTTGAAATGAATTATATCGAAAGAGGGCTCAAATACAATAGTAGTGATATACAGTAATTAAATTATATGAATTGGTTTTTTCTTGCGCTTTTAGGTCCACTTCTTTACGCTACCACTAATTATATAGATAAAGTACTGCTGGACAAATATTTCAAACAAAAAGGGGTTGGCACAATACTTCTTTTTTCTTCGCTTTTGTCAGTTATCGCACTACCCTTCATATTTTTGGTGGATCATACTGTCTTTAGTATGAGCGCGAGAGATATTCTAATTATGGCTACGGTAGGTGGCCTTAACGTTGGAGTCCTGTGGTGCTATCTTTTGGCTTTGAAACACGAAGAGGCTTCAGTGGTGATAGTTTTTTATCAGTTAGTTCCTGTCATTGGCGGAATCCTAGGATATTTCTTTCTTGGAGAAATATTAAAGCCACTTCAAATAATTGCGATGGCTATTGTTATTGTTGGCACAACGATAGTTGCTTTTGAAATCGACTCGGATAATCACTTCAAGCTTCGGAAAAAAACTGTTTTGCCAATGCTTGCGGCGGCTTCCTTTTGGGCGATAGGTGGAGTAATTTTTAAAGCGGTAGCCCTCGAAGAAAATATCTGGCGTACAATATTTTGGGAACACGTTATGCTTGTAGCTGTGGGCGTCGTTATCTTTATATTTATTCGTTCGTATCGTGACGACTTTTTATCTGCATTTAAAAATAATTCAAAAACAATCCTATCTTACAATGTGGCAAACGAGTTGATATATATAACCGGCAACGTGATTGTGGCGTATACATATCTTCTTGCTCCAATTGGGCTTGTGCTTCTTACGGAATCATTCCAGCCGATTTTTGTGCTTCTCATAGGAATATTTTTAACGATTTTTTTTCCGAAAATAATAGCAGAAAAGATACAGGCAAGGCATTTGTGGCCCAAAATTATCGCCATTTTGATAACTTTGGTTGGAACGTATCTACTTTTTTTGAAGTAAAATAATACTCCAATATCTTCACATAGTATTCAATTTTTGATATACTTCAGAGAATACCATGGAAACCAAAGATACATATCTCCACAAACATTTCTTCTTTTTTGTTTTGGCGCTGTTTATCGTGATAGTTGGCATAATTTCTTATTATCGATTTATGGTGAGACAAGACTACGTAGTTAGCTATCAGGGAGTGTGTGACCCTGTCAAAGAAAAATGTTTTATAAATTGTGAAGATGATGCATGTATAAAAATGGATTACTATTCCAACGTGCTGAAATATGCGCCTGATTTATATGCGGAGTGCGGTAAAGATATAACCAATTGTGAAGTGGCGAGTGTGTGCCTTCCGAATGATCATAAATGTTCCATAACTTATTGCGATCCCCAAATAGATGGCGATATATGTAGTGCCTCACTCAATAAACTAGATATCCAAAGCGGCAATCAAGTTGATCCGGGAGAGCAGAGATCTTTACAAAATAACAATACAAATAATCAAAATATATGATTTGTTACTTATTTTCTGAACCAACATATTTTTTATTTACTTCTGGCGTGCCAGCTTTGTTGTATTACGCATATATCCCGACCACCGTGATTGCGCTTTTTGTTGGTCTCTATGTTTTTTGGAATGGCAGACAGTTTTTACTCAACCGGCTTTTCTTGGCAATCTCTCTCATTTTCTCAATTTGGACAATCTCAGATCTTATCGAATGGACCAATATTCATAGCAATTTTATCCTGTTCGTTTGGAGTTTTCAGGGGATCACTTTGGGCCTGATGGCAATATTCTGTATTTATTTTATTTACGTATTTTTGGATAAAAAAGATATTTCGCTCCGAATCAAGATTATTTTTCTTGCTCTTCTTGCCCCTGTCTTTATTTTTACCCCCACCGTTTATCTCAAAGGCTTTGATATCACCGCTTGCGACGCATTTAAATTTGCCTGGCTTCCATTCGAACTTTATTACACCTTGCTTGGTGTATTGGCGATAGTCTGGATTCTCGTCCTGCTTATTCGTCGATATCGGACTGCAGTGCCTGATATTAAAAAGCAGATTGTTCTCATGGGGACAGGAATCGAATTTTTTCTTTTCTTGTTTTTTATCTGGACATCATTTGCATACTATCTTTCAGAAATAGGCGTATTGCCGGATTCGTCACTTGAAATGTATGGAATGCTGGGCATGGTGATATTCATGGTCTATATCGGGATTCTCATGGTTCGTTTTAAAACTTTTAATGTAAAACTTCTTGCGACTCAAGCCTTAGTGTGGGGATTGGCCATCCTTATCGGCGCACAGTTTTTTTTCATCAAAGTCCCGATCAATTTCGTTTTGAATGGTTTTACATTTGTGGCAACAATAATTTTTGGTTATCTTTTAATACAATCAGTTAAAAAAGAGATAAAACAAAAAGAAGAATTAGCAAAACTTGATGTTAATTTAGAAAACGTCATCAAGCAGAAGGAGAGCTTGATGCACCTGATCAATCACAAAGTGAAAGGTTCTTTTACCCATTCCAAATATATTTTTGCCGGACTCTTGGACGGAATGTTCGGTGAAATAACGCCTGCAGTGAAAAAAATTGCGCAAACGGGTCTGGATTCGGACATCACGGGCATCGGAACGATTGATTTGATTTTGAATGCCGCTAATTTACAAAGTGGCACCATTCAATATGATATGAAACCGGCCGATTTTAAAGAAATTGTGAGAAAGACGATAGAGGACAAAAAAGGTTCCATCGAACAGAAAGGTTTGGCGCTTGAGGTAGAATTAAAAGATGAAAATGATATGGTAAAGGGCGATATTTTTTGGTTGAAAGAAGTTCCTAATAATTTGTTGGAAAACGCGCTCCGTTATACCGAGCAAGGAAAGATAGTCGTGGGACTCGAGAAGAAAGACGGCAAAATTTTATTTTCCGTCAAAGATACTGGGATTGGTCTAACACCCCTAGACAAGCAAAACTTATTTACCGAAGGGGGACGAGGCAAAGATTCCGTGAAATTCAACGTGGACAGTACCGGCTATGGTCTTTATTCGGTGAAATTAATTACTGAAGCGCATGGAGGCAGAGTTTGGGCCGAATCGGAGGGCGTTGGCAAAGGCTCAATTTTCTTTGCGGAATTTGACGCTTTGTAAAATAACAATATAAATACTATACAAAAGGTTGTAATGTTTAGTTAGCTGTACATATAGTTGACTAATCTTCTTTATAGTTGTAATATAAAATAAATCAATTATTTGACAATATAAAAACAATCATATGAAAAACAACCAATTAAATCCAAGTAAACTAAAGAAAGATCGTTACTCAAAAACCCGTGGGGGCAATTCTCACTTCTTGGACATTTATTGTTCAAAGTGTAATCAACATCTTCTTCTGTATCAAAAAGATGGGCATGGATCACTGTTGAGGTTATATCTTGATAGGATTTTTAATCCTGAAAAACTTGCACTGCTATCTAATCAATGTAGTGAAAAAAAAGATATACCAAACCTTAAATGTGAAAACTGCCATAGCTTGATAGCTGTACCAATGGTTTACGTTAGTGAGCAAAGACTGGCGTTTAAACTTATTCATGGGACATTTGTTAAAAAAAAGAGTATGGGGTTATATCCTCCTGCCGAACTAATTCAGAAATCATAAACAAGAAAGGAGAAACTAATGAAAGGGATAAGACCACTTCACTTAGATGAAATTAGCAAAAAAGCTAAGCTTTCTAAATGGAAAACGTCAAAAATAATCAACATGATTAGGCGTTCTATGCAACCACTTTCTAAACGGATAACTGTTTTGGAGAATGGAGTAATGCGATACTATCAAGTTGAGAGACGAGGTATTGGTGTTTTAAACACTAGTCACGGTAAATTTTGGGAATATAGTTTTGCTATTGACGATCAGTGGCAAAGGTATTCAGTAATTGTAAAAGCAGGAATTAATAAAGATCTTTTGATTCCAGTATTTAAAAATCAAAAAAATCTTGTTTTGCGTACTGATTCAGGATGTGAAACAGGACAAGTCTTTAATGATTTAACTTGCGAATGTACTGACCAACTCCACCTTGCAATGAAAACTATTACAGAAATAGGTGAAGGTATGATAATTTGTATCCCGACACAAGATGGGCGGGGGATGGGTTTGACATTTAAACTAGCAACGCTTTGGATACAAGATGTCTTAGAGTTAAATACTGTTGAATCTGCGGCACTCTTAGCACCTGGTGGAGTAATTGATGTTAGAACATATTCTGGCGCAATTTGCATTCTAAAATTTTTTGGAATTTTAGAAACATGCAATATCAATCTCGCGACGAATAATCCAAAGAAAGCTGAAATATTTGCTGAAAATGGTTATTCGGTATCATCTCATATTCCTATGGTAATAGAGCCGAATGGTCACACTAAAAAGCATTTGCTTGCAAAACAAAAATTTTTAGGCCACAAAAACTTAATTAAGGAAGGAGCCACTAATGAAAACAATTGATCAAATCTTTTCTCGGATGGTAGTCAAGAATACACTAGTATGTTGTGGGTTAGATCCTGATTTAAGTAAAATACCTTTAGAAATTTCTAAACAGAAGATTTCAGACGAAGAGAAAGTGTTTATGTTTCTTTGTACTGTTATTGATCTAACCGCACCACACGTATGTCTTTATAAAGCACAAAAAGCTTTTTTTGACATATTGCCCCGTGGGCATGAAGTTCTTAAAAAGGTAATCGAATATGTACACAAAAATTACCAGGGAATCCCTGTTGTTCTAGATTGTAAGATTGGTGATACACGCAATACAATGTCAATTTACATTAAAAATATCTTCGATATTTTAGATGCAGATGGCGTTGTTGCTAATCCGTACATGGGAGATGACACTATGATACCACTAGCTGAACTTTCAGAAAAAGCAATTATTGTTTTAGTTAAAACGAGTAATCCGAAAGGATCAGTGATCCAAGATATAATTTTAGAAAAGAGTCTTCCTTTATGGAGATATGTTTTAGATCTTGTTATCAACCGTTGGAACTATAACAATAATATGATTCCTGTTCTTTCTTCAAATTGCGAATGTAATATGGCAGGGATTCGTATGCTTGTTCCAGAAAATATGCTGATCTTACTTGCTGGTGTTGGGGCACAAAATGGTAGCTATTCAAACTTGGGCCTTTTATTGAACAAAAACAAAAATGGTGTTTTTGTAAATTCATCAAGGGGTATTCTGTATTCTAGCATTCAAAAACCTTGGCGTGTTGCAATAGAAGACGCAGTAATTGAATTAAAAAATAATCTCAATAAAGCGGGAGGTCGCTATGAGTAAATTTTTGCTTCTACTTGGACCATCTGGCGTTGGTAAAAGTGCTATTATCGATGAGCTGCTAAAATTAGATAGCAGATTTATCTACATTTCACCTTTCATGACAAGACCACTAAGAGACGGAGAGAGAAATAAAATTCCAGTAAATGATGAAGAAATAAATATCATGTGGAATGAAGGGAAATTTTTGGTTGTAAATGAATTGTATGATGGTATACGTTACGCAACCCCTTTGTCGCCAATAACTCAAGCCTTGACTCAAAAATGTTTTCCAGTTTTAGACTGGCCAGTTAGTCAGATGAGTATTATGGCTAAAACATTTCCTAACCAACTTTATTCAGTATATGTTTTTCCACCATCAATTGATATCTTGCGTGAACGTTTGTCGAGAGATGGCAGAGATAGTACTGGAAGTAGGGTTCAGAGTGCTTGCAAGGAATTTGAAGAATTTTTTTCCCAAAGATATGACAATCTGTTTGATGTGTCAATCTCTTGTGAGGAAGGTAAACTTCTTGAAATTGCGAGTACAATCTATGAGAAATATCTAAAGTCTTTTAATTAAGAAATCTAAACCAATACTTTTCAAATGTTGAAAAGTATTGGTTCTTTATTTTATAGCAAAAGAATCAATATTCTGTTATCATATAACAATGTTATTAACATAATTTTTTTATAAAATGATAAAAATTAATTTTAAAAAAGATAAATATAGGGAATCACGGGGAGGATATTCTCGTTTCTTTAATGTTTTCTGCCATCATTGTGATACAAAAATTTTAACTTATCAAAAAGATGGTCCAGGAGAATTAAAGCGTATGTATTTAGATAGAATTGTAACTCCAGAAAATTTAGCCAAATTGCAAAGCTTACCAATAAAAAATGTCGAAAATTTGATTTGCACAAAATGCAAATATATTATAGCTATTCCATATGTGTATCCTATAGAAAAAAGAAAGGCTTTTCGTATATTTGCAGGGGCTATAACTAAAAAAATTACGAAGTAGTAAAGATAAAACATTAATTAATTATGAGCACTTTACTTTTTTAAGAGTTTTTGCTAATATATGGTTCATGTCAGAAAATGAAAATAAAGACAAAAAAGAAGTTTCTGTTGATGAAACAGAAAATAAAGAGCCCAAAGTATATGAAATTGGATATCTTTTGACGCCTAAAATATCCGAAGAAGAAATGCCGGCCATTTATGGTAATTTAAAAGAGCTACTGCTTTCTTTGGGCGGCAAAATGATTTCAGATGAAATGCCGGTTATTATCCCGCTCGCTTATACCATGCAGAAAACGGTTCAGAATGTCAGAAATAAATATAATACGGCCTATTTTGGTTGGATGAAATTTTATATGGATGCAAATATCGCACCAGATTTAAAAAAGAAATTGGACTTAGACGCAAATATTATTAGATTTTTGATTTTAAAAACGGTCAAAGAAAATACTATTGCAGCCAAGAGGTTTATGCATAAAGACCCGCTCCGCAAGAAATTTACAGCCAAAAAGACCGGTGAAAATGAAGAAGTTGCCCCGATCAACAAAGAGGAGATAGATAAAGAGATCGATGCGATGGTTGCAGTATAAAACAATTATCAATTAATAATTACGAATTACGAATTACGAATTAATAATATGTATTTAAATAAAGCAATTGTTATAGGAAATCTTACTCGCGATCCGGAACTTCGTTCTTTGCCTTCCGGCATAAAAGTTTGCTCTTTTTCCCTGGCTACCAATCGGGTTTGGAAAGATAAAAATGGGGCAAAACAAGAATCGGCCGATTATCACAACGTGGTCGTCTTTGGACGCCAAGCCGAAACAGTTGCCCAGTATATGAAAAAGGGAAGTTCTATCCTCGTTGAAGGCAGAATGCAAACCCGCAGTTGGGATGACAAAACCAGCGGAGAGAAAAAGTATCGGACTGAAATAGTAGCTGATCGCACACAGTTTGGACCAAAAGGAGGAGCCAGTACTGGGGGAAGTCCGGCTACCAAAATGCCAGTCGAAGCCAAGGGAGAAGAACTCGATTCGATAGAGTATCCCGAAGAAGACATTAATCCGGAAGACATTCCATTTTAAATAAAAATATGAAACAAGATTATTTTTCAGCCAACAATATCAAACACATAGACTATAAGGATGTAACGATTCTAAAAAAGTTCTTAAATCCAAATGGTAAAATTATGAGCCACAAACGCACTGGAGTTACTTCCAAGAACCAAAGACAGCTGGCTCTAGCAGTAAAGCATGCTCGATTCCTGGGACTGCTTCCTTTTGTTGTAAAATAAGAAATACAACCCCCTATGTCCCCCTTGTCAGGGGGATTTTGAATTCCCCCTCTCCTTATTAAGGAGAGGGTAGGGTGAGGGTTTATTTATGCCCGTTCCACGTATTCGCCGGTTTCAGTGTTGACTCGGATAGTGTCGCCTTCACTCACAAACATCGGAGTGGAAAGAGTGGCGCCATTTTCTAGGGTGATGATTTTATTGCCACTTTTGGAAGTATCTCCGCGGACGGCCGGGGGAGCTTCTTTGACTTTGAATTCCATTTTTACCGGCAAAGAAAGCTTAATCGTGATTTCTTCTCCGTCGTTGTCCCAGACGAGGGCAGTGACATTTTCATTCGCTTTTAAAAACTTTCCAGCGGTGCCGATCAGATTTTCATCCAACTTAAAACGATTTTTCGGATCTTCTGGATCACAAAACCAAAATTCACCCCGATTATGATACAAGAACTTCACATCTTTTTTACTGATATCGGCTTCGTCGGCAGTATCGGAAACGTGGAAAGTAGCCGCAATGGTTTTGCCGGTCAATAAACTTTTCAATTTTACTTGGTTTTGAGGTTTCCTTTGTTGAGTGCGGGCGACGTGGCTCTCTACCACTTCGCAAGGATCACCATTGTAAATAATTATTTTCTTTTCGCGAATTTCGCTGTATTGTAATTGAGACATGAATTCATATTAACAGATTAAATTTTAAAGGCAAATAATCAAACCCCCTTAATCCCCCTTGTCAGGGGGAAAGGAAAACCCTCCCTGACAAGGGAGGGTAGGGTGGGTTGTATTTTGTTTTAGATCTCTTCCAAAAACTTTTTACGAATTTCCTTTAGGATTTGGTCGGCGATTTTAGTGTTTTCTTTTAGGAATTTACGAGTAGAATCATAGCCCACACCTAACTTAATCTTTTCCTTGCCCTCACCGGAAGGGGAGTAGAAATATGAATTACCACTCTTTTCAATCACTTTAAATTTTTCGCCGAGCGCAATGATTTCTCCTTCGCGAGATATGCCTTCATTGTAAATAATATCAAATTCTGTCTGCTTGAACGGCGCGGCTACTTTATTTTTTACCACTTTTACCCGAGTGCGAGAACCAACTACATCTTCTCCCTTTTTAATTTGAGCGATTTTGCGAATATCCAGACGGACAGAAGTATAAAATTTCAGAGCCTTGCCTCCCGGGGTCGTTTCCGGATTACCGAACATCACGCCGATTTGCATGCGAATTTGATTGATAAAAATAACGACTGTTTTCGATTTAGCCACGATGGCTGTCAATTTACGAAGCGCTTGTGACATCAGACGCGCTTGTTTGCCGACATGATAGGCTCCCATATCACCCTCGATTTCGTCTTTGGGAGTGAGGGCGGCGACGGAATCAACTACGATCACGTCGATTTTCCCGGTGCGCACCAAACTCTCTACAATTTCAAGTGCTTGTTCGCCGGTATCCGGTTGAGAAATCAGAAGATCATTTATTTTTACTCCAAGCTTTTTGGTATATTCCGGATCCATGGCATGTTCGGCATCAATATAAGCGCAAATGCCACCGAGTTTTTGCGCTTCAGCTACGATGTGCGAAGCCAGAGTCGTTTTCCCGGAAGATTCCGGTCCGAAGATTTCAATAATGCGTCCGCGAGGGATCCCGCCGACGCCAAGCGCCATATCGAGGCCGATTGATCCCGTTGGGATTACATTTAGGTCCACCCTGGGAGTGTCGCCCATTTTCATAATGGCTCCTTCTCCGAATTTTACTTGAAGCGCTTTTAAAGTATCATCCAAACCCGATATGCCCACTCCCTTATCCTCTTTTTTTTCTTTTTTCTTCATAAATTTTTTCCGCCTGAGGCGGATCAGCCTATGGCTGAAATATTATTTTATAATTTTTTTCATCTATATGCCCAAATTTATCTTGGGCCTTGATCACAACTTGATTATA